>CAIOTL010000063.1 GCA_903861155.1 uncultured Bacteroidota bacterium
TCATCAACTTAATATAGCTGCTAGTATTTCAATTTAATGAAATAAATAAAGTTTAATAAACACTACAAAAAAAATACAATGATAAAAACAATACTTAACTTCTTAATTGCTATTTTGTTCGTGAATTTATGCAATGCACAGAATTTAGCAAATGCCTTTGCAAAAGATGGAAAAATATTTATTTCATACGACAATAATAACACAAAAAAAATTGTTTCGACAGGAAACAACTCTGTTATAGCTTTCTCCAGAGCTAAAAATTTTGTTCTCTATAAAAGGATTGAACAATATTCAAAAACTAAAGGAGAAGAGGGTGGAGAATCCTCAGACCAACTTTCAATTTGCGTCTTTACTATTAAATCAAACAAGGAGACAGTTCTTTTTACGACTTGTTTAGACGGTGTTGGAGGCACTCAGCCAGATTATGCCCATTCAAATATTTACCCTAACAACAATTTGTGCGGTTTCGAGTTACCTATGCTTACCACAGACGGTGAGAGATTGTTTTTTCAAACAGACGGTTGGGCAGTTTGTCCAGCAATTCACTACTATAATTTTAAAACAAACAAATTAGTTTTCTATAAAGCTGGCTGGTTGCAAAAAGTAACTGCAGAAGGTGTAAAAGTTAAAGTCACAGGTTTTGAGTCAAAAAACAATCAAGAATACAAAGGAAGATATACTCAAAATTGTTTGTTTGATATAAACGGAAAATTAATTAAAAAACTTACTCCAAAAGAATTTTAGCACAATGATTTTTACCAATTCCCGAATCCTTTCCCAAGCTACTACACGAATCCTTTCGTGTGGTCCTAAATACCGCTAACGATTTTTACTGAACACTCAAAAACTGAATACTGATTACTCATCTTCTTTCTTGATTACCTTTCTGGCAACCTCAATTTTGAATTTCTTGCCTTTCATTTTTTCATCCTTAATGTTGTGAAGCAAGTCTTTCACTTTATTGAATTTTACGGCGGCAAACGAAATAAAATCCTTTACTTCGATTAATCCCAAATCGCCTTTTTCGAGTTTTCCTTTTTGGGAAAAGAAACCCACGACATCTATTTTATTCAATTTGTTTTTCTTTCCACCACTGATGTAGATGGTTTGAAATTCGGGTGGTTTTGGTAACGTTGTGCTGTTTTCCACTTTAAGAACCTGCATTCCATAATCAATATAGTCCAGCTTTTTTTCGCTATCGTGGGCTATGATATACGCTGTTCCTGAGGCCAACATTCTTGCTGTTCTACCGTTTCTATGCGTGAATTCATCTTCTTTGGAAGGCAAATGGTAATGAATTACATGTTTCATTTCGGGAATATCGAGTCCACGAGCCGCTAAATCCGTTGTAATCAAATAACTAACGCTTCCGTTTCTGAACTGGATTAAAGCGCGTTCGCGTTCGTCCTGATCCATTCCGCCGTGATAATAAGTGGCATAAATTCCTTTTTCGTTTAAAGTGTCGCTTATGCGTTCTGCAGCGTCTCTGTGATTACAAAAAACCAAAGCTGATTGCGACTTTAACGAACAAATTAAATTAAACAAACTCCCTATTTTGTCTTTTTCTTTCGAAACGACCATTTTCATAGAAAGATTAGTTGTTTCTTCTTCGTTTGGAATAAAATCCAAAATCGTCGGGTTAACAACTCTCGTGTATTTTGGAATCTCAATATCCGATGTTGCCGAAACCAAAACGCGTTTGTTCAGTTTTGATAATTTTCCAATGATGAATGACATTTGCTCATGAAATCCCAATTGCAACGACTTATCAAACTCATCGAGAATCAAGGTTTCAATTTTGTCCAACCGAAATGTTCCTCGGTCAATATGGTCGGCAATTCGACCCGGAGTTCCAATTAGAACTGCCGGCGGATTGCTTAAATTCTTGATTTCGGTATCGATGGAATGTCCGCCGTAACACACATTCACTTTGTAATCGGTACCCATTTTTTTCCAAACTTGCTCAATTTGAAGTCCTAATTCACGTGATGGAACCAGAATCAAACATTGCACGGAAAGAATTTCGGGTTTTAGCATTTCGAAAATGGGCAACAAAAAAGCGAGTGTTTTCCCTGAACCTGTTGGCGAAAGCAGTAAAATATTGTTGTCGCTCAAAATAGTTTCTTGAGCAGCAACTTGCATTTCGTTTAGATTTTCGAAACCTAAATTAAGTAGTATATTGTTGGAATGGTGTTTTTTATTCATTTTGCAAAGGTAAAATGAATTATGAATTATAAGTGATGAATTAAAAATAATTCCTATTTCACTAAATTCTCCTCTTCGAACAATAATTTTATATTTTCATAGGAATTTTTCAGAACTTCTGGCATTTCACTCGGACTGAGCCAAACTGCTTTTTCGATGCCTTCTTCAATTTGTCCCACAGGAATTCCATCAAAATCAGAATGCATTTCGAACCAATGGGTGATTTTGAGTTTATAAATTCCGTTTCGTTTAAAAATGTGATAGGTTTTTTGGAGTTTTTTGGTAATGGTTAATTGGTTTACGCCAGTCTCTTCTTCCACTTCGCGCATTGCAGTGGCTTCGATTTCTTCTCCTTTTTCGGTTCCGCCTTTTGGTAAATCCCATTTTCCACCTCTAAAAATGAATAAAACTTCCCCTTTTTTGTTGTAAACCAATCCTCCGCCCGCTTTATTGACGGGGATTTTTGATTTCAGGGTTTTCATAATCTGCTTTTCATCAGGATGATACAAATAAGCTTTCTGAATTTTATTTTGAAATATTTTGACTATAAGTTGTTTAATGTCAATACTTTCTAACAAGAAAATTTGAAAATTAGTCTCCTTGGAGATTTCATTTGTCAAAAAAAGTGGTTTGTCGTTCACAAAAACTTTATACATTTGTATTATGATATTTAATAAAGATACCGCCGAGAAAACTGCCGAATTGCTTTTGCAAATAAATGCAATTAAATTGAATCCAAGAAATCCTTTTACATGGGCTTCAGGATGGCAATCACCAATTTATTGTGACAACCGTATAATTCTCTCATTTCCAGCCATAAGAAATTTTGTCCGAGATGAATTTTCGAAAAATATTGAAAAACAATTTGGAAAACCTGATGTAATTGCTGGTGTAGCCACCGGAGCCATAGGAATTGGTATCTTGGTTGCCGAAAGTTTAGGTTTGCCGTTTGTGTATGTTCGTCCGGAACCAAAAAAACACGGTCGCCAAAACCAGGTAGAAGGTTTTTTGCAAAAAGGGCAAAATGTGGTCATTGTCGAGGATTTGATAAGCACCGGAAACAGTAGTCTCCTTGCTGTTGAAGCTTTACGAACTGCCGGAGCAAATATAAAAGGAATGGTCGCCATATTTACTTACGGCTTTGATATCGCCCAAGAAAATTTCAAAAATGCCAATGTCGATTTATTAACTTTAAGCAATTATCAAAATTTATTGAATTTGGCCGTTGCCAAAAAATATATTACTGAGGAAGAAAAAGAAACCTTGAGAGAATGGAACTTGAGTCCATCAACTTGGAGCGTGGAAGTGTAAAACGGTATTGCTCCTTTTCCAATATAAAAATCCAAAAAAGAATAACTATGAATTTGCAAAGCCCCAAAGTTTCTGTCAACAAATCAGCGCAAGAATTATTTGATTTATTAACCGATATGAAAAATTTTGAAAAACTAATGCCCGAAAATATTGCGAAATTTGAAGTTATTGGGGAAGATTCTTTTATTTTTGGATTAAAGGGAATGCCCGAAATACAACTAAAAACAATCGAAAAAGTGGTGCCAAACAAAATAGTTTTTGGTTCTGCGAGCAATAAATTATCCTTCTCTTTGACTGCTAATATCAATGCCGTTTTGGATAAATCAAGTGAAGTAAAACTTGATTTTGAAGGTGAATTCAACGCAATGATGGCGATGATGATTAAAGGGCCCATTTCAAAATTCATCGAAACTTTGGCTGTAAATACGGTAAAATTGTAAAACTTTTTTATACAAAAACGGAAACGTTTCGGTTTTTACTGAAACGTTTTTTTAGTTTAAAACAATAGTGAACATTTAATATAACATTTGAATTTCCTTAATGTCAAAATCGGAAATCGAGTCATTTTCAAGAAGTATTTGGAGTTTTCCAATAGCATTTACCCCTTGAATGATTCCCATAAAATTATGGTTATTTTGGTCTGAGAACGGTATCGGAATTCCTTTTTTGAAGAGTTTATTGCTATATTCCTTCTTCAATAAATCAGAATTTTTATTCCAGAATTGAATATTTTGTTCCAATTTTTCGATAATCTTCAAGAGAATTTCTTCCTTGTCAAAATTAGTCTTGCAAATCACGGACAAGGAAGAGGCTTTCGGCAAATCTTCAAAATCCGTTTGGTTGACGTTCAGTCCCAAACCTACAATGGAAACGATGGTTCCGTTGCTTTTTATGCTGTTTTCAATCAAAATTCCGCCAATCTTTTTGCTATATGACATAATGTCGTTTGGCCATTTGATGCTTAATTCCGGAATTTTCAATATTTCTAAAGCCTGAATGACTGTAACGGACACCACAATATTAATATTAAATACCCAGCTCGTTTCCACTAAAAAATCCTTAACCAAAACACTCATAATTAAGTTTTTACTAGGTTCAGAAGTCCAAAAAGAACCCATTTGCCCCTTACCTTTGGTTTGATTCTCAGCGGTAACTACTGTGAAATTTTCTATTTTTTGATTGCTCGACAATCCTTTCAGAAATTCATTTGTAGAATCTATGGCATCGAGTTTGATTAGTTTCATGAGAATTTATTTTTGGTACATAATTTAATATTATGTTAAGGTTCAAAAATAATCACAAAAAATGGTAACTTTACAAACTTATTTAAAAATAATTCATGGCAAAAAAGACTGTAAATAATGATGTTCTATTGGCAAACATCATCAAAGGAATCGAAGAAGTAAAAGGAAATGACATAGATATTCTGGATTTAAGAGAAATAGACACCGCCGTTTGTGACTATTTTGTCATCTGCAACGGTAATTCAAACACTCAGGTTAACGCCATCGTTAACTCCATTCAAAAAACAGTTTCGAAAGAATTAAAAGACAAGCCTTGGCATGTTGAAGGCACTGATAATGCTGAATGGGTGCTTATGGACTATGTAAATATCGTGGTTCACGTTTTTCAAAAACACATTCGAGAATATTATAATATCGAGAGTCTTTGGGGCGATGCAAAAATCACCAAAATCGAAAATAAATACTAAAGAAACAAACTGTAATGGCTAAAGATAACAATCCAAATTCAAATAAATTTAAAGTAAGCCCTTGGTTAATTTATGCTGCAATACTATTAATATTCTTGTTCATAAGCTTTATAACCGGTGGTTCAAACTTTTCGGAGCCGTCTCAATTAACGTCTTCTAACTTTAATGCGTATCTTGAAAAAGGCGCAATAGAAAAAGTAATCGTTTACAATAAATCGGAAGCCGAAGTTTACCTAACTGCTACTGCATTGAAGGAACCTGCCAATGTAAAAGTGGCAAAAGATATGTTAGATCGTCCAAATAAAGGGCCACATTACACTTTCGTTATTGGAAACGACCAATTATTCCAAACCAAATTGGAGAAAGCTGTTGCCGAAGGAAAATTGAAAGATTTTAATTTCTTGCCAAAAAATAATTGGACAGACATTTTAGTTAGCCTATTACCCATAATTATTATCATTGGAGTTTGGATATTTATCATGCGAAGAATGTCTGGAGGCAGTGGTGGTGGTGGCGGGCAAATTTTTAATATTGGGAAATCAAAGGCCAAACTTTTTGATGAAAAAACCGATATTAAAACATCTTTTAAAGACGTTGCTGGTTTAGAAGGTGCCAAAGAAGAAATTCAGGAAATCGTTGAATTTTTGAAAAACCCCGAAAAATACACCAATCTGGGTGGTAAAATTCCAAAAGGCGCTTTGCTCGTAGGGCCTCCTGGAACCGGAAAAACCTTATTGGCCAAAGCCGTTGCTGGCGAAGCCCAAGTTCCATTTTTCTCTTTATCAGGTTCTGATTTTGTGGAAATGTTTGTTGGTGTAGGTGCCTCAAGAGTGCGTGATTTATTTAAACAAGCCAAAGAAAAAGCGCCAGCAATCATCTTTATCGATGAAATTGACGCCGTGGGAAGAGCAAGAGGAAAAAATAACATGTCAGGAGGAAATGACGAACGCGAAAACACCTTGAACCAATTACTAACTGAAATGGATGGTTTCGGAACCAATTCAAACGTGATTGTTTTAGCTGCTACAAATAGAGCCGATGTATTGGACAAAGCCTTGATGCGTGCAGGTCGTTTTGATAGACAAATTTTTGTGGATTTGCCAGACATCCGTGAACGGGCCGAAATTTTTAAAGTACATCTTGAGCCTTTGAAAAAAATTGAAGGTCTTGACACTGACTTTTTGGCCAAGCAAACTCCTGGTTTTTCAGGTGCCGATATTGCCAATGTGTGTAATGAAGCTGCCTTGATTGCGGCAAGAAATAACAAAACAGCTGTTGATAAACAAGATTTTTTGGATGCCGTTGATAGAATTGTTGGTGGACTAGAAAAGAAAAATAAAATTGTAACTCCTGATGAAAAGAAAGCAATTGCTATTCATGAAGCTGGACACGCAACGGTAAGCTGGATGCTGGAACACGCAGCGCCATTAATTAAAGTTACGATTGTTCCAAGAGGGCAAAGTCTTGGAGCGGCTTGGTATTTACCAGAAGAACGCTTGATTGTTCGCACCGACCAAATGCTTGACGAAATGTGCGCCACAATGGGAGGAAGAGCTGCCGAAAAAGTAACTTTTGACAGGATTTCTACTGGCGCATTAAGCGATTTAGAAAAAGTAACCCGACAAGCTCGTGCCATGGTGACCATCTATGGTTTGAACGAAAAAATAGGAAACGTTACCTATTACGATTCAACCGGGCAAAGCGAATACAGCTTTTCTAAACCTTATTCTGAGGAAACTGCCAAGACAATTGATAAAGAAATTTCATTGTTGATAGAAAGTCAATACGAAAGAGCTATCAAAATATTGGAAGAAAACAAAGATAAATTGAATCAACTTGCAGACATTCTGATTGAGAAAGAAGTAATATTCAAAGATGATTTGGAATCCATTTTCGGAAAAAGAACCTTTGACTCCAATCTTGAAGAAGTAGTTTCCTAAAACCCCTATTTTATATTATTTTTAAAATCTTAATTCAAAAATGACTTTTGAATTAAGATTTTTTTATCTTTGAACGGTTTCCAATAATAAACAATAGTAGTTTTAAAAAATATGAGTCTTTTTAGAAAATTTTTTGGTGCTAATAATCCGCCTTCAGAAGCAGAAAAAGATAAAGAATTTAGCAAGTATACTCCTGATGCCAATGCACCACTTGATGAGCAATTTATTTATAATTTCAAGAAAAATGGAGGTAAATTTCTATACTGTGAAAATGAAACCGAAGTAAAAGACCACTTTGAAAATATACTCGAAGAGAATGACTGGTTCGAAAGCGAAGCTTTATGCTACGAACCCGAGATTTTTAATATGCTCGAAGAAAATAAAATTACGTATCACAAACCAAAAAACCCTTCCTTTCTTCTGGCAAATTGCGAAAATTTGATTGCCGACGAAGGTTCTATATTGTTTTCATCAAAACAAATTAAGCAGCATAAACCAAATGAGCTTCCGGCGAACATCATAGTTTTGGCAAAAACAAGCCAGATTATTGAAACAAAAAGTGATGGATTGAGTGGTATCAAAAACAAATATGTCAGAGATTACCCTACAAATATTACGACAATAAAATATTTTGAAAAAGTCGAAGAGGAAGATTTTACCCAATACGGAAGTTCTGCGAAAAATCTATATTTATTGCTTTTAGAAGATCTTTAAAATGAATGAAACACTCAAGAGATCAATATCTGGTGCCATTTATGTGATTTTATTGCTTGCCTCGATACTCTACTCTACTGAAAGCTTTTTTTTATTGTTTGGTTTATTTTTAATTATTGCTCTATTTGAATTTTCTCATTTAGTTCAAATAAACAGCATTTTTCCCATTTTATCAGGAATTTCAATGTATGCTATCATTAACTTGATTAGTCATTATAATAAACAAACCACAGCTTTTTTAAACAGAGTTTTCCAATCAGAATTTAACTTAAACATAGATATTCATCAATTGGATCTTATTCTGTTGGCAGTAACTATTGTAGTTTCCATTAAGTGTATTTTATTCTTATGTTACGATTCTAATCAAAAAATAAGTACCTCTTCAAAATATTTATACCTTCTAGGTTATATTACTTTGCCTTTTATTTTCATTACTAAAATTTCCTTTGGAATCAATGATTATAACCCTAAAATAATTGTTGGATTATTTATATTGATTTGGACTAACGATACCTTTGCTTATCTTGTAGGTAAATCAATTGGCAAACATAAATTATACGAAAAGGTTTCTCCTAAGAAAACCATTGAAGGTTTTTTTGGAGGACTTGTTTTTGCTATATTTGCAGGATTTTTGATTTCAAAATTATATATAATACCCTCAGTCAATTTCAGCGAAAAATCAATAATTATATGGATGACAATTGCTGTTATTGTTGGCGTTTTCGGAACCATTGGAGACTTAGTCGAATCCAAATTCAAACGAATTGCTGGCATAAAAGATAGTGGAAAGATAATGCCGGGTCACGGAGGCATTTTAGATCGATTAGATAGTATTATATTTGTGGCACCAATTGTATTTTTGTTTTACCAAATTCTAAACTATGTTTCATAAAGAAGGCACTCAATCTATACTATTCGGTACCGTTTTTACGGCTATCGTACTTTTGTTGTCCGATAAATTCATTGACACCTATTGGATTAAAATGTCCGTTCAAATAATTACTTTCGTGTTTTTGATCATCATTTTACAATTTTTTAGAAATCCAAAACGGAACATCAATAAAAACGAAAACCAAATTCTAGCTCCTGTAGATGGGAAAGTAGTCGTAATTGAAGAAGTTTTCGAAGGCGAATATTTCAAAGAAAAACGCATTCAAGTCTCCATATTTATGTCCCCTTTAAATGTTCACGTAACGCGTTATGCGCTTGGTGGTATCGTCAAATTGAGCAAATATCATCCGGGAAAATTCTTGGTGGCTTGGCATCCAAAAGCAAGCGAGGAAAATGAAAGAACCACCATTGTAATCGAGAACAAGACATTTGGCGAAATTCTTTATCGACAAATCGCCGGAGCATTGGCACGAAGAATCGTCAATTATGCTGAAGAAGGAATGCAGGTGGTTCAAGGTCAAGACGCCGGTTTTATCAAATTCGGTTCACGGGTCGACGTGTTTTTACCTTTGGGAACACCCATCAATGTTGTGCTCAATCAAAAAGCTATTGGAGGAGAAACAATAATTGCAACAAAAGTGGAATGATTGAAAAAGATTTAGACACTCTATTTCAGGAAGCATTTGAAATTGCTTCGAATATGACGCAGGCATCGTTGCCGCAGGATGTCCAGTTGCGGCTTTACGCTTTTTACAAACAAGCCACTTTTGGAACCGCCAATTACAATCAATCGGAACATTTTGACCTAAGAAATGCCTTCAAAACCAATGCTTGGATACAAATAAGCCATTTATCCGTTGATGAAGCGAAAGAACAATACATCGAAATTATAAATTCCTTGTTGGAAAAATAGTTCTCCTTATGAAAAAGATATATTTTCTGGTATTAAATTTAATTATGGCAGTCGTTTTGTTTTCCTGCAACAACAAAAAACTTACCGAAGTTGTAGATGTGCCGTTGCCGGAAGTTCAAAAGAAAGCAACAATAAAGGGAAATCCTGACGATGTAAAAGCCAATGAAGGCGCATTCCAACTGGAAAAACTGCCTTATTCTTACGAGGCATTGGCCCCCAACATCTCGGTATCGACGATGGAAAACCATTATTCCAAACATTATTTGACGTACACCAATAATCTGAACAAAGCCTTGGCAGGAACTGATTTGGAGAACCTTACCATCGAGGAAGTTTTGGCTAAATTAGACCCAAGCATCGCCGAAATCAGGAATAATGCTGGTGGATATTACAATCATTCCCTGTATTTTAAATGTATGGCTCCAAAAGCCAGTGGTCAACCCAAAGACCCTTTGGCAAATGCCATCACCAAAAAATTTGGTTCATTCGACAACTTCAAAACGGCATTCAAAGACGAAGCCACAAAGCAATTTGGTTCGGGTTGGGTTTGGTTAATTGTGGATAAATCAGGGGATCTTCAAATTACCAGTACCCAAAATCAAGACAATCCATTAATGCGAAATGCAGTTGTTCCCGGAAAACCAATTCTGGCTTTAGACCTTTGGGAACACGCTTATTATCTGGATTACCAATACAAACGGAATAATTATGTCGATGCTTTTTTCAACGTGATTAATTGGAAAAAAGTGGGCGATAATTATGAGGAGGCTTTGACAAAATAGCAAACCAACCCTGTCAGGGTTAATAAAATCTACAATTGAAAAATAAACGATTCCGAAGGAGCAATACTAATTTGTGCTTTTCCTTCCCCGTTTTCTACTCTTAATTGAACACTATTCTTGTGATACAATTGATCCGTAATGGTATAAGTTCCGTCTTTCAAATTCCATTTTTGAATAATATCGGCAGGGATTTTGAGTTCGAAATTACTTGTGGTGAGCCAGGAAAAATTAGTCACGATAATTAACTTTTGGGAATCCGACCAGCGCACAAAAGCAAAAATTCCGGCATCATAACCTTGAGTAGATTGACGATTTATCGTTTGAATTTCCTGAAATTTCCCCATTAAAGCTGAACTATTAATGGAAAAATTTAGCAATCTCTTATAGAAATCACGTAAGTTTTTTTCTTCTTGCGAAAGCTGACCACCATCGAATTTTCCTTCGTTCATCCAACATTGAAGATTGGGTACACCAACATAATCAAAAATTGAAGTTCTAGAATGGGTTCCAAAACCGGCATTTTCATTTCCGGCTTCGCCAACTTCCTGACCAAAATAAACCATTGTTGGTGCAGTGCTTATGGTTGTAGAAACTACCATTAAAGGTTTTCCTTTTTGTGGCGTTCCTGCAAATTCAGGACTTGCCAAACGTTGTTCATCGTGATTGTCCAAGAAATGCAACATATGGTGCTCAATATCGGCCATACGATGTTGAATATCCGAAAGTCCGTCAGGAGAAGTTTTTCCTTGAATTACCGCTTTCAAATGGTCGTAAGTCTCTACTTTATCATACAAATAATCCATTTTTCCGAGACGTATATAATTTCGATATTCATTTGGATTATACACTTCGGCCATTAAAAAAGCGTCTGGATTTTTAACTTTTATAGATGAATTCATAAAACTCCAGAATTCATACGGCACCATTTCGGCCATATCATATCTAAAGCCATCAACGCCTTTAGCAGTCCAATACAAAGCAATATCACGAAATTTAATCCAAGAACTTGGAACCTCTTTATCTTTCCAAAAATCAAAATGTTCCTGATATGATTTGGTATCATAACCCGCTGGAAGCTCCGGAAAGTCTTTCGAACCATCAGGGCGAATTCCATAATTTACTTTCACGGTTTCGTACCAATCGTTTTTGTCTGGTTTTGCCATTCGCGAACCGTTACCTGTCCATTTTGCTGGATTTTCGTTGAATTTTCCATCAATAAGCGGATTACTTTCACCATTTAATGGATGAATACCATCGGGAACTTCAAAATGAGTATTTGGAATATAATAGAAGTTATTGTCGCGTTTGTATTCTACTGATGTATCATCATCGGCACCAAAATCTCTCACCCCTTTCGGATTGTTTTTTCCTTCGTATTTTCGAGCAATATGATTGGGAACAATATCAATAATCACCTTCAAACCCGCTTTGTGTGTTCGGGCAATCAAATCTTCGAATTCTTGCAAACGATTAGCAGGATTCACTGCCAAATCAGGATTTACATTGTAATAATCTTTTACGGCATACGGCGAACCAGCGCGACCTTTTACCACTTCGGGATCATCGTTTGAAATGCCAATATTGGTATAATCGCGAACCAAAGCGTGATGCGGAACACCAGTGTACCAAACATAAGTAACACCCAAATCCTTGATTTCATTCAAAGCTTTATCAGTGAAATCATTGAACTTCCCTACTCCATTTTCCTCAATGGTTCCCCAAGGTTTGTTTGTGGTATTTTTGTTGCCGAATAATCTGGTAAAAACCTGATAGACAACTATTTTCTTTTCTACGTTCATTTTAATTGCTGAAGTTTTACAGGCTGCCGCCAAAAGCAGTATACTTATACTTGCAACAATAGTTATTTTTTTCATCATACAAAATTATTTTAACGAATTTCATTGGATTTTTATACAATTCCAACTTTTGGTACTATTATTTTTTAAAATTAATATATATTTCTTAGCATAAGCGAAAATCATTTCGAATAACAATCAATAATTCGAACTACAACGAAACACTATAGCTATTTGTTGATAAGTTTAGGAACAAAATCAAATCATATCATTTTCCTTATATGCTTCGTTTATAAATAAATCATAATATGGATTATGGTTGTTTCCTTTTTCTTAAATTTGGCAAAAAATAAATCCATTGAAGAAATTATTGTTTTTTATAAGTTGCTGTGCGACGATTCTAGGATCACAAATCCTTTTGGCGCAAGTACCCAAAAAAATCATTGTAGAACATTCTGATTATTTCGACATCAATCAAGTTGAAATACCTGATGCGATATTGCTTACCGGAAGTGTACGTGTGAACCACGAAGGCATAATTTTAACGTGTAATAAAGCGTATTTTTTTCAAAAAGAAAACTACATCAAAGCCTTTGGAAACGTGCAATTGGTCCAAGGTGACACCTTGTTTTTAAACAGTAAATATGCCGAGTATAACGGTAATATGAAACAGGCTTTTGCCACTGGCGGTGCCGTTATGCGTTCCCCGGAAAGCACTTTGGTAACGGACTCTATCAATTTTAACCGCAATACACAAGAAGTGTATTACAACACGCAGGGAATCATTACTAACAAAGACAATACTTTGCGTAGCAAGTCTGGAAAATATTACGTTGCCGAAAAAAAGTTCCAATTCCTTACGGCTGTTACCATCACGAATCCAAAATATGTCATCAAATCCAATCATTTAGATTATTACAGCAATTCCGGGCAATCCTATCTTTTTGGTCCTTCGACCATTACCAGTAAAGCAAATTATATTTATACCGAAAAAGGGTTTTATGATACCAAAAGAAATGTGGCTCATTTTCTTCGAAAGTCTTATATTAGGTATAATGACCGACTGATTGAAGGCGACAGCCTGTATTATGACCGAAACCGGGAATTTGCCTCGGCTACCAGAAACGTAAAAATCACCGATTCCATCAATCGGGGAATCGTCAAAGGACATTATGCTGAAATCTACAAAAACCAGGATTCAATGTTCGTCGCCAAAAGAGCCGTGGCAGTCAATTTTGTTGAAAATGATTCGGTTTATATTCACGGCAAAAAGCTGATGGTTACCGGACCAGAAGGCAATCGAATTATTCGTGCTTTCAACAATGTCCGTTTTTTTAAAACCGATATGAGCGGAAAATGCGATTCAATTTATTCGAGTTCAAAAACAGCCCTGACAAAACTGATTGGAAACCCCATTCTTTGGAACGGCGAAAGCCAGATTACCGGCGATGTAATGCATCTTATAGGCAACAACAATACTCAAAAGTTAGATTCGCTCAAAGTCCTCAACAATACTTTTTTGGTCTCGAAAGATACGCTGGGAACGGGTTTCAATCAGGTGAAAGGGCAGAATCTCTACGGCAAATTTCTGGAAGGAAAACTCCACGATGTCGATATCATAAAAAACACCGAAATGATTTATTATATGCGAAATGATGCCCATGATCTTATTGGCATCAACAAGAACGTGAGCAGTAAAATTAACCTTCTTTTTGACAAAAAAAAAATAGAAACCATCACCTTTTTTCAGCAAGTGGACGGCGACATTTATCCCGAAAAAGACTTGCCCGAAAACGCCCGAAAACTGCGCGGACTGGTCTGGCGTGGCGATGAAAGAATAAAAACAAAGGACAATATTTTTACGGCCGAGGAGAACGAACTCAACGACAAACTGGTCAAGCAAGGCAAAGACGAAAATGCCAAGGAAAATGTCCCGATGAAAATCAGGAAGGAAACCTTGAATTACGATAAGAAGAAAAAGAAGTAGGCTTCAGGTATTAGCGTCATTGTGAGGCACGAAGCAAACTCTTGTCAAATTAATCAAACAAACCATTGAAGAACGATTTCATAAAATACCAAGCCCAAACTTCTCCCTATCCTTTAGGAATGGAAGTTTCAAGTGCAAAAGGTTCTTATATTTTCGATAGCAACAATAAAAAATATTTGGATTTTGTGGCTGGCGTTTCGGCTTGTACTCTGGGCCATCAAAATAAAAGAGTAAATGAAGCAATTAAAGATCAGTTAGACAAGTATTCGCACGTGATGGTGTATGGCGAATATTCGCAAAGTCCAGCTGTGGAATATTGCAAATTGTTGGCCTCACTCCTACCCAAACCATTAGACAAAACCTACCTCGTCAATTCTGGTACCGAAGCCATTGAAGGCGCTTTAAAACTCGCCCGAAGAATTACCGGTCGTAGCCAATTGATTTCGTGCCACAATGCGTATCACGGCAATACCATGGGTTCGATGAGCGTGATGGGATTCGAGGAACGCAAGCGAATTTTCCGTCCGCTGATTCCCGATGTCGAATTTATCACCTTCAACAACGAAGCCGATTTAGAAAAAATAACCACTAAAACTGCTGGAATTCTTCTGGAAACTATTCAAGGTGGTGCTGGGTTTATTGAACCACAGAACGATTTTCTGAAAAAAGTTAGAGAACGTTGCACGGAAATCGGAGCCATCATGATTCTCGACGAAATCCAACCCGGTTTCGGCAGAACGGGGAAACTTTTTGGATTCGAAAACTACGATGTCGTTCCTGATATTGTCGTTATGGGAAAAGGAATGGGCGGCGGAATGCCTGTTGGCGCTTTCACGGCATCTTCGGAAATGATGGATTTATTGACTCATAATCCAAAGTTGGGCCACATCACGACTTTTGGAGGTCATCCTGTCATAGCGGCAGCCTGTTTGGCAACTTTACAGGAAATTACCGAAACAAATTTGATGGAAGAAGCTTTGGAAAAAGAAAAACTCTTCCGATCGCTTTTGGTACATCCTTTGATAAAAGAAATTAGAGGAAAGGGATTAATGCTTGCGGCAATGACCGAAAGTGCAGCGGTAACGAATGAAGTAATTCTTCGCTGTCAAGACAAAGGGCTTATTTTATTTTGGCTGCTTTTCGAAGCAAATGCCATTCGAATTACGCCTCCATTAACAATTTCAGAAGACGAAATTCGAGAAGGGTGCACGATAATGCTTGAAGTAATGGATGAAATAATCCCCACCTAACCCTCCCCGAAGAAAAGGGAACGGCTAGTGGAATTATTTAGTAAGGACATTGAAATTTATATTGAAAAACTGTTAATTAAATTGTTCACAACAATTCCCAATTTTCCTCACAATAACGATAAGGTTGCCTAATTTTATTTTGGGCAAACTCAAAAAAACAAACCATGCAATTAAGCGAAGAAGAAGAGGAATATAACTTATCCCTATCTAAATTTGAGTCGATGTTGAAAACCAACAAAGTGCTCTTTTTTGACTCCGAAGAATTTGAAGAAATCATCCTTCATTACCTCGACATGGGAAAAGCTGCTTTGGCGAAAAAAGCTTTGAAACTGGCTCTGGAACAACACCCGAAATCAACTGGCCTGAAACTGGTTCAGGTTGAAATGCTGGTTTATGACGACAAACTCGAACTGGCCGAAAAACTCCTCAACGAGTTGTACGCTATCGAGCCAACTAACGAAGAAATTTATATCCAAAAAGCAAACATTTTTTCCAAAAGAGACAACCACGAAAAAGCGGTTGAATTGCTGAATATTGCTTTAGAATATACCGATGATTTGGCCGACGTGCACAATTTAATCGGGATGGAATACCTGTTTATGGACAATCTTGAACTGGCCAAAGAAAGCTTTATCAAATGTCTTGAAGAAGATTTCGAGGATCAATCGGCCTTGTATAATGTAGTGTATTGCTTCGAGTTTTTGGACCAAAACCAGGAAGCCATCATCTATTTAAAAAAATACATTGACCAAAATCCGTACAGCGAAATCGCTTGGCATCAGTTGGGTCGCTTGCATTATGGCGTAAAAGAATACGAAGATTCTATTCGCGCTTTTGATTATGCAACACTTATTGATGATGAATTTCTGGGTGCTTTTATGGAAAGAGCCAAGGCTTTGGAACGATTGAAAAAATACAAGGAAGCCATCGAAAGTTACAACAGAACCATCGAGCTGGACGATGCCACTTCGTATGCTTTGCTAAGAATTGGGAAATGCTACGAAAAGCTGGGCAACAAGGTCCAGGCTTTGAAATACTTCAATAAAACAGTTCATGAAGATCCACTTTTAGACAAAGGTTGGATTGCCATCACCGATTTTTATGTTCGCCAAAAAAACTTCGAAAAAGCATTATTTTTCGTCAACAAAGCGTTGGCAATTGACAACCAAAATCGTCTGTATTGGAAACGATTTGCCTCAATCAACAAGCAATTAAACCTCTTTGAAGAAGCTGAATTTGGGTATCGAAAAGCGGTAGAATTTGGCGATTACCAACTGGATACTTGGTTATTTTGGGTCGATATTCTTCAGTTTTTGGGCGAGTTCGAAAGCGCAATTCAAACCTTGTTGCAAGCCTCGGAATATTTCCCGGAAGAAAATGAAGTCGAATATCGTTTGGCCGGATTGTACTTTATGATTCAGGATATTACCAAGGCGAAATTCCATTTGAGCAACGCTTTGCGATTGAATTTTGACAATTATATCATCTTAGAAGATTTATTTCCGGTGGTTTGGACTCGAAAAATGGTGCAGAATTACATTGCAAAACACAATAAATTATAATGCAAGATACAATACGAAAACGCTTTGGTTTACTGGGACGCAACATCAATTATTCCTTTTCGAAAGGTTATTTTATCGAAAAATTTGATACAGAGAAACTCGAAGGTTACACGTATGAGAATTTCGATATTCAAGAAATAACAACTTTCCCCGAAATCATAAAAACTAATCCCGATTTAAAAGGATTGAATGTCACTATTCCGTACAAAGAAACGGTAATTCCGTTTTTGGACAAATTATCCAAAAAAGCGAGGGTAATTGGTGCGGTAAACACCATAAAAATCAACAAAAAAGGAAAACTTAAAGGTTACAACACGGATTATTATGGTTTCAAGAAATCACTAAAACCCTTGTTGCAACCCCACCACAAAAAAGCCTTGATTTTGGGAACTGGAGGCGCTTCGAAAGGAGTTGCCTTTGCTTTGGACGAATTGGGAATACTGTACACTTTCGTTTCCCGACAAGCCAAAGAAAACACAATTGACTACAGCCAAATCAATACTGCCACTTTTGACGAATACCAAATTATCATCAACTCGACGCCGGTGGGAACCAGCCCAAATACAGAGGCTTTTCCTTTAATTCCTTACGAATATTTTACCAAAAAGCACATTGCTTACGACTTAATTTACAATCCTGCGGAAACCCTTTTCCTAAAGAAGGCCTCGGAGCAAGGCGCACAAACCAAAAACGGACTGGATATGCTTGTTTTTCAGGCAGAGAAAGCATGGGAAATTTGGAATAGATAATAATATTTCTGTTTAAATAAAAATACAAACCATTCTTTCGAATGTTTTTTTTTATTTAAATAACTTATCTAACGCAATCGAACTTATTCAGTTATTTTAACATTTTAAGCATTCTGAAGACCTATAATAAGTAAACTAAGCAAAAAAAAACACGAATTGTACAAGCTATTGAAGACAATTTCCCTTAATTTTATGACTTATAAATGATTAGCTAAAATTTAATCAAACCTAGAAAGTCTCTATTGATGGCAACAAAAAAAGCACCAACTATTACAATAGGGAATAAAATTATTGCCAAGATTGTACATGCCGGCAAAGAATACAAAGCTGGCGATTCAATCATTACTGCCTTAAAAGCAAGTTCAGTTGAATTAAAAGCCGGTGAACTCCTACTTATTATTGGCCCTTCGGGATCCGGAAAAACCACCCTACTTTCCTTATTTGGCTGTGTGCTTTATCCGAGTTTTGGTGAAGTCTGGATCGATACCGTAAAAGTAAATGACTTAACCGAAAGCAAATTAGCAGAACTACGATTACTGAAAATTGGGTTTATATTTCAACGATTTAATCTAATAGTCCCCCTTACAGCATTAGAAAATGTGATGATGCCTCTGATTTTGAAAGGCATAAGCGATAAAGACGCAAGAATAAAAGCTACCAAAGCATTAGATAAAATGGGGATGTGCGATCGAATGAATAATCTTTCTAATGATTTAAGTGGTGGACAACAGCAAAGGGTTGCCATTGCAAGAGCGTTGGTTACAAATCCTGAAATGATGCTTTGCGATGAACCTACCGCATCATTAGACCTTGCTAGTGCAGGCATTGTGATGAGAGAACTTAAAGAATTAGCAAAACAGGGAAAGGCTGTTGCAGTGGTAACACATGATACAAGATTGCTCCCTTTTGCAGATAGAATAGTGTATGTCTTAGATGGCGGCATTTCAGACCAACCTGTAGAAGAAGAATCACTTTAAAAAAAATTGAATGATGAAACATTATCTACCTTTTATACTTCTTATTTTCATTTCCACCTCTTGCAACAACAAATCTGCAAAAGAAAAAGCGGAAATTGAAAATCCCAAGCAAGTAATTGCCATTAACCGGATAGTTGGTATTGGCAAAATCATTCCTGAGAATGATATTATACAATTGTCATCACCCATAAATGGAATTGTTCATAAAATTTATAAATGGGAGAATGATTCTGTAAATATTGGCACAGTTATTTTAGAATTAGACCATAATGTAGAAGATGCCAAAATAGTACAATTGAACAATGAAATCAATACTCAATCTGCACAGATAAAAGTGGATGAGGCTGGTGTTGGAGAATTTGAGGCAAAAGTTAGTAATACAAAATGGAAGTTGCAACGTTTACAAAAATTACTGTTGAAAGGTGCCGAAACCCAACAAACCCTAGACGATGAAGCAACAAATGTAAAAACTCTAAACTCCAATTTAAAAAAAATTGAAGCTAGTGTAACTGTTTCTAAAAGCAGATTACAAGAAGCAAAAACAAATTTGAAAACAGCCTTAATAGAAAGAGATCAAAAAATAATTAAATCTCCAATAAATGGAAAGATTTTAGAATTAACCATTTTAATTGGGGGTTCAGTATCGATACAACAATCATTTGCACAAATAAGTCCTGGGGGCAAAACAATTGCGATTTGCGAAATTGATGAATTGAATTCTGAAAAAATATTGATTGGACAAAAAGGATGGGTTAGAAATGTTGGTGCTTCTGATACCCTATCAACCGGAACGGTTTACTTCGCTTCTTCCTTTCTAAAGAAAAAATCATTATTTACAGACCAATCGGGTGAAAAAGAAGATAGACGGGTAAGAACTATAAAAATGATGCTTGACAATCCCGAAAAATTATTGTTGAATGCAAGAGTTGAATGCGTTATAGCTATTTCGGAAAAACCTAAAAAATAAAACGATGTTAAAGATTGCATGGAAATTCATCAAATTCGACAAGGCTAAAAGTATTGGGGTTGTAGTTGGCATTCTAATTAGCACTTTTTTAATTGGGCAACAGTTAGGTGTTTTCATTTTCCTATCTGGTCTTATGGGAGCTTTAGCTACCGATGTAAAAGCAGATATTTGGGTAGTAGACAGCAAAACGGATGACGTGAATCAATTGGGGAGATTGGATATAAGAAACCTTAGAGCAATTCAAGGGATCAATGGAGTTAAAGAAGCCTTTCCGTTAATTATAGCGGGAGCATCTTGCAATTTTAAGAATGGTACAAGTGGTGCTATAACTTTACTGGGGGTAGACGAAACGCACACGAATGCATTGGTAGGCAATGATAAAATTATGGCGGGAAAAATTTCCGATTTACAATTAGATGGAGCTGTAAGTGGTGAGTTTTTTGAAAAGAAAAACTTAGGTAATAATATCAACCTTGGAACCAATTTTGAGATTAACGGCAAAAGGGCGCTTTTTGTTTTACAAACAAAAGGATTTCGTGGTTTTGGTAGCAGTTTTTGCATCACCACTATTGAAAGAGCACGATTTTTTTCGAACCAATCACCTAATACCATAAGTGCAGTATTAGTGGATGTAGAAAATCCTAAAGATATTGACAAAGTGGTTGCAACTATAAATCAAAATGTTTTTGGTGTTCACGCATGGCCGTCTCAAAAATTAGCTTCTTCTTCGGTAAAAAAAATATTGGCAAGTAGCGGTATTGCTTTAAGCACAGGCACACTCATCATCTTTGCATTAATTGCAGGCTTTTTCATTATAGGATTAACTCTGTATTCTTCAGCACTCGATCGTTTAAAAGATTACGGTACTTTAAAAGCAATTGGTGCCGATAATAAATACATCAGCAAATTAATTCTGACTCAGGCGATGCTGTTTACCTTTGTTGGCTTTATCATTGGTTTAGCATTACTTGAAGGTTTTAGGTTTGGGGTTGCAAAATCAGGATTAATTTTTTCGTTTTCTCCACTGGTATTGCTATTAATGTTTGCTGCAATTGGCTTGATATCATTGAGCGGATCTTCATTTGCATTGATCAGAATTAGAAGTGTAGAACCCGCTGCAGTATTTAGATAATTAGTAAGCAGAAAGAAGCATTCATCAATAAAAATAAAACAAGATGAACAGAAATATTTTCTTAAAGGACAAAAAAAAAAATCTTACACCAAATAAAAGTAAGATAAAAAAAACAATACCAATTATTGTAACGCTCATGATAGGACTTTTATTTATAAACGCTAATGCCCAAAATAAACTTACTTTATCGCAAGCCATTAACACTGGATTGGCAAATAAAAAAAATATAACAGCCAGTAAATTAGATAAAACAATCAGTAAATTACAGACACAAGCTTTAAATCGCAAATATTGGCCACAAGTATCCGCAGAATATAATTACTTATACAACCCTATTCTGCAAACTTCTATTTTACCACTAGGCTTATTTAATCCAACCAATTATGCACCAAATGCTACAAAAAGTGTACAGTTTGGAACCAAATGGACTCAATCAGCAGGATTAACCCTTAATCAACCTTTACTTGATCTAACTATTAAAAGAAATATCGGTGAAGCAAAATTAAAAGAACAATTAGCCATACTTTCGCAAGAATTATCAGAGTACGAACTTGCCTATTCCATTGCTCAGACTTATATTGACATTGGCTTACAAGATTCAAAAATAAAAGCAGCTATAGCAGACACCAACAGAACGTATGTTAGCTACACATTACTAAAAAATAAATTTGAAGAAAAACGTTTACTCAAATCCGATTTAAATAAATCAAAAGTCAATCATAACAATGCAGTTCAACAATTGTCGGATGAGACAGCGCAATTAGTTGAAGACAAATTGTATTTGCTCTTTTTAATGGGAGAGCAAAATATAGAAAAATCGGATTTTGAAATAGACACCAATTTTGTCCTAAATTCCACTTTTACAAAGTTTGAAGATTTACCTTTATATAATCAATTACCTGATATACAGAAATTCGAATTTCAAAGCAAACTTACCACTTTGCAAGCTGGTTCTGAAAAGGCGAAACATTTACCCACAATAAGTTTTAAAGGATTTATAGGTGCTAATCAATTTTCTAATACATTCACTCCAGCAGCAGCTAATTCTTGGTTCGGACTAAGTTATGTTGGTTTAGATGCCAAGTTTCCTTTACTTTTTGGCGAAAATACATCCAATAAAATACAGCAGCTTAAATTACAATCCAAACAATACTATCTGCAAAAGGAGGACAAAATACTTCAATATACAAAAGAGGCTTTGACTGCAAAACTTAGAATAGACAATATAAAAAAACAGTTAAAAACCCAACAAGAAAATATTTTATTAAACTCCGAATCTATTAGCATTTATCAAGCTCGTGTCCTTGAAGGACAAGAATCTGCATCTACCCTAAATTTAGAAGAAGCTAGCCTACAAATATTAGAAGCAAATTATGAAACTAACAAAAAGCAATTATGGGTTTATTGGATCAATTATTTAAAAAATTCCGGACAGTTGTCAATATTATGGAGATAAATAGCAGGCTATCGGCAACATAAATAATTAGAAACTATGGTTCATTACTAGCTCAGCACAAACCATTAAACCTCAATCTTTTAGATTAATTTCTGCAAGGAAAGCAGTCATCTGTCCATCTCATTACAGAGCTTATCGTCAAATTTTCAGAAAGAGATTCAAGAATCTCGATTACTTTTATGAATAAGGGCAAAAGCAAACTGAACCCACAAGATAAATGGCACCAAAAAAACTTCATCACATAAAATGACTATAAATAAAGGATTTTCTTTGAATTTTGCTGCACCTTTACTATCTTTCGCATTCGAAAAAAAAAATTGAACCCTTACACATTGAAAAAATGTTAGAAGAAAAGACTGACAACCTGCTTGAGGCAGATGGAAATTTAGCAATCAATTCGATTGAAACGATTCAACACGATACAGAAATATTGGAAGAAACTGCTCCGGCCGAACCAAGCAACACCAAAACCGTAGCAGAAATTGCCGAAACTGCCACAACGATTTCTGATGGAGAACTGACGGATACTGGCTCAATTATTGAACTCGAAAATCAAACTACTTTGGATTCTGAAACCCACGTTTTGGAAAAAATTGAAACAGTTGAATCAACCCATAGCGCAATAGCAGATGAAACTGTACAAACTCCTCCCGACGGCGAACTGTCGGATACCAATACCATTATTGACGCCATTGCTGATACTAATGCAGAGGAAAGCGAAGACGAAACGCTAAAAGAACGTCACGATATTCCGATGCTGGATTACGACACTTTGTCTTTAGAATCACTTGTTGAGGAACTGAAAAAATTGGTTACCAACGAAAAAGTGATGTCGGTAAGGGATCACGTCGAAGAAATTAAAAAATCATTTTTGGCCAAATATTACCATCTTTTAGAAGAGAAAAAAGAAGAATTTCTTGCCGAGTCCCTAAGCATAGGGACTGACGCGAATAAAGAATTCCAATATCATTCTCCTTTAAAAACAAAATTTGACCAATATTATTCCTTATTCAGGGATAATAAAAATACGCATTTCAAAAGTTTGCAAACGAATTTAAAAACAAACCTAGAAAATAGATTGTCAATTGTAGAGGAATTAAAAGAGCTTATCAATCCGCAGGAAAACATCAAAGATACCTTAAAACAATTCAATGATTTAAGGGAACGATGGAAAAATGCAGGCCCAATTCCGAAAGACAAATACAACCACGTATGGAACAATTACCATTTTCACGTAGAAAATTTCTATGATTATTTGCACTTGGACAGGGAAGCAAGAGATCTTGATTTCAAACACAATTTAGAGCAAAAACAAAAAATTGTAGCGCGTGTTGAGGAATTGGTCAACGAAGTCGACATCAACAAAGCGTTCCGGGAATTACAGGATTTACATAAAATCTGGAAAGAAGATATTGGTCCCGTTTCAAGAGAATTCCGTGATGAAATATGGAACAAGTTTAGTGATTTGACGAAACAAATGCACGACAAACGTGAAATTTTGTTCGGAAATTTAAGAGGAACCGAACTTGAAAATCTAAAAAAGAAAAAAGATATTATAGCCAAAATCGAAGTATTGGCAACCGAAAAAGTAAACGCTCATTCGCAATGGCTGGGTCAAATAGAAAAAGTGGAAGCTTTAAGAACCGCTTTTTTCTCAGCTGGAAAAGTTCCGTCGGACGTGAATGAGGAAACTTGGGCCGCTTTTAAAACTGCTGTCAGAAATTTTAATTCTTTTAAAAATTCATTTTATAAAGACATCAAAAAAGACCAAAACAATAATCTGAACAAAAAAATGGCACTTGTAGCCAAAGCCAAAGAATTGCAGGAAAGTACTGATTTTGCTACTTCTACTCCAATTATGAAACAAATTCAGGAAGAATGGAAACAAATTGGACACGTTCCAAGAAAGTATTCTGATAAAATCTGGGCGGAATTCAAAGAAGCCTGCAATCATTATTTTGACAAATTAAAAGAACAGAAAAATGAAGAAAACGGCGAAGAAATTGAAGCTTTCGACAAAAAGAAAGCCTATTTAGAAACCTTGAGAGCGTTTCAATTGGTTGGCGACCACAAAACCGATTTGGATGCTATAAAATTACATATCGAAACTTGGAAAAACTTCGGAAGAGTTCCTTTCGCAAGAAGGCACATTGAAGGAAAGTTCAATAAAGTTTTGGATGCTTTGTTTGAAAAGTTAAGTCTGAGCAAAAAAGACAGTGAAATGATGCGCTTCGCCAATAGAATTGATCATTTATCGGACAATAATGATACTCGAAAACTAGAAAACGAAAAGATTTTCTTGATGCGCAAAATTGATGAAATTAAGAATGAAATTTTCCAATTGGAAAACAACATCCAATTTTTTACCAATACAAGAAATGCGAAAAAAGAGAATTCAATTGTCTTGGAAGTCCGAAAAAACATTGAAAAGCACAGAGAAGAAATGAATATTTTGAAAGATAAATTAAAACAAGTCAGGAACATAAATCAGGCTTAATGCATATTGAATTTCAAGTTTAAAACCTCATTCTTAACCCAAGATTGAGGTTTTTTAATGCCCAAAAATAGAATATGATAATTATCATTTTAATATTGGCAAGGGCTTACTATTTTTGATTACTGAAAAATGGCTTTTTATGAAAAATTCTATCCTCCAAAAATATAATGTTCCCGGTCCAAGATACACGAGTTATCCAACAGTTCCCTATTGGAACGAGGCTGATTTCACCTATCAAATGTGGATTGAAACCCTAAAAAAATCATTTGCAGAAAGTAATACCACCGAAGGATTAAGTCTTTACATTCATCTTCCTTTTTGTGAAAGTATGTGTACTTTTTGCGGCTGTAACAAGCGAATTACCAGAAATCACGAAGTAGAAAACCCCTATATTGAAGCAGTTTTGAAAGAATGGGCGATTTATTGCAACATTCTTGAAGACAAACCCATTATAAAAGAAATCCATTTGGGAGGAGGAACCCCCACTTTTTTCTCTACAAAAAATTTGGAAGATTTGATTAACGGGATTTTCTGTTATGCCGAAAGAGCCAAAGAGTACGAATTCAGTTTCGAAGGTCATCCCAACAATACAACGCGAGCCCATTTACAAAAGCTATATGAATTAGGTTTCCGAAGAGTTAGTTTTGGCGTTCAGGATTACTCCGAAAAAGTTCAAAAAGCGATCCATAGGGAACAACCTTTTCACAACGTGGCAAAAGTAACTTTTTGGGCAAAGGAAATTGGTTACACCTCCATTGGTCACGATATAATTTTTGGCCTACCTTTTCAGGAAATTGATGATGTAATTAATACCATTGAAAAAACTAATTCTTTACAACCTGATCGATTGGCGTTCTATAGTTATGCGCACGTACCATGGATAAAGGGAAATGGACAACGCGGTTTCAATGATGAAGATATTCCAAAAGACGAAGTAAAACGTATGTTGTATGAAGTAGGGAAAGACTTATTATTTGAAAATGAGTATTATGAAATCGGAATGGACCATTTTGCATTGAAAACTGACAGTTTATACAAATCTTTTGAGAATAAAACGTTACATCGCAATTTTATGGGTTACAGTTCATCAAAAACCCAGTTGATGATTGGCTTGGGCGTTTCATCGATAAGCGATAGTTGGTATAGTTTTGCACAAAATGTAAAGGAATTAGAAGAATATTATAAACTATTGAAAGAAGATAAATTGCCCATTTTCAGGGGACATTTATTGACCGAAGAAGACCTTATTATCCGTAAACACATCCTGAATTTAATGTGCCAATTTGAAACTTCTTGGAAAGACAAATCGAATTATTTCAAGGAAATTCCAGATATTTTAATCCAATTGAAAGAAATGGAAAAAGATGGATTGGTAATTATTAAAAAAGATAGAATCGAAGTTACCAATGCCGGAAAACCCTTTGTCCGCAATATTTGTATGGCATTTGACCTAAGATTAAAAAGAAAAGCGCCAGAAACCAAATTATTTTCGATGACGATTTAATCAATGACAATTAGGAGTCGTTTGTATGAACAAACTCGTATTTGAAGGAGAAACATAGGGAATTCCCAATCCTAAACCTCTCAAAATAAATAATACTCCAATAATTACCCCTATGTAAGGAATGGCTTTTTGGATTTTATTTCGAATCGAAATGGTCAAAAAAGAATTGAGATATACCACGGCACTCATCATTGGGACAGTTCCCAACCCAAACAAAATCATATACAAAACGCCAAGACTTTCGCTTTGCATTGCAATGGCCCCAAACAAGGCAACATAAACCATTCCGCAAGGTAAAAATCCGTTGAGCAAACCGATGGTGAATAGTGATTTATAACTCTTGTTTTTAAATTGGCTTCCTAAAGTTGATTTGATCTTGGAAATTAGTTTAAAAACTGATTTTGAGAAGTTGTAATTGGCAAAAATTCTCTCAGGAACCAAAATCACGGTAATCATCGCAACACCAATAAATAGTGATAGTTTTTGTTGTATTCCGGCAAGAAAAAATCCTTTACCAACCAATCCGAAGACCAATCCAATTGACGCATATGCAGATAATCTGCCTAGATGATACGTGATGATTTGTGTCGTTTTCTTTGCGGGATTTGTTCTGTCCACCGGCAACATCAAAGCAATAGGTCCGCACATTCCGATGCAGTGAAAACTACTGATTAATCCGAAGATGAAAGCTGTGTAAAGCATTTTAGATTGCAGATTTTAGATTGCAGATTTTAGATTTTAGATTTTAGATTTTAGATTTTAAGCAAATCAATTATCTACCCTCTTTAATTTATATAAACAGTTTCCTTTGTAAGATATTGTTTTCCATTATATTGCCACTCCATATTAATTTCCCATCGACCGTCTAACAACCTGTTTTTAGGAACGAGCAAAGAGGAACCAGAAAGTGCAATTGGCACGTCAAAATCTAGTTTTTCGCTTGATGATCTGTAAAAAGATACTTTCCCTTTGATGTTTTTTGGAACATAAACTTCTGGAAATATAATCGTAATTCCTTCTGCAGTATCTGTTATTACAGGTTTTTGAGCTAGATCCTGAGCACTTTGAATCCTCACCATTTCATCTCCAAATTTCGCATCGTGTTTGTAATATTCGTCAACAACCAATTCATTGTCGTATTTTGAATCCGATTGGACTTTAATAACAAAATATAAAATAAAAGTCATAAACAATGCAAAAGCAATTACGATTCCTGTTCCCCAATTAATTTTCATAACAATGTATTTTTTAATAATAAAACTTAGAAATCTAATCAAAACTTTGTGGGCTCAAAAAACTTGTAGTTGTAGTTTCAATTTTTTTATTCCCATTATAGACCTCAACTTCTATTTTTGTTTTATCGTGTTCTAATAAATATTGATGGATTTCAATGAACAAAGTTCCTTGAGCCATTGTTTGTTTTTTTACTTTAAAATCTTGTTTTCCAACAACATTTATTTTTCCTTTTATTCCGTGTAATTTGAAATGTATGTCATTAAAATCATTATTCGTTTTATTGATAATTTTGAATGTGAAAATATTGCTAATATCATCGCCTTTGTGCTCATACAATTGTCCAGGTAATCTAAAAATAGTTGCCTCAACTTCTGTACGGATAAACAATAATCCGATTAATATTCCAACAAGAATCAACAATACGGAGCTATATCCTTTCATCCTGGCCGTGAATTTGAATCCAATATTCTTCTCGATTTCATCTTCTGACGCATAACGAATAAGTCCTTTTGGTAAACCTACACCTTCCATAATAGTGTCGCATTCGTCTACGCATGCGGTGCAATTAATGCATTCTAATTGCGTTCCGTTTCGAATATCAATTCCTGTTGGACAAACGTTGACACATTGTTTACAATCAATGCAATCACCTTTTCCGGACGTAGCTCTATCTTCTTGTTTATTGAACTTGGCTCTGCCATATTCCTTTTCGCCTCGAACAAAATCATAGGCAACATTTATTGATTTATCGTCCAATAAAACTCCTTGTAATCTTCCATAAGGACAAGCAATAATGCAAACCTGTTCTCTGAACCAAGCAAAAATAAAATAGAAAATACCAGTGAATATAGATAGTGAAATCAAGGTGCTACCTTGATTTTCGGGTCCTTCCTCAATCATTCGGATCAATTCGTCGCTTCCTATAAGATAAGCAAGGAAAATATTGGCGATAAAAAATGAAATCACTAAAAAAACAAACCATTTTAAGCCTTTCTTCCTGATTTTTTCGGTATTCCATTCTTGCTTGGATAATCTAATTTGGGCGCCACGATCGCCTTCTATCCAAAATTCTATTCTTCGAAAAACCATTTCGAGAAATATGGTTTGGGGACAAATCCATCCGCAAAATATGCGTCCGAAAATCACGGTAAAAAGAATGACAAAAACCACTCCAACAATCATAAAAAGAACAAAAAGGTAGAAATCTTGTGGCCAAAATGGAAATCCAAAAATATTAAATCGACGTTCTAAAACGTTGAACATCATAAACTGGTTACCATTAATCTTTATGAACGGATTTGCAACCAAAATTATCAATAAAAAATAGCTTACCCACTTCCTGTAGTCATAAAACCTGCCGGAAGGTTTTTTTGGAAAAATGAATTTCCTATTCCCCGCTTCATCAATTGTACCTATGGTATCTCTAAAAGCTTCGTCTGGAATTTTTGGCATTTTTTATTGTTTGTTTGATCATAAAATCTTTGCCAAGTTTGTAGACTTGGCAAAGATTATAAAAGTAAATTTATTGTATAATAAATTAAAAAATCATTATTTCTTAACTGAACCTACCCAAACATCACCTTCAGGTGCTTTCGGGTTCGGTGGATTAGTTCCTTGCAATGACAAAACATAACTTGCAACCAGTTGAATGTCTTTTGGCTTCATTCCGCTTTTAGACCAAGCAACCATTCCTTTCCCTTCACGCCCCCCGTTTGTAATTGTGTTGACAACATTCTTAATCCCTCCACCCAAAATCCAACGATTATCCGTCAAATTTGGACCTATCAGTCCACCAGCATCTGGTCTGTGACAGGCAACACAAGTTGTCATAAAAATTTTCTTACCCGCAGCTAAATCTGCTGGACTAGTCAACAATACAACATTGTTTTCAGAAACAGTAACATCTGTTTTTGTAGCAGTCTCGGTAGTCTCTGTTTTGGTCTCAACCACTGCATCAACTTTTTTAGGAGATCCTGAATCAGTCCAAACTTCTCCTTCTGGAGCTTTCGGATTCACGGGATTACTTCCTTGCAACGACAATACATAACTCGCAACAAGTTGAATATCTTTAGGCTTCATACCACTTTTTGACCAAGCAATCATACCTTTTCCGTCACGACCACCATTGGTAATGGTGTGGAAAACATTTTTAATACCACCTCCCAAAATCCATCTATCATCCGTTAAATTAGGGCCGATTAGTCCTCCTGCATCGGGTCTGTGACAGGCAACACAATTAGTCATGAAAATTTTCTTTCCCGTAGCTAAATCAGCAGGACTGGTCAATAAAGTAACGGTTTTTTCATCCATTAAATCAGGAGCGGTTTTTTTATAATTGGCAATATCAATTTGGGCTTGAGCCATTTCTTTTTTCAATTCCATTTCTTGATTATCTCCGCCCATGACTTCAAATCGAACAAGGTAAACCACTGCAAAAATGATGCAACCATAGAACAAGTAAACCCACCATGGTGGCAAACTGTTGTCTAATTCCTTAATTCCGTCATAATCGTGATCCAACAATAATTGTCCTTCGTTTTCTATTGGTTCTGATTTTGTCAAAGCTTTTATCAGTTTTTTGAACCATGCGCTTTCCTTATAGCTAACAGCACTAGTTTCCTCTAATTTTGCTTTTTGTTCTTCAGTAAGCAATTGATACGTGATGGTATCTACTGCATTTACAGTGATTTCAATTGCTATTAAAAGGAAAAGAAATACAAATAAAAAGAGGGAAACCATTGGGAATTTTACGAAAGCTGGTTGATTTCCAGAGTCAATAAAATATTCCATTGTTCCAAAAACAGCGAAGAAAATGATTATTATTCTTAAATATGCTGGGATTAATTTTTTCATTTTTTTATTTATTTGAAAATTATATAATTCAATTATCGTTCAAAGGAAGTTGGCTCATTTCGTCAATTTTTTCTTTTTTATACGAAAAAACCCAAACACCAAGTCCTACAAAAAAAACAAAGAAAATCAATAAAGCCGTTATTGGATAAGTCTCGATTCCTTCGATTGTTTCCAAATTGTGTTTGATTTGTTCGAACATAATTACTATTTATTAGAGTTATCTTTTACTTTAATATCGGTTCCCAATCGCTGGATATAAGCAATTAGCGCCACGATTTCTCTTTCGTTCATCGGAACAAATTTCTCGCCTCTAGCTTCTGCTTTTTTCTTGCTGTCACTATAACTTTTCACGAAGTCGGGATCATTTTTAAGGCTTTCCTCGATTTTCATTGCTTGCGCCCTCAAATCTTTTGGCCCATTTGCAATCTGTTCATTCGTATAAGGAACCCCAAGGGTTTGCATCGCTTTCATTTTCTTTTCTGTCAATGAAATATCCATTGGTTCATTGGCAAATAACCATTTATAAGACGGCATCAAAGAACCTGCCGAAATACTTTGCGGACTCCAGAAGTGGTTAAAATGCCAATTGTTATTGTATTTCCCCCCTTCCCTCTCTAAATCTGGACCAGTTCGTTTAGAACCCCAAAGGAAAGGGTGGTCATAAACAAACTCTCCAGCTTTGGCTTGTGGTCCATAACGTTCTACTTCGCTTCGAAAAGGACGAACAGATTGAGAGTGACAACCCACGCAACCTTCGCGAATATATAAATCGCGACCTTGTAATTCAAGTGGGGAATATGGTTTTACACTGGCAATTGTAGGGATATTTGATTTTATCATAATCGTTGGAACAATTTGAACGATTCCACCAATCAAGATGGCAATCACGGCAAAAATTGTCAATTGAATTGGTTTTCTTTCTAACCAGGCGTGGTATTTTTCACCTTTGATTCTTCCCGCGCTAATTTTTACCAATGCTGGTGCTTCGGCTAATTCGTCTTCGATTGTAGAACCTGTCCTTACGGTTTGGATAATGTTATAAACCAATGTCAACATTCCTGTAAGGTAAAGCACGCCACCAAAAGCTCTCATCCAATACATTGGCATAATTTGAGTCACGGTTTCGAGGAAATTTCCATATGTCAAGGTTCCATCAGGATTGAATTGTTTCCACATAGAAGCCTGAGTAAATCCGGCAACATACATTGGAATCGTATAAAATATAATTCCCAAAGTTCCAATCCAGAAGTGAAAATTGGCTAATTTAATGGAATACAAAGTGCTTTTGGTCATCCTTGGTATTAACCAATAAATAATACCAAATGACATAAATCCATTCCAGGCCAAAGCACCAACGTGAACATGGGCAATAATCCAATCCGTATAATGTGCGATGGCATTTACGCTTTTAAGGGATAGCATTGGACCTTCGAAAGTTGCCATTCCGTAACCAGTAATTGCAACGACGAAGAATTTTAATACCGGATCAACACGCACTTTATCCCAAACACCTCTTAAGGTCAATAATCCGTTTATCATTCCTCCCCAAGACGGTGCAATCAACATTATCGAAAATGCAACTCCTAAATTCTGCGCCCAGTTTGGTAATGCTGAATACAATAAATGGTGAGGTCCAGCCCAAATATATAAGAATATTAACGACCAAAAGTGAACAATTGACAATCGATACGAATAAACGGGACGATTGGCAGCTTTTGGAACAAAATAATACATCAATCCCAAGAATGGCGTGGTCAAGAAAAAGGCAACCGCATTATGGCCATACCACCACTGCACCAAAGCATCCTGAACTCCTGCGTAAACTGAATAACTTTTCATAGCCGAAACTGGCAACTCCAAGCTGTTGAAAATATGTAAAACTGCCACGGTCACGAAAGTGGCAATGTAAAACCAAATCGCAACATATAAATGGCGTTCTCGTCTTTTGAGAATTGTACCAATCATATTGATCCCCATAACAACCCAAATTAATGCAATGGCAATATCAATAGGCCATTCTAATTCAGCATATTCTTTTGAAGTGGTGTAACCTAAGGGCAACGAAACGGCTGCCGCAACAATAATTAACTGCCAACCCCAAAAATGAAGGTTACTTAAAAAATCATTATACATTCTTGCTTTAAGAAGACGCTGCAACGAATAATACATTCCTGCAAAAAAAGCATTTCCCACAAAGGCAAAAATTACTGCATTGGTATGTAAAGGTCTCAATCTACCATAGCTTAACCACGAAATTCCGTCGGTCATATTTGGGAAAAGAAACATCAAGGCCAAAACAAGCCCTACTAACATTCCCACAACACCGAAAACGATGGTTGCGAAAATGAATTTCTTTACAATTTTGTTGTCATAATAAAATTGTTGCATTTCCATAATTAAATTTGTTTTTCTTTGGTTATTTGTTTGGTTTTTGATTTTTCTTTTATGACGAGTTCATCGTCAAAAAGCATCCTGACGGAAGGAGTGTAATCATCGTCATATTGACCTGTTTTTACCGCTCTGATAAAAGCAATAAAAAAAACAATAGCGACTAGAATACTTATGGATATTAGTAAATATATAACACTCATACTTTATAGTTTAAGTTTACAAAAATACTTTAGTAGTTTTTTTTAAAATATGACAATTGTCATATTTATTTATTTTCGTTAAAAATAAGAAAATTTATTGTCTATTTAACAATTATAATCTTATTTAATCTTCGGGCATAAAAATTACTCATTACTGTTACAAAACTGACAATCGTGACCGTGCTCAAAGGCATAATGATTGCCGCAATTAATGGCAAAAGGTTTCCCGTAATGGCAAATGATAGCCCCACAACATTATACAACAACGACAACATAAAACTCATTTTAATAGTCGCTATGGCTTTTTGGGACAGTTTTAAGAAGTAATCCAACCTTTTAAATTCGCTTGCGTCAAGAATGGCGTCGCAAGCCGGCGAAAAAACATTCACGTTTTCCGAAATTGAAATCCCAATGTTGCTTTGCGCCAAAGCCCCGGCATCGTTCAATCCATCGCCTACCATCATTACGTTTTTGCCTTCCAATTGCAATTTTTTGATGAATTCCAGTTTTTCTTCTGGTTTTTGATTGAAAATCAATTCGGTTCCCTTAGGCAAAATACTTTCCAAAGTTTCGCGTTCGCCTTCATTATCACCAGACAAAACTTTGATTTGATAATTGGCATTTAATTTCTCTAAAAGTTCTCCTAATCCGTCTCTGTATTGATTATTGAAAATGTATTTTCCGAAATAAACCTCGTTAATTTTGATATGAACTGAAGTTTGTTGAATGTTCTTCTCTTCTGATTTTCCAATGAAATCTGCCGAACCAACATGAACCAAGATTCCATCAATATCTGCTTGAATTCCTTTTCCAGTAATTTCTTGAAAATCGTCTAATTTAAATCGCTTACCTTCCGGCAAAAAATCATACAACATTCTGCTTAACGGATGATTCGAAGCACGAAGAACATTTCTTATAATTACCAAATTATCCTCCGGAATCATTATTCCTTCATAAGAAATATTCGATTTTTTATTTGTAGTAATCGTTCCTGTTTTATCGAAAACTATAGTATCCACTTTGGCCAATTGTTCTATGACCAAGGCATTTTTGAGATAGAATTTTTTCTTTCCCAAAATTCTCAAAATATTTCCAAAAGTAAATGGCGCCGTCAATGCCAATGCACACGGGCAAGCCACGATTAACACTGCCGTAAAAACATTGAAGGCGATATTGACGTCTATAAAAATCCAATAGCCAAATGCTCCAAAAGCAATCAGTAAAAGTATCGGCGTAAAATAACGGCTAATTTTGTCGGTAATGGTTTTATGTTTTTGCTCGACATTTTTCTGAAAAACGTCGTTGCTCCATAATTGCGTCAAATAACTTTGGGAAACCGAGTACAAAACTTCCATTTCGATGACTTTCCCAATTTGTTTTCCGCCGGCAAAGACCTTGTCTCCTGATTTTTTGGTAATCGGAATGGCTTCACCGGTAACAAAACTATAGTCAATTTCGGCTTTTTCGGAAATTAAAATACCATCAACAGGAATCAATTCCTGGTTTCTGATTAGTAATCTATCCCCTTTTTGAATGTCATAAATCGGCACACTTTCTTCAGAAGCATCACTGTTAATTCTGGTGATTGCAATTGGAAAATAAGACTTAAAATCTCTTTCGAAACTCAAGAAACTATAGGTTTTTATTTGGAACATTTTACCCAAAAGCATAAAAAAAATCAAGCCAGTAAGGCTGTCAAAAAACCCGGATCCGTAGTCCATAAAAATATCGAAAGTACTTCGAACGAAGAAAATAATGATTCCCAATGCAATGGGAATATCGATATTCAACATTCCAGATTTGATGCTTTTATAAGCAGAAAAGTAGTAATCGCTAGCCGAAAAGAAAAAACTTGGCAAAGCCAAAATAAAAATCAGCCAACGGAAAAATCCGCGATATTGGTCCAGCCAAAATTCCTTGACTTCGAAATATTCGGGAAATGAAAGCAACATAATATTACCGAAACAAAAGAATGCAACGCCCAGTTTGTAGGTCAAGCTCCTGTCGACATTATTCTTGCCTGTTTCATAATTTTCTAAACTGATGTAAGGTTCATAACCAATGGAACTTAATAAATGAACAATAGTTTTGAGCGAAACAGTTTCCGGATTAAAGGTAATTCGGACTTTCTTTTCGGGAAAATTCACTTGTGAACTGCTTATTCCTTTCTGTAATTTTTGAAGATTTTCGAGAATCCAAATACACGAACTACAGTGTATGTGCGGAATATTTAAGGAAACAATTGTCGTTGCATCACCTTGAAATTCCAAAAGTTTCGAAACGATACTTTCATTATCCAAGAAGTCATATTTGCCACTAATATCAAGCGGAGTTATCCCAGGAGATTTTTCGAAATCATAATAACAAGTCAAATCATTAAGACTAAAAATTTCGTACACGGTTTTGCAACCATTGCAACAAAATTGCTTTTCGTCAAAAATTATTTGCTCCTCTTTTATAATGTCCAAGCCACAATGGAAACAGTTTTGGGCATCCATAAGTTCTCTCCTTTTATGGTGACAAATTTACTAACTGAACAAATTAAAAATATGATAATTATCATATAAATTTGTAGATTTGCATAAACTCAATCAATATTTTCTTTTTTATGGGCAAATGTGAACAATGTATCGTGAGAGAATTCAGTTCTCTGAAAGCACTTAATAAGGAAGAACTAACCAGAATTGCCGAATGCAAAACTTCATATTCCATCAAAAAAGGCGAACATATTTTTGAAGAAGGAGAAAGCATTAACGGGATATATTGCGTGAAAGGTGGAGTCTGCAAACTCTCCAAATTAAGCGCAAACGGAAAAGACCAAATTGTAAAGTTAGTTAAATCAGGAGAATTACTCGGCCAACGTTCTATGATTAGTGGTGAACCCGCCAATTTAAGCGCTGTGGCGCTTGAAGATATGGAAGTTTGTTTTATTCCCCGAAGTGAAGTGGTGGATTTGTTTGACAAAAACAACCAGTTTTCGATGAACCTAATGAAAACTATTTGTGGTGATTTAAAAGAAGTGAGTGACCACGTTGTTTCAATGTCCCAAAAAACAGTAAAAGAAAGATTAGCAGAAACACTTGTTTACCTCCATGAAACTTTCGGAAAAAACGAGGATGGTTCGTTACGCATTCAGCTTTCTAGAGAAGAATTGGCAGGAATGATCGGAACAGCTACCGAAAGCTGCATCCGTTTATTATCCGATTTTAATAAATTAGGTTTTATAGAATTAGCTGGTAAAAAAATTGTTGTTAAAGATATTGGCAAACTTAAACGAATTGCCGATTAATTTCGTCAATTGCATTTTTTTGCTTAGTTCCAAAATTTGGTAATTGAAAATCAGATATTTTCAATTACATTTTTTTCGCTTCGTTCCAAAAAACATCCATTTCGGCCAAAGTCATATCCATTAAAGGTTTTCCCAATTCGCCCGCTTTGCTTTCGAGATATTGAAATCTTTTGATGAATTTTTTATTGGTGCGTTCCAAGGCATCTTCGGGATTTATGTTCAGAAATCTGGCGTAATTGACCATCGAAAACAAAACATCTCCAAACTCGGCTTCCATTTTATCCTGATCCCCAGCTTCGACCTCAACTTGCAATTCCCCTAATTCTTCCTGAACTTTATCCCAAACTTGCTGCGGCTCTTCCCAGTCGAAACCTACACCTTTCACCTTGTCTTGAATTCGACTGGCTTTTACCAATGCTGGCAAACTTCGTGGAACGCCTTCCAAAACCGACTTTTTACCTTCCTTAAGTTTCAGTTTTTCCCAGTTTTGTTTGACTTCTTCCTCGTCTTTCACCACTACGTCGCTATAAATATGTGGATGACGATGAATGAGTTTATCACAAATCTCGTTGCAAACGTCGGTAATGTCAAAATCGTTAGTTTCACTTCCAATTTTGGCATAAAAAACGATGTGCAAAAGCAAATCTCCCAATTCTTTCTTGACTTCATTCAAGTCATTATCTAAGATCGCATCGCCCAATTCATACGTTTCTTCGATGGTCAAATGGCGTAAACTCTGCAAGGTTTGCTTTTTATCCCAAGGACATTTTTCGCGCAAATCATCCATAATGTTCAATAATCGTTCGAAAGCTTGAAGTTGAGTCTGTTTGGAGTTCATAAGGTTTTGATTTATTTCATCAGTTCGACCTTTCGGTCTCGAGTTTGTAAAAATAATAAATCCTGCCTCAAAAAATCGAGGCAGGATTAAAAATATATTTTAGAAAGGTATTACTCTTTCTTGGCTTTTGCTTTTTTAGTTGGGGCTTTTGTCTTTTCAGCAACTACTTCCTCAACAACTTTCTCTAAAACTTCTTCTGCGTTATCGATTTTTGGCTCTTCTTTTGAAACCAATCCTTTCGCTTGAAGCAAATTATACCAGTTCATAACTTTCTTGATATCCGAAGGATACACTCTTTCCGAATCATATTCCGGAAGGATTTCCATAAAATAGGTGACAAGTTTAGTATTGTCTTCCTTGTGTGAAATTGCTGGTCCATTATCTTCTTTGATGGCAATATTTCGCATAACTTCGGTCAAAGGTTTTTCTTCGTTGATGGTATAAATAGAAATTTCCGATAATAAACTTACGTTAACTTTCAAACCAACGGTGATTTTTTTTCCGTCAAGTAATGATTCGGCTATAAATCCCGTACGGGTCTGAACTTTTAATGCGTATAAACCTGGTTTTCCAGAAATAGATAATATTTTTTCTAAATTCATTTTTAAATTTTATTTTTTAAATTGATAGTGTCATTGAACGTTTATCTTCCTTTTTTGTTGCAAAATTTCATTCGATAATCTGGTCTGGTCTTGCCATCCATAATGTTTTGCAATTTTTTCTTGATTAGTTTCTTCTTCAATGACGAAATCAAATCAGTAAACAAAATTCCTTCAATATGGTCGTATTCGTGTTGAATAACCCTTGCCACCAAGCCATCAAATACTTCCGTTTTAACATTAAAATCCTCGTCGCAATACTCAATTGTGATTTTTTCATTTCTATAAACGTCTTCACGAACTTCGGGAATACTTAGACAACCTTCGTTAAAACTCCAGATTTCACCTTCTTCCTTCAACATTTTTGCGTTGATAAAAGTACGTTTGAAACCTTTTAATTGTTGTTGCTCTTCAATTGGCAAATCTTCATCATCGCTAAAAGGAGTTGTGTCAATCACGAATAAGCGAATGCTCATTCCTACTTGCGGCGCCGCAAGACCCACACCATAAGCATTGTACATCGTCTCGTACATATTGGCAATGGTTTCCTTCAAATCTGGGTGTTCTGAAGAAATCTCCTCACCCATTTTTCTTAAAACAGGATCGCCATATCCTACAATTGGTAAAATCATTTTTTTAGTATTCAGTGTTTTGTAATTAGTTTTAGGAAATTTTCAAGAAGTTCCTTTCTGTCCAAAAAAATTAAAGCGCAAAAGTAATAAAATTTTTTAGGAAACGAGAATTAGGAGATATTAAAACATTTTCCGAGCCAAATAATCCTGTAGCATTATAGTTGCTGATATTTCGTCGATAAGTGCTTTGTTCTGGCGTTGTTTCTTTTTCAATCCGCTATCAATCATGGTTTGGAAAGCCATTTTAGAGGTAAAACGCTCATCAACTCGAATGACTTTCATCTCAGGAAAATGATTGGTAAAATGAGTCACAAACCCTTTGATAACAGAAGCGCTTTCCGAAGGTTGGCCATTCATTTGTTTGGGTTCGCCAATGAGAACTACTTCTACCTTTTCTTTGGAAAAATAGGCTGCCAAAAAAGCAATTGCAGTTACAGATGGAATGGTTGTCAAACCTGAAGCAATGATTTGCAATTCATCGGTAACGGCTATTCCTGTTCTTTTTTGTCCGTAATCTATGGCGAGGATTCTTGGCATTTTTAAATTTATTTTACAAAGATAGACAAGAAATCAAAAAAAATAGCAACAGTAAAGAATTGTCGCAATTTTAACATTGAACAATCAATCTTTAAAATCTTGGAATGTCAAAAAATGAGAATCAATTTATTAAACAAAAAAAGTAAATATGTTAGTATTGCTAATTACAAAGTTGTTTTCAAAAAAATCCAATTATATTTGCTGAAAATTTAAACAATGAACGAATTACAATCCATCATAGAACAAGCTTGGGAAAACCGTGCTTTGTTACAGGAAACTATTACAACAACAGCAATTAGAGAAGTTATAGAATTATTAGATTCAGGAAAATTACGTGTTGCTGAACCTAAAGGAGATTCTTGGCAAGTAAACGAATGGGTAAAAAAAGCCGTGGTTATGTATTTCCCTATTCAAAAAATGGAAACATTAGAGGCTGGAATTTTCGAATACAACGACAAAATGCTACTTAAAAGAGATTATGCTGAAAAAGGAGTTCGCGTAGTTCCTGGAGCATCTGCCCGTTATGGAGCTTATATTTCCAGTGGCGTAATTATGATGCCAAGTTATGTAAACATTGGCGCCTATGTAGATGAAGGAACGATGGTAGACACCTGGGCAACCGTTGGAAGTTGTGCACAAGTTGGGAAAAATGTCCATCTTTCTGGAGGTGTAGGAATTGGAGGAGTGCTTGAACCTTTGCAAGCAGCACCTGTAATTATAGAAGATGGCGCATTTATAGGATCACGTTGCATCATTGTCGAAGGGGTACACGTAGGCAAAGAAGCTGTTCTTGGCGCCAATGTTTGTTTAACTGCATCTACTAAAATCATTGATGTGACTGGTGAAACTCCGGTGGAAAGAAAAGGTTTTGTTCCCGCTCGTTCTGTGGTGATTCCAGGAAGTTATACCAAAAAATTTGCAGCTGGAGATTTCCAAGTTCCTTGTGCTTTAATCATTGGAACACGCAAACCATCGACCGATTTGAAAACGTCTTTGAACAATGCGTTAAGAGAATATGATGTGGCGGTTTAAACATATAGCATCAAATTAATGGTTGACATTTCTATCGTTATTGTAAATTACAAGAGTTGGACAGTTTTGAGAGAATGTCTCGAAGCAATTACCGCGATGGTTTCCAACAGGTTTTCATTTGAAACTATTGTTGTGGATAATGATTCTAATGACGAAAAAATTGACGGATTTAGAAATCAATTCCCGTTAGTTAATTTTATAAAAAACTCAGGAAATAATGGCTTTGCCAATGGCTGTAATACGGGAGCCAATTTATCCAAAGGAAACTATTTACTTTTCTTAAATCCAGATACTGTAGCCAACGAGGATGCAATCTATCAACTTTGGAAAACTGCCAAAAATAATACTGATTTTGGAATCGTGACCTGCACTCAACTAAACGAAAAAGGAAAACCTTACAATGAAATGCGGTTTTTTCCAAGTTTAATAACTCTGTTTGGTTCATTTCGCGCAATCAACAAATTATTCCCAAAAAAACAAATTATTGAAAATCTTAATCCAGTCAAAAGCATTGCATTCCCAGACTGGGTAACTGGTGCCGTGATATTCATGAGTGCTGACTGGTTCAAAAAAATAAATGGTTGGAATGAAAAATATTGGCTCTATTTTGAGGATGTAGATATTTGCAATCGAATTGCCAAGAAAGGTGGCAAAGTTGTATTGATAGGAACAACAACAATTCTGCATAAACACGGAGGAGCTTCAAGAATTAACATAAAAACCAAAGCGCTAACAAAAACCGAAGTGCTAATTTCTCAACATATTTATTTTAGCGAACATTCAAAAGGATTTGAGCTCTTTTTAATTCAATCCTTATTGCTTTTGACCTTGCTGTTCGAAAAAACTTTGATGGCAATTTTTGGATGTGTTTTCTTTTTTAATCCAAAATTAAAAGTGAATCTTTACCTATTCAAAAACCTTTTGACCTACTATTTTTCGGCTATTTATAATAGAACCTGGATAAGTCCCCGATCAACATTATACAAACATCAATAAAATGAAAATTCTTGTAATCCAGCAAAAAATGATTGGCGATGTGCTGTTAAGCTCGATTTTATGCGATAATTTACGCAAAGCATATCCTGATGCCACAATTGATTACATGGTTTACGAATCGACAATTGCCGTTCTTCAAGGAAATAAATCCATAAGTAATTTAATCTTGTTTAAAAAAAAACATAGAAAAAGTAAACGAGAATTTTTTAAATTATTACTTGAAATTCGCAGCAATAAATACGATATAGTTATTGATGCCTATTCTAAAATTGAAAGCTTTTTGCCCGTTCTATTTTCGGGAGCAAAACAAAAAATATCGTTTTCTAAAAATTGGCAAAAGTTACTTTTCACTGATGTTGTCGAAAAAATACAAACTCCAAAAACTAATTTAGGTTTAATCATAGAACAACGACTTTCTTTACTTGATCCGCTACATTTAAAAATTGATTTAGATACTTTTCCGAAACTTTACGTAACAACCGAAGAAAAGGAATTCGCCAAAAAAACATTTAAAAAGCACCATCTTGATCCGACAAGAAAAACTGTAATGGTTAGCATTATAGGTAGTTCGGAGGCCAAAACGTACCCTCCAAACTATATGGCTGAAATTATTGATGATATTGCCATTAATTATGATTTGAATATTGTATTTAATTATATTCCGAACCAGATCGAACAAGCAAAAACAATATTTAAACTTTGTAAAAAAGAAACCCAATCAAAAATTTATTTTGAAGTTTTAGGAAAAAATATCAGGGAATTTATTGCCATAATGAACGAATGTGATTTAATAATAGGTAATGATGGCGGTGCTATAAATATGGCAAAAGCACTAGGAAAGTCATCTTTTATTATATTTTCTCCTTGGATAGACAAAAAAGGGTGGGCCACTTTTGAAGACGGCATTAAGCACGTTTCGGTACATTTGAATGACTTTATTCCCGAATTACTAATCAATAATTCTGAAAAAGAAATCAAAAAAAATAACTTTTCTCTTTATCAAGAATTCAAACCCAGTTTATTCAAGGACAAAATAAACTCGTTTATAAAATTCAATCTTTCGAATAAAGTTGAGCAAAATATCCAACAAATTAAATACCAAAAGCAATTATTAAGTGCCTTGATCATTACTTATAATGAGGAAAATAATATTGCAGCCGTTTTAGACGATTTGGATTTTGCAGCTGAAATTTTGGTCATCGATTCTTTCAGCACTGATAAAACTGTTGAAATAGTGAAATCATATGGCAACGTACAATTATTTCAGCACCCTTTTGAGAATTTTGCCAAGCAACGAAATTACGCCATAAGTCTTGCTTCTAATCCTTGGATACTTTTCATTGATGGTGATGAAAGACTCACTCCAGAACTAAAACAAGAAATCATCCAAACGATTCAACAAAAAGAAAGTTGTTCTGCCTACAATTTTTACCGCATTTCGATGTTCAAAAACACCCCATTACATTTTAGCGGCAAACAAACGGAAAAAATTTTCAGGCTTTTTCAAAAAGAAAAAGCCCAATATGTTTCCCATAAAATCGTTCACGAAAAACTAGCCATTTCGGGAACAATTGGCGAATTAAAAAATAAACTGATTCATTATTCCTATAGCGATTACAACAATTATAAACAAAAAATGACTCTTTACGGAAAGTTAAAAGCGAAAGAAGAGTTTATGAAAGGAACAAAACCGGGTTTTTTCCATTTTTACATAAGACCTTTATACCAATTCATTTATCAGTACATAATTCGATTTGGGATTCTTGACGGCAAAAATGGCATTATTATTTGCTATTTGAATGCATTAAGCGTGTATATCAGATTTCAGGAATTAAAAAAAATAAAATCTTAAAATTGAGATTTCAAAAATTTTAGCTTCTTTTTCAATCTTTGTCTTTGAGAAAATTCCCTTTGAAACTGGCTTGTGTAAAACCACATTTTTTCAAAAATTTCGGATTCATTATGTAAAGTATACAATTTAGCATATTCATTGCTCATAATGGCAACCATCTCTTTTTTTGGGGTAAGTCTGCCGAAATTTTTCATCCTCATATCGAAATCTAAGATTTTATGAAAATTCATCCTGTTCAAATCAACCAAATAAAAATTATACTTCCCGTCATCTATTTTTTTTATCAAAGTGTTTCCCGGCGAATGGTCTAAAAACTCGATTCCTTTCTCGTGCAAATCGAAAGTAAATTTGGCGAATTGCCTTAAAATGGTGGAGTGTTCTGGAAAATCGGGAATTTCGACCAATTCCCTATAAGTCAAATCACAATGAAGATGCTCACAAACATAAAAACTTTTATTTAATCCTAAAGAATCGTAATCCTCAAAATAAGCAATTGGCATTGGAGTTCCAATTCCATTTTCAATTAAAATAGTTGCATATTCGAAAGACCGTCTAGCCTTGGATTTTCTAAAATATTTATAAGTAATTTTATTAATGAAGTGTGGAATTTTGAAGGATTTAACGTTAATTGTTTTATTCTCAAATTCGAAAAGTTTAATTATATTTCTTTTTGCATCGCCAAAAAGAGTTCCTTCAATGTCAAAATTATTTATATAATTAACAATTTGTTTTTCAGCAAATCTGAAAGAAGGATTTATGATATGTTTCATTAAATGCATACGTTAAAGTCAGACAAATGTATGTATTGCATTTTAGACTTCAAATATTTAATGTAATTTTACATAAATTTAATATTATGTCATATCAGAGTTGTTCATTAGTAACTCCAACTTATAATTGGCCCGAAGCATTAGAATTATTACTATTAAGCCTCCTGAATCAGTCAGTTTTACCCAATGAAGTGATAATTGCAGACGATGGTTCAAGAGAAGATACTAAGCAATTAATCGAAACATTTCAAAAAATATTCCCAATTCCCTTGATTCATATTTGGCACGAAGACGTCAAAAACAGAAAGCCCAAGATTATGAACAAAGCCATTGCAGCCTCTAGATTTGACTATATAATCGAAATAGACGGTGATATTATAATGGACAAAGATTTCATTAAAGACCATCTTACTTTCAACAAAAAAGGGTCCTATTTATTTGGATCACGAGTTAATATTCAAGAAAAATTATTGCCTGAACTATTTTCGAAAAAAATTATTAATTTCAATTTGTTTTCCAAACAGATTAAAAAAAGAGGACGAACCATCCGAATTCCGCTATTGATGAATTTTATTAAAAGTATTGACAAACGATCCCGAAAACTTAGAGGTTGCAATATGTCATTCTGGAAAGAAGATTTTATTAAAATCAACGGTTTTAATGAGGATTTGGTAGGCTGGGGAATTGATGATTCCGAAATGATTCAACGTTTGCATAACATTGGAATAAAAGGAAAAAGATTGAAATATTCCGGTATTGCTTATCATATTTTTCACAAAGAACAATCAAAAAGCAATCTCGAAATCAACAACGAAATCGAGAGACAAACCACTGAAAAGAAACTTACTTTTATCGAAAAAGGAATCAATCAATATTTATGATGTTTGACATAGCCGTAATTTTAATCAACTACAATTCAAGCGAACACAGCATCAATTGCATTCGTTCCATCGTCGAAAAAACCTCGAAAAATATTCATTACCAAATCATCATAACCGATAATTGTTCGAAAAAAAAGGATTATTTAAAGCTAAAATCTTTTTGTGATGAAGTTGATTTTTCTAATCTAGAACTTCACCGAAACCATATAAATTCAGGTTTTGGCGCAGGAAATATGTTTGGAGTTCAATTTGCCAATGCCAAGTATTTGGCTTTCGTCAATAACGATACTTTATTGAAAAATGATTGTTTGTCAATTCTTAAAAATGCTCTGGAAAACAATCCAAATATTGGAATTGTAGGAGCTCAAGCCTACAAAGAAACTGGAGATTTTATGGTCTCACTCGATCATTTTGCTTCTCCTGCGAGAGAAATTATTGGGCGAAGTTTCTTGGAAATCATCAATTCTAAGAAATATCCAAAACGAAAAAAAAAATATACTAGTCCGCTGCAAGTAAACTTTGTTCCTGGAAGTTTTATGTTTGTTGGAGCAACCGATTTCTATGAAGTTGGAGGTTTTGACACCAATATTTTTCTCTATTATGAAGAAACCGATCTATGCATTCGATTAGCGAAAAAATCAAAGTTTGCCTACTTAATTCCTGAAGCTGAATTTGTTCATTTTCACGGAGCCAGCACAATAAAATCATTAGCAATAAAAAAAGAATTAAAGATTTCGTTGCTCTATATAATTCGAAAACATTACGGTTTTTTCGGGCATAAAATAGTAATGGTATTTCTAATTGTAAAATATTTTTTTAGCAGCATTCTAAAACCCAAAAATTGGTCGTTGTTTTTTTTAATTTTGACTGGTGCTCCTTTGTCAAAATCACTAAAAACCAAACAAAAAATCGTAACCCTATGATAAATGAAGAAATACACAAAGCTTTCGAAATAATCCAAAAAGGTGGAATAATCCTTTATCCAACAGATACCGTTTGGGGAATTGGATGTGATGCCACGAATCCTGAGGCTGTCGCCAAAATATACAAACTCAAACAAAGGACAGAAACACAGAGTATGATTGTCTTGATGAATGGAGAAAAAATGATGTACAATGTTTTCAAAGATATCCCAGAAGTGGCCTGGCAAATTATGGATTTATCCGAAAAACCAACAACTTTAATTCTAGACAAACCAAGAAATGTAGCACCCAATTTAATAGCCACTGATAATACTTTAGGAGTTCGAATCGTCAAAGAAGCTTTCTGTTTTAAATTATTGGAAAAGATGCAAAAACCCTTGGTATCGACCTCAGCTAATATATCTGGTCAACCTACACCTATTGCTTTCAAAGATATTAGTCCAGAAATTATAAAAGGTGTTGACTATGTTGTAAATTTGCATCGCGAAAAAATTGGCTTAAAGCCATCCACAATTATCAAATTGACGAACGATTCACAGGTAAAAGTGATTCGAAAATAGTTTGCAGTATTCAGTTTTCAGTTTTCAGTTAAGCAACTTTAAACTTTAAGCTCTAAACAAAAATTAATGAACTACAAATCAGCATTAAATAATAAAATCTTCGAAGTCGTTTCACAAGCTTCCCAAGAACTTCATATCGAAAGTTATGTGATTGGTGGTTTCGTGAGGGATTTAATCCTTAAAAGAGATTTCAAAAAAGACATTGATGTCGTAGCCGTTGGCAGTGGAATTGAACTAGCTTTAAAAGTTTCGGAATTACTTCCAAAAAAACCAAAAGTTCAGGTTTTTAAAAACTACGGAACTGCAATGTTACGTTTTGAAGAAATTGACATCGAATTTGTGGGTGGCAGAAAAGAATCCTATCATTTCGAAAGTCGAAATCCTGTAGTCGAAAACGGAACATTGGAAGATGACCAAAATCGTCGTGATTTCACTATCAATGCTCTTGCTTTATCTCTAAATAAGGATAATTTCGGAGCACTTTCTGATCCTTTCAATGGGTTGGAAGATATGAAAAATAAAATCATTAAAACACCGCTCGATCCGGACATCACCTTTTCTGACGATCCATTGAGAATGCTTCGTGCCATTCGGTTTGCAAATCAATTGGGTTTTGAAATCGAAAAAAACTCTTTGCAATCTATTACAAAAAATGCAGATCGAATCAACATAATTTCTGGTGAAAGAATTGTAGATGAATTGAATAAAATTCTTTCGACAGACAAACCCTCTATTGGATTTTTGTTATTATACAAAACTGGTATTTTAGACATCATTCTTCCTGAATTGACAGCTTTAAACCAGGTGGAAGAAATTGAAGGTCAAACCCACAAAAATAACTTTTATCATACGCTGGAAGTTGTCGACAATATTTGTCCAAACACCGATGATGTCTGGTTACGCTGGTCTGCCTTGTTGCACGACATTGGCAAAGCCCCAACAAAAAGATTCAATAAAAAACAAGGTTGGACTTTTCACGGCCACGAGTTTCTTGGCGGAAAAATGACAAAAAAAATATTCGAAAGGTTGCATATGCCATTGAATCATAAAATGAAATTTGTGCGAAAAATGGTGATGATGAGTTCGCGTCCAATTGTACTTTCTCAAGATTTAGTGACTGATTCTGCCGTACGTCGTTTAGTTTTTGATGCCGGTGAAGATGTAGAAAGTTTAATGACGTTGTGTGAAGCAGACATTACGACTAAAAATCCAAATAAATTCAAGAAATACCATCATAATTTTGAATTGGTTCGCAAGAAAATTGTGGAAGTCGAAGAACGCGACCATGTGCGGAATTTTCAGCCACCAATTTCAGGAGAAGAAATTATGACGATTTTTAATTTGAAACCTTCTAGAGAAATTGGAGTTTTGAAAGAGGCAGTGAAAGAAGCAATTCTTGAAGGCGAAATCCCAAATGAACATCAAGCGGCTTATAATTTTGTATTGAAAAGAGCTGAAAAATTAGGGTTAAAGATTAACGCTTGTTGAATTAACATTTAATTCAATTTAAAATATCTTTGTGAAAATTAATCTGATATAATGAAAAAAGAGAATAAATCAGTAATAATCTGGCTACTTTCAGGTTGTTTTTTAGTGTTCGTAATGGTTGTAGTAGGCGGAATTACACGATTGACCAATTCTGGGCTTTCAATGACCGATTGGCATTTGGTCACCGATACGTTTCTGCCGCTTACAGAAGCAAAATGGCAGGAAACATTTGAACAATACAAACAATTTCCAGAATATCAAAAAATCAACATCCATAAAGATTTTACACTTTCTGATTATAAACTTATCTATTTCTGGGAATGGTTCCATCGATTAATTGGCCGTGTTGTTGGCTTTGTATTCATAATCCCATTTATATATTTTTTGGTTAAGAAAAAAATTGACAACACTACAGTAAACAAATGTTATATACTCTTGGGAATGGGGGCTTTTCAAGGATTTTTAGGATGGTTTATGGTACGTAGCGGTTTAATTGACAATCCTGATGTAAGTCATTTTCGTTTGTCATTACACTTAACTTTTGCATTTATCACGTTTGCCTATACATTCTGGGTTTCCTTAGACTTAATTTATCCTCAAAGAAAAACGGTCACGAAATCATTAAGAAATATTGCTCGTTTTGCTCTTGCCTTCTTACTATTACAAATTATTTATGGCGGATTTGTTGCTGGTTTAGATGCTGGTTTAATTCATAACCACTGGCCATTGATGAGCGACGGACAATTCTTTCACGAAAGCATAATTTTAGAAAAAGATACTTGGTTTAAAAGACTCACCGAAGGCAAAAGTGGAGTTCAATTCGTTCATAGAACATTAGCTTACTTAGTAGTTGGAATGATTGTTTTTATTTATTTTAAAAGTAAAAAATTCACTTTAGACAAAACGCAGTCAACAGGAATTAATGCGCTTTTTGCTCTTGTATTTGTTCAATTTATACTGGGAGTTTTTACTTTGTTGTACAGCGTTCCTTTATGGTTAGGATTAGCGCATCAAGTAAGTGCTTTCTTTCTGCTTACGGCAATGACATTTACTTTGCACCGTTTGTCAAAATAAAACTTGTAAAATCATGAAAAAAAACCTGCTATTATTTTCATTATTAATATTTTCATATTTTTTTGCTTATCCGCAACAAAATCCAATTATTATTCTTGATGCCAAGAAAATAGGATTTATGCAAGATTTGAAGAAAGAAATGGAAGATATAAATCCAAATGATATTTCTACAGTAACTGTATTAAAGGACAGTATTGTCTCCAAAAAATATGAATCAAATTTTGGAGTGATAATAATTACTACCAAGAAATATATATTAGATACTTTTTATAAAAATAATATTGAAAATTCTTCTTTTAAAGAGAATATTAAATCCTCTGAAGATCTACTTAAAATTGGCATTGTTGGTGCTGATTTAAAAAGTAAAAATCAGCCATATGATGAACTATCAAAATATATTGACACGAATACAATCACCGTTAAAATTGAAAAAATAGCACAAATAGCCTTTTTAAACCCAGAAGATTCAGTTAAATTAAATCCGGAATGGACAAATGGTGCTATTGAAATCTCTTCGATTCATGAAGAATAACCTAAAATACCCTGACTATATTGTCGCATTTTCTTTGTTCAAATAATAAATGTCTAAACTTTCAGCTCGAGATCAATTTCTAGATGTATCAGATTATGGCAGACCAATTGGAAAATTTTTTGCCTCTAAATTAAAAAATACCCGATTTACACCCATTCATATTACGCTACTTTTTGGCGTTACCGGTCTAATTGCGATCTATTGTATTTTGAAAAATCACTATTTTTTAGCAGGTATATTTATCATTTTAAAATCGATTATTGATGCTGCCGATGGGGAACTTTCAAGAGTAAAAAACACACCTTCTTACACCGGAAGATACCTCGACAGTGTGTTTGATATTATTCTAAATTTTTTGTTTTTTTCAACGATTTGCTATGTATCGAAAACACCTTTTTGGATGACAATTTTAGCTTTTTTCTGCATTCAACTACAAGGAACATTATACAATTACTACTATGTAATTTTGAGAAATAAATCGTTTGGTGGAGACACAACCAGCAAAATTTTCGAAGACAAATCACCTCGAGCTTTGCCTGGAGAAAGTCAAAAATCGGTAGATATTTTATTTTTTATTTACACCGTAGTCTATGGTGTTTTCGACAAAATAATTCACACTTTAGATAGTAGTGCCTACAAGGTAAAAACATTTCCAAACTGGTTTATGACCTTCGTTTCTATTTATGGATTGGGTTTTCAATTACTGATTATAGCCATTATGTTACCGCTAAATTTAATCGAATATATCGTTCCGTTTTTTATTATCTATACTCTGCTGGTATTTGTTTTAATTGGGATCAGAAAAACCGTTTTTAAGGCTTAAAAAAACCATAGAATATATCTATACCTTTTTTATAAAAAACTAAATACCAGTGTTTTTAAACGAAATTAAATAAACAATAAATTTAATAGCAAACTACCCTATCCAATTTTTAAAATTGGATACTTTTTCTCTACTTACCACCACTTCTTCTTCCTTATAAGTAGGCAAAATTACCTTTAATCTCGAATTAGAATACACAACAATTTCCTTAATTGCTTTTAATGGAACAATGAATTTTCGACTTATCCGGTAGAATTCTGTTGGATTTAACTCTTGTTCTAAAACCTCCAAAGTCGATTCTATCAGGTAATTTCTATTGTCGAAAGTATGAATATAAGTTCCTTTATTTTCGCTAAAAAAACATTCAATTTCTTCTATAGAAATCACTTTGAGATGTTGCCCAATTTTTACCGTAAATCGTTTTTTATAGTTTTTTTCAAATGGATTCAAAAGCATTTTTTTGATTTCCGCATAATCCAAATTTAGCCTTTCTTGTTTTGGCAAGCGAGCTGTAAATTTTAAAATTGCCACTTCTAAATCATCTTCATCAATGGGTTTCAAGAGATAATCTATGCTATTTAATTTGAATGCTTTTAACGCATATTCATCATAAGCTGTGGTGAAAATTACGGCACTTTTTATATCCATTTTTTCGAATATTTCAAACGATAATCCATCTGATAATTGAATATCAAGAAAGATCAAATCTGGATGTTCATTCATAGAAAACCACTCGATAGATTCTTCCACTGAATGAAGCATAACTCCAACTTCAACATTTAGTTTTCCGAGTTTGCGTTGCAATAATCTTGCTGCCGGTTTTTCGTCTTCAATTATAATTGTAGTCATTTTTTGGGCTTTGGGTTTTGGGTTTTGGGCTAAAATAATTTAAGCGCCAACAACTAAATTATTAGTTCCATTTCTCCTTTTTATCTTTGTTCATTAACTCCTTTATTTTTCTTTCTTCCCACTCTTTTCCAAAGAATAAATTACTCCCAAAAACTCCAGTTCCGTGAGCAAGTATTCCTATTCCCCAAAAGAATGCTGTCGAAAAATTTTCCCCTCTCCAAAATTCGCCATCATTATGCATATAAATTTGCACAATTATAATCGAATTAATTACTAAATAAAAAAATAAATGAATATAAAATCCTCTTATGCTTTTGACTCTTCTTTTCGCTAAAAAATAGCGTTCATTTTCTTGAAAGTTCTTTTCCATTTTGTCTGTTTTTAAATTTAATCCTAAAATTATTCCCAAGTTTGTTTACGGTCTTCTTTTTTCAATATTTCTTGAATTTTACGTTCCTCCCAATTAGAGCTATATCCATAAACTCGAAGTCCTTTCATCACTAATCCAAATCCCCACCCAAACATGGGAAACCAAAACCATTGAAATCCGCTATTGTTTTTTAAATTTATAAAAATAAGGAATGGCATTATTAAACAATAAGAAATCAAACTAGTATAAAATCTTTTTATTTGATCCACTTTTCTTTTAGCGCTGTAATAAGCACTGTTTTCATTGTAATTTACATTTTCCATGATTGTGATTTGTTTAGTTAATATTGGTATTTTGACTATAAATTGATTTTCGGTTTGTTCTATTTTAAGTTTCCTATTTGTGATAATTTCGTAACGACTAATAATATTATCGAGTCCAACACCTTGCCGATCTTGCAAAACATCCTTTTTTTGATAATTATTCTGAATCACCAAAAAATCATCTTCCAAATAAACTTTAATATGTAAAGGCTTTTGCTCGCTCACTATGTTATGTTTGACAGCATTTTCCAACAACAATTGCAAAGAAAGCGGAACAACCTTTGCTTCTATGTCAATGTTTTCCAACGGTAATTCACAAGAAAGACTATTTTCGAAACGCATCTTCAGTAAATTCATATAGGTTTTGGCGAAAGCTAATTCTTCTTCAATTGGAACCAATTCTTTGTCTTTTTGTTCTAAAACATAGCGATAAACCTTTGATAGAGAAGTCGTAAATCGTTGTGCATTTTCCGGATTTTCTTCTATCAACGAACTCAAAACATTGAGACTGTTAAATAGAAAATGGGGATCGATTTGGTTTTTAAGACTTTCGAATTTTGCATTTGCCGTTCCAGCAATAATTTTTTGAACCTTTATTTTGTTTTCCTGCCTTTTGAGAATTGATTTAATTAAATTATATACCCAAAACGAAACAAATAGTGTTGCAGTTAACCAAATAAATTGACGAATCATCTCAGGATTCCAACTTTCTATATTAAACCAATTCCTTTTCATATGCATTAATAATTTTATACAAATGTAAGTTGCTTCTGCTTCTACTGAAATTTTTAAGTACTGAATTGTATAAATTGAATACTGAATTGTAATTTTCAATTATATTTACCTCAAAAAGCAGCATTTTATGAAACCCGAAAAAGAAAAAATTATTGACGGCGAACCTTATCCATTAGATGATGAAAATCTCAAAAAAGACAGACGTAAAGCTAAAAACTTACTACATCGGTTAAATGTAACTGAATACCGAATAACCAAAAATGCGAGATTGATTTTGAAAGAATTAATTCCGAATGCTGGAACTAATTTATACATCGAACCTCCCTTTTTCTGCGATTATGGTTATAATATTTTCTGCGATGACAATGTTTTTTTCAATGTAAACTGCGTAGTTTTAGACGAAAATAAAGTAACAATTGGCTCGAATGTATTTATCGGCCCAGGTGTTCAACTCTATACAGCCTCACATCCGTTTGATGCAATTATGCGTCGCACATATAAAATCTCGAAACCCATAACGATTGGCGATGATTGCTGGATTGGCGGAAACGCAATCATTTGTCCCGGAGCAACTATTGGAAATGGGTGTGTAATCGGTGCAGGTTCTGTGGTTACAAAAAACATTCCTGATAATTCGATGGCGGTTGGGAATCCCGCAAAAGTGATCAAGAAATTGAATTTATAATTTTAGAAAATAATTAAAAATCTTATCAACAAAACTAAAATCCGAAATCTAAAATCTAAAATTTAATTTTACCTTTGCTTTTCAATAAAAATACCCATTATGGTTTATAAATTTAGAGTAATTCTCGATGCCGAAGAAGACATATTTAGAGATATTGCAATACGTGCAGACGATACTTTAGAAGATTTTCACAATGCCATTTTCAACTCTTTTGGGTTCGACGGAATGGAAGTTGCTTCATTTTATACTTGTGACGACACTTGGAATCAAGAAGATGAAATACCAATGTTTGATTCTGGTGATGTTCTTGGCGAACAAAAAACAATGAGCGATTACTTGCTTTCGAATATTTTGGACAATGAAAATACCAAAATAATTTATGTTTATGACTTCATTAATATGTGGACTTTTCTAGTAGAACTAGCCGCAGTTGAAGAAATTGCTGCTGGAAATACCTATCCAGAAACTATTTTTTCGCATGGTGAAATGCCAGCCGAAGCAATGGAAAAACATTTTATTGCTTATGAAGAAGAGGAAAGTTATAACGAGTTTGAAGATGATCTAGACGAAGATGATTTAGATATGTTCGAAGGAGATGATAGTTTTGAAGACTACGGATTTGAAGAAAACTGGAACTAGGACTAAGCCAGAAGCAAAATAAAAATATTAATTTAGAACCAAGATTCGAGACATTAGTTCTGTCTTTCATCTTGGTTCTTTCTTCTAAAAAAATAAAAAAATATGATCAATTTATTTAATACACACATCGAAACTTTATCCATTCATAGAGTTGGAAACAAAAGCCGTAACGAAGAAATATTCTTATCGGAACAGCCTTTCAATTTGAATGATGAAGTGATGCCTTTGATGAAAGAATATTTCTTTAAACCCTTTAGAGAAAAAGAAGAAAACTACTTTCAATTTGCCCACGAAGTAGATTTAGACTACAATGACATGTTTAAATTTGCAACTCAAATATTCGAAAATCCAAGTAGTTTACATGAAGTATCAAAGCAGATTACAACTCATTTATTTGAGCAATCGAACCATCCACACATCAAAAACGGAGAAGTCTATGTGGCGCATTTAACCAATGTAAACATTGACAACAATGTGGTAGATGCAATTGGAATTTTTAAAAGTGAACTACAATCCGATTTTTTGCAGTTCGAAGAAAAAGACACCAATCTAGAAATGATTTTGCAACATGGTATAAACCTAAGCAAATTAGACAAAGGTTGTTTGATTTTCAATTATAAAAAAGAAGAAGGTTACAAAATCCTAACAGTAGACAGCAACCGTTATGACGCTCGTTACTGGCTGGAACATTTCCTTTCGGTAGATGCTTTTGAAGACGAAAATTTCATTACCAAAAAATACCTGAAATTTTGCCAAGGTTTTGCCAAAGATGTTGTTTTTCCTGCCGAAGACAAGAAAGAAGAGGTCATGTTTATGAACCGCAGCGTGAATTATTTTGCCAAAAATGACCAATTCGAAGAAAGCAATTTCTTGAATGAAGTCTTGGATAACCCGGATTTACTTCCTGAATTTAAAAATTACAAAGTTGATAAAGGGGAAAAATATAGCATCGAAGACGTGACTTCATTTCCCATTGCCAATGCAGCTGTTTCTGACGCCAGAAAATCGATTAAAAACATAATTAGCCTTGATACAAATATTCAAATAAAAATGGATTTCATCAACCCAGAAAGCGCCGAAAAATATGTGGAAAAAGGATGGGATGAAGAAAAACAAATGTATTATTATCTTGTTTATTTTAACAAGGAAGTGAAGAATTAGTTTTCAACAATCCATCGAAGTTCTCTAAAGAATGAATATTCCAATCCTCAATTAGTAAATAGTTGAGGATTTTTTATGTATTCCCGTTGTTTACTTTCAAAACATTGGAGTTAAAAATATTTTTTTTGTAAGATTTTATTTATTTATAAATAAAAATTGAGTACTTAATCGATTTTATTAGTGTTTTAAACGGATATAAAGTATATTTACTAACCCAAATTTAATTAACTCAGTATGAACACCAACACAATCAGGAATAGAATTTCCATACCGAAAATTTTGTGTTCTTTAGTTGGACATAAAATTACCACGACAAGAAATGTGACGAATCATTTTAAGGAATATAAATGTTCCATTTGTGGTTTAGAATTGACAAATGACCTCGAAGGTCATAAAACATTTCTCACCCCCGAACTTAAAGACATTAACGAAACATTAATTAGTCTATACAACAAAAGACATTTCTCTATCTAGTAATTCATCCTAAAAGCCCCAAAAAGATGCTAATACTACTATTAATTAAAAGCCTACTAACGTTAAGACAAACGTTCATTCAAAAAAGAGTTGCTCGATTAGCCAAGATATAACTTTGCCGATGGAAAACAATATATTTGTTTAATTTTTACTCGAAATTATTACTAAAAACATTAATGTTTTTATAATTTCTTATAATAAAATCAAAAATTGCATTCAGTACATTTCCCATAGATTTTGCCCTTTTAAAGTTCAAATCATGGGTAAAATTGAACAATCCTAATTTTAATTTTTGGACATTTTCGTCAGGGGCAATAGTATCATTGCCCATTATAGTCAATAACTTTTTGATGCGGTTTTCGGCCGAATAAATTCTTTTGGCCAAAACCGCTCTTTCTTCATTTTTATATTGCTCTATCGAACTTTCTTCGAGTTTATCTTCGACTAATTTTACCATTGGATAATTTTCCTTAAAAAACTGTGGCCGATATACTTTTAAATTTCCTTCGTAACATTGCTGATCAAAATCGATTGGACGAATCCGATAAACCACCTGGTCAAAATCGTGTATGGGAACAATTACGTAATTATAGGCTCGCATATCGCCAAGAAGCCGAATCACACAACGCTCATTAAATTTAACAAATTCTTTTGCTATCTGTGATTTTTCAGTCACCGTACAATTTATTAAAAGCGTATCCATAAAAACATCTCCAGGAATTCCCATGATATGTTCTTCAATCAAAGTGTCTTTATATACCAAAAATTGCACTTTATCTGGAGAGAGAATATGCTCCAATTCTAAACCATAAACCCGTGAAGCATCCGCTTTTTTGACATAAAAATAGACATAATTATCGTTCAAAATATTCCTGACTTTTATTCTAAAAGGTTTTGAATTCCCAAAAGTACAGTAGTCAATTGCATCAACATTCAAAAATTTTATGGTATCCAAATTCCCATCCGAATACAAGTAGGAATACACTTTTTTAAGATTCAAATCAATGTCTTTTCTTTCGTGCTCACTATAATAAACCCTGATCCATAAGGTATCTTGGTCTTTTTTGTCGAACACATTTATGGAACCTGAAAAACGCAACAAATCATCATAGAAAATTGGAACTTTAGATATACGGTCGTATCGTTCTAAATAATCCATAAGCGAATTATTTATGGGATACGTTGGTTTTTTAAAAACCATTAATGGTTCTTCGTTCATTTTGAATATATTTGATACAAATTTACACTAAATTCTATTTCGAAAGTAACAAAAACAATGCTTGCACGTCTTATTAAAAATCAAATCCCAAAAAAAAATTGGAAACAATACTCAAAATTGACAATCTCCACAAACGATATGGCAGTATTCAAGCTTTAAAAAATGTTTCTTTCGAAATAAAAAAAGGTAATGTTTACGGCATTCTTGGTCCAAATGGAAGCGGAAAATCAACAACCTTGGGAATTGTTCTCAATGTCGTCAATAAAACTTCCGGACAATACAGATGGTTTGGAGGAACAATGCAAACGCACGACGCTTTAAAAAAAGTGGGAGCCATTATCGAAAGACCCAATTTCTATCCTTATATGACGGCCGAAGAAAACCTGAAATTAGTTTGCAAAATCAAAAATATCAATTATTCCAAAATAGATGAAAAACTGGAATTGGTTGGTTTAAATGAGCGAAAAAACAGCAAATTCAGTACTTTTTCGCTGGGAATGAAACAACGATTGGCAATTGCTTCTGCCCTATTGAATGATCCTGAAATATTGATTCTGGATGAACCCACAAACGGTTTGGATCCGCAAGGAATCCACCAAATTCGTGATATTATCAAACAAGTTGCCGCTGAAGGAACCACCATTTTACTCGCTTCGCACTTGCTGGACGAAGTCGAGAAAGTGTGTTCCCACGTCATAATTTTAAGAAAGGGCCAAATTTTGTATTCGGGTTTGGTCGATGGAATGTCGGCGAACGAAGGTTTTTTCGAATTACAAACGGACGATGGCGAAAACTTGGCGAAAGTTTTGAAAACGCATCCTGCAGTTGAAAGCGTCAAAACTATGGATGGTAAGGTATTGGCTTATTTAAAAAATCCATTGGAATCCAAAGAATTAAACCGATTCTTATTTGAAAAAAACATTGTTTTAAGTCATTTGGTAAAACGCAAGAATAGCCTGGAAGAGCAGTTTTTGGAATTGACAAACAATCAATGACAATGGCAATGTCAATTTTCATAAAATATCAAATTAAAAATTAAAAATGAAACGATTACTCTCCATAGAACTGCAGAAAATTTGGTTAAACAAAGCCAGTCGTACCTTGACTTTAACTTATTTTATTTTACTTTCTTTTATAGCTTTAATAGCGTCTATAAAATTTGATCTCGGCATTTTTAAACTTCACCTCGCCGAAATGGGGATATTTAATTTTCCTTTTATTTGGCATTTCAACACGTATATCGCCGCCTGGCTAAAGTTCTTTTTGGCCATTGTCATCGTTTCGATGATGGCAAACGAATACAGTTACGGCACTTTGAAACAAAACCTGATTGACGGAATGAGCAAAAAAGAATTGATATTGTCCAAGTTTTTGACCGTAACTTTATTTGCTTTTTGCTCCACGGTTTTTGTTTTTGTGATGAGTTTGATTTTGGGTTACTGCTTTTCTTCTTACACGGAATTCGGTATTGTTTTTTCGGATTTGGAATATCTCTTAGCATTCTTTGTCAAATTAGTCGGTTTTTTTTCGTTCTGTCTGTTTCTAGGAATCTTGGTAAAACGTTCCGCTTTTGCAATTGGATTTCTTCTGGTTTGGTTCATAGCCGAAAATATTTTCAAAGGAATTTTAAACTTTAGACTTTTTCCCGAAGGCAATACAGCGGCCAGTATTGAACAATTTCTTCCATTGGAATCGATTTCTAATTTGATTGTGGAACCATTTTCAAGATTATCGGTTGTAAAAAACATTGGAACTAAAATTGGTCTGGACAACATCAAAGATTATGACGTGCATTTTTCGTCAATTTTGATTGTTATGACATGGATTTTCCTATTTATGCTACTTTCCTATAAATTATTAAAAAATAGAGATTTGTAGTATATTTGCGAAGCCATGAGATCTATTCAAACGATTTTATTTTTCGTCTTCCTTTGTTGCTTTACCTCCATTGCAACAGCACAATATATCAGCATAGATGACACGAAAAGCACCCAACAACTCATCGAAAATGTATTGGTAAACAGTTCTTGCGCAAACGTTTCGAACTTTATTGCAAACGGTGATACATTTACCGCAGGAAAAAACAGTTATGGCTATTTCAATAATTCAGGAGGCAGTTTTCCTATTGCTGACGGAGTTGTATTAAGCACCTTGAGCAGTCCCAATTCCGTGGGTCCATTTGTCAGAAATCAAGGAGGGGGAAGTACGTCTTGGTTCGGCGACGCCGATTTAAATCAAGCATTAGGTATCAATTCTATAAATGCTACTTCGCTAGAATTTGATTTCACGCCATTGACCAATTTCATTAGTTTCAATTATCTATTTGCATCCAATGAATATCAGGATGAATTTCCTTGCCACTATTCCGATGGATTTGCATTTCTAATTAAAGTAAAAGGGAGTGCCGTAAATTATCAAAACTTGGCCGTGATTCCAGGAACCACAATCCCAGTTTCTTCTCAAAATATTCACCCTGCAATCAGTTTTACCAATAATCAAGGAATTGTTACAAATTGTCCTGCAATTAATGAAAACTATTTTGGAGGTTTCAATACTACTCCCACGAACACCAGCCCCATAAATTATGCAGGACAAACGTTAGTCTTGAATGCCCAAACCTCTGTAGTCGCTGGAACCACCTACCATATAAAATTGGTGATTGCCGATGATTTAACCGAGTATTATGACTCGGCTATTTTCCTCGAATCGGGAAGTTTTTCTTCGAAAATTGACTTTGGACAAGATAGATTACTAACAACAAATAACCCGGTTTGTTTTGGAGAAAGCTATGTTATTGATACCAAATTACCAGCAACTTATGCGTATAAATGGTTTAAAAATAATGTCGAAATATTGGGAGAAATAAATTCAACCCTTGCTGTTTCTGATACCGGAACTTATAGTGTTGAAGTTACTTTGTCGCCCACAACTTGCGTGGCTACTGGAAAAATAAAATTAGAATACACTCCCAAAATTGTATTATCAAACACAACGCTGGCACAATGTGATGACAATAGCGACGGTATATCCATTTTTGACTTAACGAAACTGGATAACCTCATAAAACCCAATGACCCGAGTTTAAGCCCAGTCGTGTATTATGAATCTTTGCCGAATGCCCAAGGTCAAATCAATCCTATTTTGAATCCCTCAACTTATCAAAACACGCCTGCAAATCCACCTCTTTTTGCGAGAGTTTCCAATTCTTTTGGCTGTGCCAATTATGCGCAAGTCAACTTGGTCATTGCAAACAATGCCATCGCACCGCAAAAACCTGTCGCAACTTGCGACGGCGATGCAATTCAGGATGGTTTATATCATTTTGATTTAAATGCGCAAGTAACTCCACAGGTTTTGAATGGATTGCCTGCTGGATTAATCGTCGAATATTACCTGATTCCAGCTGATGCTGTTTCCCAGAAAAATCCCTTGCCTAATATTTTTGACAATACCACTCCAAACCAACAAACTATTTATGCCCGAATCGTGAATGGCCCAGATTGTTATGGAATAGTTCCGATAACGCTTGTCGTGAATACATTCGATCCTCCTAATTTTCAGAATGAATCGGCTGGTTTATGCAACGGAAGTTCAACGACTTTAAGCGTTGCTGCAGGTTTTTCAAGTTATTTATGGAATACTGGAAGTACTTTAAATTTGATTATCGCAACAACTCCAGGAAATTATTCTGTACTTGTAACCGACGCTAATGGCTGTACTAAAACCAAAAAATTCACTGTTACGGCATCCGGAATTGCAACAATTACTGGAGCAATTATCAATGATTTTGCAGGAAATGGGAATTCGGTTTTGATACAATATACCGGAATTGGAAACTACGAATTTTCACTAGACGGCACCTATTTTCAAGACAATCCATTATTTACGGGGATTTCAGCCGGAACTTATTTTGCTTATGCCAAAGACAAAAATGGTTGCGGATTATCGAATCCTTATGTGATTTATGTTTTAGATTATCCTCATTATTTTACGCCAAATGGTGATGGTTACAATGATGTTTGGGAAATTAAAAACCTTAATTTATTTCCAAAAGCAACAGTAGCAATTTTTGACCGCTACGGCAAATTATTAAAACAACTCAGTGCGACAAATCCCAGCTGGAACGGCACATATATTGGAAATGAATTACCCGCAACCGATTACTGGTTTAATTTAAACTTTGGCGACGGTAGAATAATAAAAGGTCATTTTTCACTAAAAAGATAGTCTATATTTATTATTTTTATCGAATGAAAAAAGCAGTTTTCTTTTTCTTGTTTTTCTTGTCCATAAATTGTTTCGCGCAGTTTAGCAAAACACATTATATACCGCCGTTAACCGCACAAACCAACTTGGCGGAAGACCAATATATCTATATTTCAACTCCAAGCGTTACAAATGTCAATTTCAAAATTATTGAAATTGGCGGAAACGTCATAACGGGTGTGGCAAGCAATAGCAATCCTTATGTGTATTATATTGGAAATGGAGATAATACTCAATTAATCACACCAAAAACCAGCATTGGTATAGTACAAAACAAGGGTTATCTAATTGAAGCCTACGATTTGATCTATGTGAGCGTTAGAGTTACAGCGCAAAAAAACATTCAAAAAGGCACTATTTCTTATGCACACGCTGGAGGAATTGTATCTAAAGGAAATAGCGCACTTGGAAAAGAATTTAGACTTGGCGCAATGCTGAATCCTCTTTTTGATCCTTCATTGTTGAATTTTGCTTCAATCTTGTCAACGGAAAACGACACAAAAGTTACTATTTCAAATATTCCCATTGGCACAAAACTTTCAAATGGATTCATTTTTAATGGACCAATAACTATTACCTTAAACAAAAACGAAAGTTATGTTTTGGCTTTAGAAAACATTGATACTAATACTCCTTCAAACAGTTCTAAGATGATTGGTGCCTTGGTTGAAACTGATAAACCGGTGGTCGTAAATTCGGGTTCGTTTGGCGGAAGCAATAGCTCGATTTTACTACCAGACCCAAATGGAAATTTAGCTCCCATTGGAAGAGATATAGGTTTTGACCAAATAGTTTCTTCCGAAAAAACAGGTAAAGAATATATTTTTGTAAAAGGTATTGGAACTGATGAATTAGAACGTGTTTTATTGATTGCAAATGCAGATAATACCCAGGTTTTCATAAACGGCACGACTCTTTTTGCAACCATTAATAAAGGACAATATGCCGATATTGACGGTAGTAATTTTACCAATGGTAATTTATATGTCACTACCACCGAAAACGTATTTGCTTATCAAAGTATTGGCGGTTCCGATTCTCCAGCCAATCAAAATATGTTTTTCGTTCCGCCACTCAATTGTGCCACTCCAAATGTTGTAGACAACATTCCAGATATTGAATCTATTGGGAATATAACCTATAATGGCAGTTTGAACATTGTGACCGAAACGAGTGCAACGGTTTCGATAAATAATATTCCAGTTGCATCAACTCCAGTTCCAATAACAGGAAATCCAAATTTTGTTCGATACACCATCAACAATTTATCGGGCAACATTGCCATAAAATCGACTAAACAGGTCTATGTTTCCTACTTTGGAACCAATGTAAATGCCACTTATGGCGGCTATTATTCGGGATTTGACACGAAACCCGAAATTGCAACTGGTAAAATTTCGGTTGCCAATTCGTCTTGTATTCCTAACGTGGTTTTGAAAGTTAGTTCAATTTCGGCTTACGATACTTTTGAATGGTTTTTTAACGATGTTGCTATTCCTAATTCGAACACCAATTCTTATAAACCAACTCAACCAGGATATTATCAGGTAAAAGGCAGTATTACAAATTGCAGTTCCATTCTTTCTGACAAAATACCCGTTAGCAGTTGCCCTACTGACGTAGATAATGACAATGTCGTCGACGATATTGACATAGACAATGACAATGATGGCATCACGAACTGCATGGAATCCTACGGCAATCAAGACATCAATATTTTGAATCCAAATATCGGAAATTTAACTGTTGGAAATTATTCCAATTCATTTACCGGAACAATTACAACCGCCGGTCTAGGATTGCCAGCTGGAACATTCTCGGGAAGTGCCAATGGAAGTTTTGTTAGCGAAGTACCAGCAGGAATTGGAAATTCGACTACTTATTCTATGATTTTTGCCCAACCCATAACTTTGGGACTTGAATACGGCACTACCGCAAATTCGACCGATTTATTGAATTCCGATGCCGAATATATCGTGAATTCTGACATAAATAAAACCATAACCGTTCTCAATCCCGACAATCAATTATTAATTGACACCAATTATGACGGCATTTACGAAAGCGGAATAACCCAATTTTCTTCCTTCGAAATACGATTCAAATTAAATAATGCTGTTCCTTTAGCGGCTGGAACGGGAACCTTCAAATTTTTAACTTATTTGACGAAATCTATCCGTTTCACCCATATCAATCAGTCCGACTCCAATGCGAATAAATCGACATTAAAGTTGTTTGCCGTTTGCGTTCCAAAAGATTCCGACGGTGACGGAATTCCCGACCAATTGGATTTAGACAGTGACAATGACGGAATTCCTGATAATATCGAAGCCCAAGGCAAAAATTTCATAGCATATTCAAATGTAGATGCCAATGCTGACGGCTTGTCTGATGTTTATGGAACAGGAATTATTCCTGTGGATTCCGATGGCGACAGCGTTCCGGATTATTTGGATTTAGACAGTGACAATGACGGAATTTACGATTTGGTCGAATCAGGAAGTAAGGCCATGGATGCAAATTTGGATGGAATTATAGATGGAAATCCGACAAGTTTTGGAACAAATGGGCTTTCAAATTCAGTAGAAACTACCGCGGATTCTGGAATTCTAAACTATACAATTGCCGATACGGATGGCGATGGAATCAAAAATTATCTTGATCTTGACAGCGACAATGATGGATGTTATGATGTCACCGAAGCCGGTTTTTTAGATTCTAATGGAGATGGACTTCTCGGGGGAATTGCACCGCCAACAGTCGATCCAAACGGAATTGTAACGAGCGGAATTGGCTACACGATTCCAAATCCAAATTATTTAATGGCTGCACCAATAGTAATTACGACACAACCCTTAGCTTCGCCAACTTGCGAATTTCAGAACACCACAATAACTTTAGTTGATAATATCGGAAATACCTATCAATGGCAGGTTTCAACCGATGGAATTAGCTGGAATAACATAATAAATAATGCTACTTATTCTGGAGCCACGACAAAAACTTTAGCCATAACAAGCGTTTCTAATGCAATGAGCGTCAATAAATATCGTGTTCAATTGAGCAAAATAGGAAACTCTTGCGGTTTAGTTTCGGCTGAAACTACATTGACCATTTATGCCCTTCCAATTGTAAAAAACACGACGATAATTCAATGCGACGACAACACGGATGGCGTTTCAACCTTTAATTTAACGGTAAAAAACGATGCGCTTTCGAGTGGTTTTGCCAATGAAACTTTTACTTATTACACTTCTTTGTCTGGGGCTAATGCCGCAAATTCAGCGGAATTAATCCCAAATCCGTTGGCTTTTGTAAATACGATTCCTTTCACAATGCCAGTTTGGGCAAGAGTTGTGGATTTCAACGGATGTTTCAGTGTGGCAAAATTAGATTTATTTGTTTCAGTTACACAAATCAATCCGGCAACTTTTCATAGGAATTTTGGCGTTTGCGACGATCCGAATCCGAGTGACACCGATGGTTTTTCTGAATTTGATTTTCATTCGGTAACTGCCGATATTCAAAGTATTCTACCACAACCAAGTTCAAATTATACCATAAAATATTACGCTGACCAAACCGATGCTTTATCAGAAATTAATGAAATAACCAATCTTTTTAATTATAGAAATACAATCCCAAACAAACAGGATATTTGGGTTCGAATCGACAGCAATCTAGATAATGCCTGTTTTGGACTTGGTCCCTTTGTAACGTTGACGGTTGATCCGTTGCCGAATATCAATTTGAATTCAAACGGAAGTGAAAACCAATTTGTGTGCGATAATCTTCCAAACCTTTTTGTGAAACTCGATGCCGGTATTCAAGATGGCTCATCGACCAATAATTACACCTATGTCTGGACAAAAGATGGAATGCTTATACCAAAAACAACTCCGACAATAGATGTAAATGTTACTGGAATTTATACAGTCGAAGTAATCTCACTCGCAGGTTGCAGTAGAATTCGAACTATAAAAGTCGTCGCTTCGGACGTGGCACATATCGAAAACATTGCCGTTGTTGATTTGACCGATGTAAATACGGTAACGGTAAATGTAACTGGAATCGGGAATTATGTTTATAGTTTAGATGATGAAAATGGATTGTACCAAGAATCTAATTTTTTCAACGATGTTCCTTACGGAATTCACGAAGTCTTTATTAGCGATAAAAATGGATGTGGAATAGCCCACCAACCCATTGCCGTGATTGGTGTTCCAAAATTTTTCACCCCGAACAATGATGGATTCAACGATTATTGGAATATAAAAGGAGTGAATGCCAATTTCAACTCCAAGACCGTAATTTACATTTTTGACCGGTACGGAAAACTCCTCAAACAATTGCTGCCTTCATGCCAAGGTTGGGACGGAACTTTCAACGGAACTCCATCACCTTCGGACGATTATTGGTACACCGCTAAGTTTGAAGATGGCCGGGAAGCGAAAGGTCATTTTAGCTTGAAACGGTAATTTCAAATAATTTTTCGAAAATAAAAAGCATAAAAAAAGCCATTCTTTCGAACGGCTTTTTTTCGGTAAATTATAGAATTAGATTTTAAATCTTTTTCTATCTGTTTCAGTCAAATATATTTTTCTTAAACGAATACTTTTTGGTGTAACCTCAACATATTCATCTTTTTGAATGTACTCTAAAGCTTCTTCCAATGAAAAAATAATAGGAGGAATAATCCTTGCTTTTTCATCATTTCCAGAGGAACGAACATTAGATTGTTTCTTCATTTTAGTCACGTTCACACACATATCATCGCTACGAGAGTTTTCTCCAATTACTTGACCTTCGTAAATTTCATCATTAGGACTAACGAAGAATTTACCACGATCTTGTAATTTATCAATTGAATAAGGGATTGCTTTTCCATTTTCCATAGAAATCAATGAACCGTTGTTACGTCCTGGAATTTCTCCTTTGAAAGGCTCATATCCTATGAAACGGTGTGACATGATAGCCTCACCAGCGGTAGCAGTAAGCAATTGATTACGCAATCCAATAATTCCACGAGATGGAATATTGAATTTGATAATCATGCGTTCTCCTTTACCTTCCATACTCAACATTTCTCCTTTACGGATAGAAACAAACTCTACAGCTCTACCAGAAAGACTTTCAGGTAAATCGATGGTTAATTCCTCAATTGGCTCACATTTTTTACCATCAATTTCTTTGATGATAACTTGTGGCTGACCAATCTGTAACTCATAACCTTCTCTTCTCATCGTTTCGATAAGAACAGACAAGTGCAATACACCACGACCAAAAACCATGAATTTATCAGCAGAATCAGTTTCACCTAACTTCATCGCTAAGTTTTTCTCTAATTCTTTATTTAAACGGTCTCTAATATGACGAGAAGTTACAAATTTACCCTCTTTACCAAAGAAAGGAGAGTCATTAATGGTGAACAACATACTCATTGTAGGTTCATCAATAGCAATAGTTTGCAAAGCCTCTGGATTATCAAAACAAGCGATAGTATCACCAATTTCGAAACCTTCAACTCCAATAATTGCACAAATATCTCCAGCAATTACTTCTTGCACTTTTTTACGACCAAGACCTTCAAAAGTGTGTAATTCCTTAATTCTTGATTTCATTATTTTTCCATCTCTTTTCACTAAAGAAATCGGCATTCCTTCTTTTAAAACTCCTCTTTCAAGACGCCCAATAGCAATACGACCTGTAAAGGCTGAGAAATCTAAAGACGTAATCAACATTTGTGGCGTTCCTTCAGAAACTTTTGGAGCTGGAACGTGAGTCAATACCATATCCAATAAAGGTTCGATATTTTCAGTAATCACATTAAAATCATCCGACATCCAGTTATTTTTAGCAGAACCATAAACAGTTGGAAAATCCAATTGCCATTCTTCTGCACCTAATTCATACATTAAATCGAAAACTTTTTCGTGAACTTCTTCGGGAGTACAATTTTCTTTATCAACTTTATTGATAACCACGCAAGGTTTTAATCCCAAATCGATGGCTTTTTGCAACACAAAACGAGTTTGTGGCATTGGCCCTTCAAAAGCATCTACAAGAAGACAAACTCCATCCGCCATATTAAGAACGCGTTCTACTTCACCTCCAAAATCGGCGTGACCTGGAGTATCTATAATGTTTATTTTTGTTCCTTTATAAACTACAGAAACATTTTTAGAAGTTATGGTAATACCTCTTTCGCGCTCCAAGTCATTATTATCAAGAATTAAATCTCCAGCATTCTGGTTGTCACGAAATAAGTGACAATGATACATAATTTTATCAACCAAGGTAGTTTTACCGTGATCGACGTGGGCAATAATTGCAATGTTTCTAATAGCTTCCATCTGTATTTTTTTGAGGTTGCAAAGGTACACTTTATTTTCATATAAAAAATATTTCTATAATAGTTTACA
>CAIOTL010000064.1 GCA_903861155.1 uncultured Bacteroidota bacterium
AGAATTAAAAAAAATACCAAATTAAAACGATTGATAATATTTTATCAAATTCAAAAAATTACATAAACTTTTACTTAACCTTTAAATTTATTGTGGGTAAAAATTTAAATATTAATAAAAAATGGAATATTATTACATTTTTTTTGGGGGCAACTAGTTCATTTTATATATTTTTGCCTAAAATTAAAAAACAATAACAATGCGAAAGATTATTTTAAGTGTGATTCTAATCACAATTTTGGTTTTAACCCTTTTTTCTAATTTCGTTTTAAATGTAGCACCTATAGACACTAAGTCTGTAAAATTTGACACTGGAGATACTGCTTGGATGATTGTAGCTACAGCACTTGTTTTAATAATGACTCCTGGATTAGGTTTTTTCTACGGTGGCATGGTAGGAAAAAAGAATGTAATAAGTACTATGCTTCAAAGTTTTATGGCAATGATAATTGTTACAATCTTATGGGTTATTGTAGGATTTAGTTTGTCATTCGGAACTTCTATCGGTGGATTCATAGGTAATCCAGCTGATTTCTTCATGTTTCAAAATGTAGGTACTTCTAGTGCTTGGAGCCTAGCACCAACAATTCCTTTACTATTATTTGCATTATTTCAAGCAAAATTTGCTATAATTACTCCTGCATTAATAACAGGTGCTTTTGCCGAAAGAATTCGTTTTTGGGCTTATATGTTATTTATGGTTTTATTTATTCTCTTTGTTTACGCACCATTATGTCATATGACATGGCATCCCGAAGGGTTTCTCGCTAAAATGGGTGTATTGGATTTTGCGGGAGGAACTGTAGTACATATGAGTGCTGGTTGGGCTGCTTTAGCTGGAGCAATCTTCTTAGGGAAAAGAAAAGGGCAAAAATCAAGTCCTGCACGTATTACTTATGTATTATTAGGAACAGGTTTATTATGGTTTGGTTGGTTTGGATTCAATGCGGGTTCTTCATTAGCTGCTAACGGATTAGCTGTTCAAGCCTTAGGTACAACCACCGTAGCTGCTGCTGCTGCTGGTATGGCTTGGGTATTCCTAGATAAAATTTTAGGTCACAAGCTTTCAGCTATGGGTGCTTGTATTGGAGCTGTTGTAGGTTTGGTTGCAATTACTCCTGCCGCTGGATTTGTTAGCATTCCAAGCGCAATGTTCATAGGTGTATTCAGCAGTATAGTAAGTAATATAATGGTTAGTAAATTCCATAAAGGGAAGATTGATGATGCTCTAGATGTATTTGCTTGTCACGGTGTTGGAGGTATGACAGGTATGTTATTAACCGGCGTTTTTGCTTCAAAAGCCATAAACCCAGCAGTTACTGATCAAGGACTTATCTTTGGTGAAACTACTTTATTTATTCACCAATTAGAAGCTATGATAATCGTTTCTATATTTGCATTTACAATGTCGTATTTTCTATTTTTCATCGTAAATAAAATAACGCCTTTAAGAGTAAGTGAAGAAAAAGAAGAGTTAGGATTGGATATTTCTCAACATGGAGAATATTTATAAATCAATCAAAAAACATTTCAAAAAAAATCCCAATCTAAAATATCATGCAGATTGGGATTTTTTTTATTTTTTGAATTTTGAAATTCCGGTTTTTAGCCAACTTTCATATTCGTCAACACTTGTATAACTTATTGTTGGTATAACTTCATTCAGACTGTTCCCGTTTAAGTCCGTCAAAACATACAGGGGTTGCGTATTCGTTTTATATTTCGAAATCATAAAATCAGTCCATTTATCGCCGATGGTTATAATTTCAGATCCTGTGGTTTTCGATGTAAATTGTTCTTTTTTGGGCAAATCTCTTTTGTCGTCAACATATAAGGAAATAAGCACAATTTCATTGTTTAGAATCGGCATAATCTTTTTGTCAGACCAAACATTGTTCTCCATTTTTCTGCAATTCACGCAAGCAAATCCAGTAAAATCTAGCATTATGGGTTTATTTATTTTTTTGGCATAAGCCAAACCTTTATCATAATCATCGAAAACTACTATTCCATGTGTGCCAAATTTAGCGCCTTCAGGCAAAACCGCTGTTGGAGAACTATACCCCTTTGAACTGACGATTCCCATCGGACTTTCGCTATATTCTATCGTTGGAGGAAAAGCATTTATCAATTTTAACGGCGCACCCCAAAGTCCCGGAATTAAATAAACCGTGAAAGATAAAACTAACAATCCCATTAACAATCTTCCTACTGAAATATGAGTCATTGGGCTATCGTGGGGCAATGTGATTTTCCCGAATAAATAAAATGCCAAGGTTCCGAAAATTGCAATCCAAATAGCCAAGAAAACTTCTCTTTCGAGTAAATGCAGTTGCAAAACCAAGTCGGCATTAGACAAAAATTTGAAAGCCAAAGCCAGTTCTAAATATCCTAAAACTACTTTCACTGTATTCAGCCATCCGCCTGATTTTGGCAAGGAATGCAACCAACCTGGGAACATCGCAAAAAGCATAAATGGCAATGCCAATGCCGATGAAAAACCCAGCATTCCTATGACCGGAGCAATTCCACCTTTAGATGCCGCTTGAACTAAAAGTGTCCCTACGATTGGTCCGGTACACGAAAAAGACACAATTGCCAATGCTAATGCCATAAATAATATGCCAATAATTCCACCTCTATCGGCTTGACTATCAACTTTATTTGCCCAAGAATTAGGCAACATAATTTCGAAAGCACCTAGAAATGAAGCTGCAAAAACGACTAATAAAACAAAGAAAATAAGATTAAACCAAACATTGGTTGACAAGGCATTCAGCGCATCGGCACCAAAAATCCAAGTTACAACTAATCCCAAAATTAAATAAATTGATATAATAGAAACACCATAAATAATGGCATTTTCTATTCCTTTGGCTTTTGATTTACTTTGTTTCGTAAAAAAACTTACCGTCATTGGAATCATTGGAAAAACACAAGGTGTTAATAAAGCTGCAAATCCTGATAAAAAAGCAATAAAAAATATAGACCATAACCCTTTTTCTTTTGCTGGTTTTATTGGAACAACTTCAGGTTTTGAAGGCGGAACAACCGTTTGAGTCTTAATTTCTGGTTTTGAAGCCAAAGTTTCAACTGCTGCAGTATCCATTTTTACAGGTTTTTCTTCAACCTTTGCAATAGGATTAGAAGGAATGACGAATGTAAATTTCTTTTCTAAATTGATACAGGCATCTTTACAAACTTGGTAATTTAAAGCCGCTTCAACATTTGAAATCTTTGGATTTGTCAAAGTAATTTCTTGCTGAATTTGAGCCTTTAAAGCAAAAAAAGTTTCATTTACCCCGAAAACATCATTAAATTCTGTGGTGGTTTTTCCTTCTTTGGCCTTACCCACTAAATTATAATTTCCTTTTTGATTTTTGAAAATTACCTCCATTGGCAATGGCCCTCCATCTGGAGTAAATTGCGAATACATATGCCAATCCTTATCAATTATTCCGTTGAAAGTCAGCAAATAATTGTTTCCTGATTTCTTTTCTATTTTGGTAGTCCATTTTACTGGATCAAGAATTTGTGAATTTCCATTGGCAAAAGCCAAAAAAGCAATTAATAAAAAAATAATTTTTCTCATTCTTCCAATTGTATTTTAAGTGTATTTTTTGTCATATTTCCCATTTTAAAACGCTCGTCTTGTCGAATTCCAATAACCCAAACAATTTGATCATCAGAACATAAAAGCCATGTATTTTCTTTTTCAATCAAGGATAATTTCTCGTCTTTAAATAATTTACTGACTTTCTTTGATTTTCCCTGCATTCCGAAAGGTTGAAAAGAATCTCCTTCTCTCCAATGGCGTAAAACCAAGGGAAAGTGCAACTTATCTTCGTCTACAAATATAGTAGTATTTGATTCTATGGAAATGTCATCTATGTTACAAAACGAAAGATTTATGGGAATTTTAACTTCTGCTTGGTTTTTATGAATCTGATATTCTTTCTTTTTATCCTCAAATTTTATTGGACTCAAGATTAGAAAATTTCTATTTTTAACTAATCGAAATTCAGGTGAAAATACTATTTTCCCTGATTGACTTTCAACCAAATCATAAATATCATCCCAAGCTGTAAAACCAAATTCACTGAGCCAATGATATAAATAGGATTTGTAATTGGGCAATTTTTTTAATTGATTCAAATCAAAATGAATATCTTCTCCCACTTCATTGGCCACTTGCTGATAAACCATAATCGATGCATCTTCCACCATCGCCTGTGATTCCTGCAAATAGTTTTGTGTTTTTTGAAAAGAAGAAAGAAAATCGGGATTTATTTCCTTTAAAATCGGAACTAAATTATGCCTGATTTTATTTCGCAAATATTTATCAGAAGCATTACTGCTATCTTCTCTCCATTGGATAGTATTTGTTTTTGCATAATTTTCTATTTCCTGACGGGAAAACACTAAAAGCGGACGAATAACTTTGTCATTCTGAGCTGGAATTCCAGTCAAACCATCTAATCCAGTTCCTCTAACAAGGTTAATTATAAAGGTTTCGAGATTATCATCAGCGTGATGAGCACTTAGAATATAGTCAAATTTTTCGGTTTCCAATAATTCATAAAACCAATTGTAACGCAATTCACGAGCGGCAACTTGAGTAGAAAGTTTATAATCTTTGGCGAAAGCTGCCGTATCAAATTGAGTTATAAATGATTCAATTTTATTATTTTTGGCATAATCTTGAACAAATTTTTGATCACCGAAACTTTCCAAACCACGAAGTTGAAAATTGCAATGAGCAATGGCGATTTCAAAATTCAATTGATGAAATAAATCGACCATTACCATACTATCCAAGCCTCCACTTGTTGCCAAAAGAAGCTTTTTATCTTTTAGAAAAGTAAAATTTTCAAAGATATGATTTTGGAATTTTTGTAGCATTTTCAAATTTAGTTAATTGATTTCAATTTAACTCAAAACTTCACGCATTGCTTTTGCCTTGAGCAAACATTCCTCATACTCTTTTTCAGGAATAGATTGAGAAGTTATGGCACTTCCGACAGAAAAAGAAACATATTGATTTTCTTGATTGTACAAAATACTTCGAATGACAACATTGAAATCAAAATCGCCAGTTGGAGTAAAATAACCAACTGCTCCGCTATACAAACCTCTTTTTGTTTCTTCTAATTCTTCAATAATTTTCATCACCGAAACCTTTGGCATTCCCGTCATACTTCCCATAGGAAAAGTAGTTTTTATGGCATCAACTGCAGCATATTGACTATCTAATTTTGATGAGATTGTCGTAATCATTTGGTGCACTTGTTCGAATGAATAAATTCCACATAATTCTTCCACTTTTACAGAACCTTTTTGAGCTGTTTTAGACAAATCATTCCTTACTAAATCAGCAATCATAATATTTTCGGAAGATTCTTTTGGATCAGAAGCCAGTTCATTTTTCGATTTCTCGTCTTCGTCTGGATCAAGAAAACGTTTGGCAGTTCCCTTAATGGGTTGAGAAATTAATTGATCTCCCACTTTTCTCAAATAGCGTTCTGGCGAAGCACAAAGCAAAAACTGTTTGTTGTTTTTGAAGTAAACTGCATGCGGTGGTTTAGAAATTTTGTTGAGTTTTTCAAATATATTTAAAGGTTCAATTGTAGTATTTTCGCTAAAAAATTCCATGCAAAAATTAGCTTCATAAATATCGCCACGATGAATATGATCCAGAATTTTTGATGTTTTTTCGAGATAATTTTCTTTGGAAATTCGCTGCTTTATATTAACTTTTGAATGCTGAGTACTAAATTCTGGAAACTGAACACTAATTTCTATAAAATCTTCCTCAAATTCGTCATCACACATATTGAGATATTGAATTTCGAGCTCATTACCTTTTAACAAAAAAATCTTTTTAGGCTGAAAGAAAAACAAATCTGCAAAATACAGCCCATCAAAATTATTGGAATGCAAAACTTCTATATCATTTTTTAAATCATAAGATAAATAACCAAAAAGCCAATCTTTTGTTGTTTGCTGATATTGTTTTAAATCTTCGAAAGCATTGTGATAATCGGTTTTTATAGATGTAAATGCATCAACCGCGAGCAAACAATCGTAAGTAGAATAAAGCTGTGGATAATTGTTGCTATCCATAAAAATGACTTCTCGAAATTGTTGGGACCAAGTCAATAATTGGTGTTTGAATTGAATTGGATTCTGGATATTTTTATAAATTGAGGTTCTCAAAGAAATTGTACTTTTTAAAAAACCCAAAATTACAATAATTTTTAGTTAATTTTTTTTACATTTATACTATAATTAACCCCTAATACCATAAATTATGAAAACAACCACCACAATTATCCGTATTTTAATTGGGCTTTTGCTTCTATTTGTATCTATAGGTTATTTTTTAAAACTAATGCCCGAACCTACCACTACTGGCGACTTCAAAGCTTTTAGTCTCGGAATGGTTTCTTCCGTGTATTTAATGCCTTTGGCAAAATTAGTCGAATTGCTTTGTGGGCTGGCTTTTATTTTCGATCGCTTTGTGACTTTGGCAAGCATTTTGGTTTTACCCATTATCTTAAACATTCTATTTATAGACTATTACTTGGCTCCGCAAGCATTACCTATTTCCATATTCCTGTTTTTAGGTAACTTCTTTTTAATTTATAAACATTGGAACAATTATAAAAGTATTTTTTCAGTAAAATAATTGGATCTTGCAATAATAACAAAACCCGCTCGAAAGAACGGGTTTTGTTGTTTAAAAGATATTCTATTTTTAGTTAAACGTGCAACGCTCTATTATCTGTCGCAGCCAATGCCGCTTCTTTTATTGCTTCCGCAAAAGTAGGATGTGCGTGACTCATTCTCGAAATATCTTCGGCAGATGCTTTGAATTCCATAGCTGTAACGGCTTCGGCAATTAAATCGGCACAACGGGCACCAATCATGTGAACACCCAAAACTTCATCCGTTTTGGCATCGGCAAGTATTTTCACAAATCCATCTAAGTCTCCGCTTGCTCTTGCTCTTCCCAATGCTTTAAAAGGAAAACTTCCTACTTTATATTCAACACCCGATGCTTTTAATTGCTCTTCCGTTTGCCCAACTGCAGCCACTTCTGGCCAAGTATAAACTACTCCAGGAATCAAATTATAATCGATGTGTGGTTTTTGTCCCGCCAAGATTTCGGCAACCATTGTCCCTTCTTCTTCGGCTTTGTGAGCCAACATTGCTCCACGAACTACATCACCAATAGCGTAAATATTTGGAACATTCGTTTGTAAATGATCATTCACTTCAACCATTCCTCTATCGGTAATTTTCACTCCAGCTTTATCGGCATTCAAACCTTCCGTATATGGACGACGACCAACAGAAACTAAGGAATAATCGCCTTCAAGTGTGATGGTTTCTCCTTTTGCATTTTCGGCTTGAACCGTTACAATATCTCCTTTTCTTTCTACTGATTTCACTTTGTGCGAAATATAGAATTTCATCCCTTGTTTTTTCAATACTTTGGTCAACTCTTTAGACAATGAAGCATCCATTCCTGGAATAATTCGGTCCATAAATTCCACTACAGAAACTTGAGCCCCCAATCGTAAATAGACTTGACCTAATTCAATCCCGATAACTCCACCACCAATAATTACAAGATGTTTTGGCACTTCTTTCAGTTTCAAAGCTTCGGTCGAAGTGATGATTCTTTCTTTGTCGATTTTGATAAATGGCAACGATGATGGTTTAGAACCTGTTGCAATGATGATATTTTTGGCTTCGATAGTTTCCGAAGTTCCGTTTGCTTTTGCAACAGCAACGTGAGTTGCATCAACAAAAGAACCCAAACCTTCAAGAACTGTAATTTTATTTTTATCCATTAAGAATTTCACACCGCCTGAAGTTTGATCCACAACTGCTTGTTTGCGAGCAATCATTTTTTCCAAATTCACTTTCACTTCGCCAGAAACTTCGATTCCGTGTTCCGCAAAATGGGCAATTTCACTATAATGATGTGAGGATGATAACAATGCTTTTGATGGAATGCAGCCCACATTGAGGCAAGTTCCTCCAAGAGTAGAATATTTTTCTATAATGGCCGTTTTGAAACCTAGTTGGGCACATCGAATTGCCGAAACATATCCACCTGGACCAGAACCTATAATGACTACGTCAAATGAACTCATAGTGTTTTTAATTTAAATTTTTAGTGTTGCAAAAATAAGTTTTTTTCGCCACGAATTTCACGAATTACCATGAATTCCTGTTTTAATTTTCAAAAAATTAGTGGAAATTAGTGTAATTCGTGGCAAAATTTTTATAAAGCGTTTGAGTCCTGAAAATTTAGTCCTCATAGAATACAGTCACAAATTTTAAACCTCTATTACCGTAGTGTTCTTTACTTCGCTAATCATAAAGGTACTGTGCGTGCTTCCAATATGTTCCAAAGTCGTGAGTTTCGTTACCAAAAATTCCCTATAGGCTTCCATATCTTTTACCAAAATTTTCAGGATATAATCATAATCGCCGCTCACGTGATGGCATTCCAAAACTTCCTTGAGTTGGATGACATCACTTTCAAATTTGGTCAGAAATTCTTTGGTATGTTGAATGAGCCTGATGTGACAGAAAACCACAAATCCTTTTTCGACTTTCGAACCATTGAGCAAGACAACATATTTATCGATTATACCTTCTCTTTCCAGTTTCTTGATGCGTTCATAAACCGCAGTGACTGAAAGATTGAGTTTCAGGGACAATTCTTTAGTGGTTTTTTTGCAGTCATTCTGCAAAAGGGAAAGCAACTTTTTGTCGATTGAATCTAGTGCCATTGGATTATTATTTTTTTATGCAACAACAAGGATTTGAAATAAAAACTAAAATAGTTTTAATTCATAGGCTAATATAGAAAATAAATTTAATACTAGTCAATTTATTAGTTTTAAAATCTAAATAATTGAATTAATGTTG
>CAIOTL010000065.1 GCA_903861155.1 uncultured Bacteroidota bacterium
AATTTATAATAAATTACTGAATATCAATATGCTATATTATATTTTAATATAAATCGTGCAAATTGAAAATCACATTTTCAATTTGCATAGTTATTTAATTTGAAGACCTATTTTTCAGGATGCCAATAGACTTTAGTCTCAGGAAGTTTACCATACTCTTCGTATTCCTTTCTCGTCAATCGGTTACTGTTTTTTATGATTTTAGGAATAGCCAAAACCAGATCAAATAGAGCTAAAATAATAGCCTCCAAAGCCTTGAAATCCCCCTTAAACACTTTTAACTTGAACTGTATCCAAAGTGAATACCCCATTTTTCTCGGAATGGTGTTAATAGGATAAAACAAGAAAAACAAAAACCAACCCGAACGCAAAGACCGTCGCAAACGGATTGTATAATCTGCATTTTTCCTTCTTGATTTTACATCTACCCTATGATGCACCAAAACTTCAGGAAGATAATGAATTTCCCAGTTCTTTTGAAACAATTGATAGGAAGCAAAATTCTCCTCTCCATAAAAAACAAACCATTCGGGATAGTTAGGGATGTCTCGCCAAGCTTGCATTCGCCATACATGGCCACAACCCACGAATCCTTGTACTCGTTTTGGCTTTTCAATTGAGATATAAGAAGTAGGCGCTTCATGACCCCAAAAAATGCGCAAGGCAATCAAGCCACAATGGGCGTTTTGCTCAAAATATTTTTGAATAGATTCTAATGGATTTTCGGATACAAAATGAGCATCGTCATCTAATGAAATGGCATAAGTAGCTTGGGTTTCATTGAGCATTTTGTTTCTGCAAAAAAGATACCCTTTTGAAACTGCATTCCTTTCGAGTTTGATGTTTGGATAGTTTTGTTTGACATATTCATAGGTGCCATCAGTGGAACCATCATCAAAAACAATACAAACCACATCCTTTCTCGCTAATAAAAATTTGCTTTTCTCCAATGTAAAAGCCAAATCATTTTTGCGATTTTTAGTGGTGATGAGGATCGAAAAGGTGGGGTTTAACATCATTAATTGTTTTTCAAATCCTTAATTACTTTATTCAAATAATCAGCTGACAAATAGTCCTCTAGATCGCTTCTGTTCAAAAGTAAATTATCAGGATGCTGTTTCCATAAGCGATACAACTTTTCAAGTAGAGCCGCAATTTTTTCCACCTCATCTACTTCTGCCCAATAGTCATAATTATTACCCAGCAATCTCCTGGTTTCGCTATAATAGGGCCCTAAAAATAAAATTATCTTATTAGCTTCGACACAATGCGGAAACTTGGCTGGAAGAAACGGACTGATTTCTGATTTAGATTCCAAAATAACATTGACCGAAACATTTTTTTGCAGATGGTAAACAACATCAAAATCCACATTCCCATTATAAATATAGAGCTCTGGAGAATCCGTCTGATACGCTTCCAGCATTTTCGAATGATAAGACGCACTTCCCAATAAAATTAGCCTTGATTCTTTTCTAGCCTCCAGATTTTGATTCAAAAACAACTTAAATCCTTCTATCAACCCTTTAGGTGAACGTTGAGCCATCAAATTTCCTGCATGGAGTATATTGAATTTTGAGGCATCAAAATAATTGGGAAAAACTCTATTTTGTTCTGATTTTCTCAAACTATATTTTGCATTTTGATGCGGGATTACTACCCCTGTTTTCAGAAATTTCGGATAATAACTCGCCATCCATTCTAATAATAATTGACTGGGAAAAGCACTGTATTTTGCCTTTTCGGAAACTTGCGCAAAGAATTTCTCCTTTTGTTTATAACTCGATTCTACCCAAGTATAAGGCCGTGGATAATAATGAAACGGATAGGGATCATGAACATAAGCCATCCATTTATCGTGCAATTCGGGTAGTTTCAAGAGCGCATAATGAGGCCTAAAACTTCCTCCTTTACTCAAGGTCAACACTAAATCTGGATCGAAACTGACTTTTTTTAAGGCGCTGACAATGCTATTCGTGTCATTAAAAAAAGTAAATGAAAATCCAAATACTTTTTCAAAAAACGACGCTAAATTCCAATTAAAATTTCGAGCAACAACCCTTTGCATCCGACTTAAAAAATACAAAGGACTCGTTTTTATTTCAGGAATGGCAAAACAGCATACCCCTTCTAATTGTATATTGCGTAAAGTATAATGATAGACCAATACCTCATAACCCGCTTCGACTAGATTATGGATTAGTGCCACATTGGCTTTCGAACCGCTGCTGTCTTCAATGTTGATAGAATCAACTACGACAAGTATTTTCATTTTCCTTGATATAATTTAATTTGAAGTCTTTTATAAATATTTATTATTTTCATACTTGGCTTCGCCCCTTCAACATTGTCATCCTGAGCCTATCATCCTCAGCTGAGACTGCCCTGAGTTTACCGAAGGGTCGAAGGACACTTCTCACCATCATCCTGAGCCTGCCGAAGGACTCACCGTGACAAATAATCCACAATTTGCCCTGACGCATTCCCATTGCCGTAAGGATTTTGTCGTTTCCCAAATCCTTTGAAATCATCTAGCATAGCCTGAATGTTCTCAATGATTTTTTGCGTATCAGTCCCTACCAAGGTCGAGAATCCTGCTGCCACCCCTTCAGGTCTTTCTGAAACCGAGCGAGTAACAATAACAGGTTTCTCCAGCGAGGGCGCTTCTTCCTGAATACCACCCGAATCAGTCACAATCAAATAGGATTGTTGCATCAACCAAACAAAAGCGGGATAGGAAACTGGCGGAATAAGTTTTATATTATCCTTGTTAGATAATAATTCATAAACTATTTCCTTAACATTGGGATTCAAATGTACAGGATATACAATTAGTACATCTTCTCTTTCAGAAATTTCCAAAAGGGCTTCGCAAAGGTTTTGGAAACCTTCTCCAAAGTTTTCCCGGCGATGTCCTGTTACCAATACTATTTTTTTATGGGTAGGAATCGTATTTTTTAATACCTCTATTTCATTATTCTCGTAATTGGCTGTACCAATTTTATTAATAGTCCAGAATAAAGCGTCGATAACTGTATTGCCTGTTTCGACAATAGCATTTGGAGAAATCCCTTCGTTCAACAAATTTTGCGTAGCTTGTGTTGTAGGTGTAAAATGAATATCCGCAATTCGGCTCGTGATTTGGCGATTGATTTCTTCAGGAAAAGGAGCTTGTTTGTTGTAAGTTCTTAATCCTGCTTCTACGTGTCCTACTTTTATTCCTAAATGAAAAGCAGCCAAAGCCACCATAGAGGAAGTTGTAGTGTCGCCATGTACCAAAACCAAATCGGGCTTTGCTATGCTTAAAACTTCATCTATCTTAAAAAGGATATTCGCACTTAAACTATTCAGGGTCTGCTTGGGCTGCATTAAATCGAGATCGTAATCGGGTACAATTTCGAAAAAATCCAATACTTGATCCAGCATTTCGCGGTGTTGTGCGGTAACACATACTTCGACCTCAAAATTGCGCTTTTGGTCTTCGTCTTTCTCAGGCTGAGCTGAGCCTGTTTCGTGCTTGCCGAGGGATCGAAGACTAGACTGACATAGCCGATGATAAAGCGGAGCCATTTTTATGGCTTCTGGCCGAGTGCCGAAACAAAGCAGGATTTTCTTAAATTGCATTTGCATAATAAATTAAATTCGGTTAATAGATAGTTTTTAAGAAACTTCTCAAGTCTATCGATTGAATCCCTTCATAAGTATTTCCAGAAAAAGCATCCATAGTGATAACCATTTTGGAATAACTATCAGGGATACTTTTTAAATTCCCGAATTCTCTCTCCATGGTGGTTGTATCATTAATAGTAAGCGCAACTTGTACGTACAGTTTTTCCCCGTCTTTTTCTCCAATAAAGTCAATTTCGGCTGCTCCAATAACCCCAACTTGAACCTTATATCCATTAAAAAGCAAATGATTATAGACCGAATTTTCCATTATTCTTCCAAGGTCTTCAATCCGATAACCCCAGAGACCATGGCGAATTCCGATATTTTCAAAATAATATTTTTCGCCAATCTCAAAAAGTCGTTTACCAATAATATCATACCTTGCTACTTTGTGTACCAAAAAAGCATTCACCAAATGTTGTACATAAAGCTGTACTTGATTGGGTGCCATATTGATGCGTTGCGATTTCAAAAAATCACTTATTTTTTTAGCCGAAAAAATACTCCCGGTATTCCCCGCCAAAAACAAAACTAATTGTTCTAAAAACGGGACATTTCGCACAGCATATCGATTGATAATATCCCGATAAACGATAGTACTATAAATATTTTTTAAATATTCAAAAACTATTGCATCTTCTAAAGCTAAGTGTTTTAAATAAGGAAGCCCACCGTATTTGAGGTATTTATCCAAGCTCGACGCACCGTCTATTAGCGAATGGAAATCTAAAAACTCGATATACGAAAGACTGTAAACGACTATCTCAATATACCTGCCACTCAAATGACCCGCAATATCTCCTGATAAAAGGGTAGCATTACTGCCCGTGCAATACAAATCTAAATCTTCATGCAACAATAAGGAACGCATTGCGTCTTCAAAATGAAGAATATCTTGAATTTCATCTACGAAAACATAGGTTTTGCTGTCTTTTGATTTGTTGACCATTACATATTCGTGCAAATCGGTTGCGGTTCGGATAGCCGAAAAGGCCAAATCTTCTTTATTGATGTAAATGATAGCAACATTTTTATCTTGCTCCTGCAAAAACACCATCAACTGAAAAAGCAAATAACTCTTGCCTACTCTTCGCTGTCCTGTAAATACTTTGATGAGATTTTTACCAATAAAAGGCCGTACTCTATCTAAATAGCGAGTCCTATTATGGATGTTTTGAGGTATTTGCATTGCTATTAATTATAGATACGTTTATAACTTTTGTCAAATATAACAATTAGTATAAATACATTTATAACTTTTTTCGCGTTTTTTGAAGTTCCTGTTACAGCGGAGCCTTTTTATGGCTTCCGTTCGAATGCCCTAACAAAGCAGATTTTTTTTTAAAAAATAGGGTATTAGATTTTTAACGCAAAGAATGGAATTTAGGAAATTATTTTTTAAAACCCCTTTTGAATTCGGATAAGCTTTTTTAAAACTCTTGAATTTTCATAAGGCAACAATTTCTCGAAATTTCCAGATTGCGAAGTGGGAAAAGGAAACTAAAATAAGTCGCTGTATGTTCCTGTATTGATAAATAAAAGAGCGTGTTTATTGTCCTTTTCCAACCAAATTAAAAGCCAATCAACTTATATAGGGTATTCCCAGCAAGTATCATACTTTCCAGATAATGTAGGAGGCTTATGTTTTGAGGGAGTGTTCCAGTTTCAACAAGAATAGGCATTGCTTTTAGGAGTAGGAACCCTGCCTTTTTTTACCTCTTCTAAAGATATAGCTATCGCTGTTTTGTTAATGTTTTTTTTTTAAACGCTCATGAGAGTATATAAGCAATTGTTTTTTTACAATAATGCTACAAGCGTTATAAGATAGGGTATTGTTGATACAGATAGAGAGGAATATTTTGACCAATTACTTTATAAGGAACCTTATAAAAATTGATATAATAAATACTTGCAAGGACAGTACAGTTATAGGTTCTTGCTAAATAGATTGGAAACAACAATAGCGAGTTGGTTAGCCTTTAATTATCTGGCTTTCATAATAATTGCACTAAAAAAAATCAATAAAATAAAATTTTAAATCAATTCATTTAAAATAGTGTAGGATAAGGATACTATTTTATAGAAATTAAATTTTTTAATCTTATTGTTTTTTAGAAAAATTAAAGATTAAACTACTGGGGAATAAATTACAACTAATGTCGTTGCTAATGTTACAACTAACCAAAATATTAAGTGATTCAATGTTTCCGTTTTCATACTATTTAGTTTTAAAAATTAAGTTTTAAATTCGGGTGCAAGATAGTTTCATTTCTGAAAGTTGTTGACTACTAAATTTTCTCATATAAGTGTTATTTTATCTTTCCGAAAACGATATATCTTAAATAATGACAATATTTAATAATTTTTGGGTAAATTTGAATCCGTTTTTAAACTGATATAAATGAAAATAGCATCACCGTCTCTTGAAATTATAACACCGTCTTTTGGAAGTTCTTTTATGTTTGGTAATTATGTTGGAAACTTCAATAGTAAATCACATCTTTGGCACTATCATCCTGAAATTGAATTAGTCTATGTCAATGGTGGTTCAGGCAAAAGGCAAATTGGGAGTCATATATCGTATTATTTTGATGGAGATTTAATACTTATTGGGAGTAATTTACCCCATTGTGGTTTTACAAATACTCAGACAGGTAACCAGGACGAAACCGTAATTCAGATGCAACCTGATTTTTTAGGAAAAGATTTCTTTGAAATTCAGGAGATGAAAAACATTCAAAATCTTTTTAATCAAGCCAAAGGAGGTATTGCTTTTTTTGGAGAAACCAAAAAAAATATTGGAAAACAAATTAAAGTCATGGAAAAACAAACTCCATTTGAAAGATTATTAACCTTGTTAAACATCCTTAACCAACTTGAACTCTCTAATGAATATAAAATATTAAATGCGGATGGATTTACTATGAAAATGCATCTGCAGGATAATGACAAGATAAATTTAGTTTTTAATCATGTTAAGGATCATTTTCAAGAACCGATTACATTAGATGAAGTCGCTGATTTGGTCAGTATGACAATTTCATCTTTTTGCCGTTACTTTAAAAAAATAACCAACAAAACTTTTACCACGTTTGTAAATGAATACCGTTTGGTACATGCATCAAAACTTTTAGTTGAAAAACAAATTAGTATTTCTGAAATTTCTTTCGAAAGTGGATTTAATAACTTTAGCCATTTTAATAAATCTTTTAAAGCATATACCAGTAAGAGTGCATCTCAATACCGAAAGGAATCAAATAGTATAATCAAAAAATAATTCACTTCTCTTTTTGATTTATAAATAGGTTTGGATTTTTAACTCAAAGGATGCCTTTTAGAAAATTATTTTTTTTCGATCCAAAGATTGCCCCCTGTATTTTTATAACACAATGGCATTCCCTCGAAAACATCTTTATGATGTCGGTGCAAATAGTCTGAAAATAATTTCACTTCAAACTTTTCGTTATACATCAAAAACGCCTTTAAAATATAATCCTCATTCCAATTCCTGCCCTGAAAAACCCATTCTTTTGGATACTCAAAGGGATAAAAAACATCGTGAAAATGGATTAATACGCCCCTTTGTAAAGCCGGCAAGATTTCAAATAGGATATAATTCACATCACTGCCAGTTTTTGAAACATGGGTACTGTCAACAAACAAAATGTCCCCGGCTTGTAGCTTTTCAAAAACATCCAAGGCAATAAGTTGAACATCGCTTTCAATTACAGAGTTTTGTTCCCGATCACCTTCCTTCATTAAGGAATACAATTTTTCGGGGTAGGGCTCAATAAAGGTCAAATCAATTTGGTTGTCAAAAAATAACGCATTGGTGTCCAACATAACCATCGAAGAATATCCTGAACCAATTTCAATGATTCGCTTGGGTTGAAAATGGCGTATCATCGAATAAAGGATAATCCCATCCGTATAAGAATAAGACCCATTTTCAAACTGATATCTGAACTTTTCTTGTGGCTCTGCCTTAAAAGGAAGTGCTGTATAATAATTCCGGAATTGTTGAAGCAGTTTTATTTGCTCTTCCGTTCTTAATGCAATACCCGGAATGCCCTCTACTTCCCTATTTCTCCAAATCTCAGCCTCTCTCTTTTTAACCCCCTCAATCGAAATGACCGGAGAATAGAAATGACCATTCGGAAAACAACAATTCAAACTTTGCTGATATAGTATTCTCACATAAGGCAATTTATTTACTAACTCCTTGACTTTTTTGATACTGTTTTTTTTAATTTTCATAATAGATATTGGTTCGCTACAGAAAAGAGGATTCTTAAATTTGATGTTTTTTAAATAAATTCAATATTTTATCTTCTAATTTTTTAAATGAATATTCTTCCGATTTCAAATACGCGGCAGCACTCATTTCTTCCCTTAATTTTTTGTTCTCTAATAAAGTTGTTAAATGGTTCCTAAGCTCATTTTTGTTAAACCAATGAAAACCGTTTTTGTTGTGATCCACCGTCTCTTTATGCCCCCCCTTGCCTATCACGACAGGAATACAACCCTGTGCCATAGCTTCCACCACCGAAATTCCATAATGTTCCACGAGCATCGGTTTTTTCTGTTCATTATTTTCATAACCACAGGCACTTATAAAGAGAGCCGATTGATTTAAAAAGGTAATCCTTTTTTCATTAGTACAGTTTTCATGAAAAAAAATAGGAAACCCAAGTGCGGATCCTTTTAAGTGATTCAAATAATCCGGGTCCTGAACATAGCCTATCAAATGCAAATTGATACCCTTATAGCCCATTGAAATCAATTCTTTGAAAACGGCAATAACCACGTCCTGACGTTTAGAGCGTTTCCCGTTATTAAACCTTCCTACGCATACCATATCCAAATTCCTGTTGGTGTTAAGTTGGATTGGTCTCTCTAGGGGGGGATAAAAAACACTCGCATCCCGTTTCCAGTAATTTCGCACCCAAACCTTCGTGTATGCTGAATTCACTATGATATTTTTCCACAACTCCAGCCTTATTTTTTCGCTCATCGTCTCCATCTTCCCCATTGGAAAATCACACAATATAAACGAATTTCCAACAAAAGTGACCCGGGGAGCAATCAAGGATTGTTGTATCACGATATCAAAGTCAAGCCATTCCTTAAATGCAAAAAATACCTGAGAGAGTAAAGGAATAGTGGTTCTCTTTTGGGTCTTAATTTTTAAGCCCTCCGTTGCATACCGACTGCACAATTCCGATAATAGAATGGAATCATTAAAAAAAACAGTCACATCAAATCCGTTCTCGGAAAGTATTCTTGCAATTGCCAAGACATACACAATACCTCCTCCTCCTGAGGCATCCCAAGTATTCGAATACAGGGCCACTCGTTTAGATTTACTCATTCATTTTACGCTTTATTTTTCGTTTTACTCTTCTATAAATAGAAACCATTTTACCCACCAAAAACAGAAAATAAGCGGTTGGCAAAGTGCTGACATTTTGAAGAAACAAGTATTTACTATACTGGATCTGCTTATTTAAAAAAGTATTGTTCTGAAAACTGGCAAGCCCTGATTGACCTCCAATATGCACTATCTTTACATCCGGTAATAAGACACATAAATAGCCGTTTTTTTGATATCGAAAACACAAATCCATGTCTTCAAAATACATGAAATAACGAGGATCAAATAAACCTAACTTTTCAATTAGTTCCCGTTTTAGCATTATGGCAGCAGCGGTTAAGTAATCTACAGGAGTAGGCTCATTAAAACAACACTGTCTTGAGGTTGCTAAAGTAGCATAAAAATGTTCGCTTCTAGCCTTTTTTATCCCGTAGTCGTGTAGCGTTTTTTCTATACTCAAAAAATTGCCGTAACTAATGTTAGTTTCCCCCTTTTCAGAAACTAGATTGCCACCTACACAACCCACATTTTTGTTGTTTTCCAAATAGTCAATAAAGCTTGGTATAGTGTCTTCGGCTATTAAAAAAGCATCTGAATTTAGCAGAAAAATAAAATCTCCTTTGGATTTTGAATAACCAAAGTTGTTGGCATTCCCAAAACCAATGTTGCTATCCAATGGGTAAAAATGAGTGTTTTGGAATGCCGATAAGGCAGAAGCCAGTTTTGTTTCTTTGGAATCATTGTCGACTACAATTATTTCGAACGAAATATCTTTGACGTACTTCAATACCGATTCGACTGCTTGAATCGTCAATTCGTCAGTGTTGTAGTTGATTATGATAATAGAAACTTCTATCTGAATAGTATTCATAACAATTTTATGATTTCAATTTGAAAAATTTGAATCCTAAAAACATCTTTGTAAAAAGATTAATTACAAATTTCTCGCTTTTTAAATCATTGCTATTTTTTGTTTCATTTTTTTCAAATAATAAATATACCTCTCTATAAAATTTTTGATATTGTATGTTGTG
>CAIOTL010000066.1 GCA_903861155.1 uncultured Bacteroidota bacterium
TAAATTATAAATTATATAGGAGATTAACTATGAAAGAAAAAATCGAAGAGTATTTTGACGAACTTTGGCCAATTAACAGGAGTCTTACAGGAAATGGTGTTCGGGAATCGTTTAAAATTCTATCTGAATTAGTAGATTTTACACTTAATGAAGTCCCATCAGGAACCCAATGTTTCGACTGGACGGTACCGCCAGAATGGAATGTAAAGCAGGCTTGGATTAAAGATAGTAAGGGAAATATAGTTGTAGATTTTGCAAATAGCAATCTTCATTTATTGGGTTATTCTGAACCTTTTTCAGGTATTTTAACTTTTGAGGAGATAAAGAACAATATTTATACAATTCCCGACCAGCCAGATCTCATCCCCTATTTGACTTCGTATTATAAAAGAAGATGGGGATTTTGTATGTCTCATGAGCAATTTTTGGGATTGGATCAGAATGATACCTATGAGGTTTTTATAGATTCAACTTTGGATGAAAATGGTTTTATGACTTTGGGGGAAGCCCTAATTAAAGGGAAAACGGAAAAAGAAATTTTTTTCTCAACCTATATTTGTCATCCTTCATTGGCCAACAATGAATTGTCGGGACCTTTGGTTACTGCATTTATATATTCTAAATTGAAAGACAGAAAAGATTTACGATATACGTATCGATTTGTCTTTGTCCCAGAAACCATCGGTAGTATTTGTTTATTGTCTCAACAAGGTGAGGATTTCAAGAAAAACATGATTGCCGGTTTCAATATTACGTGCATTGGTGACGCTGGGAATTTTACGTATAAAAAGAGCAGACAAGGAAATTGCTTGGCCGATAGGGCAGCACAGTTAATTTTGAATCAAACCGAAGAGGACTTTAATTTAATTGATTTTTTTCCGAGTGGCAGTGATGAGCGACAATATTGTTCTCCAGGTTTCAATTTACCTGTTGGTTCTATGATGCGAACCATGTATGGGATCTACCCTGAATATCATACCTCAGCAGATAATAAGGATATTATTTCTTTTTCGGCAATGGAAGAAGCAGTTATGAGATATTTAGATATAATTGAACTTATAGAGCGAAATGATTTTTACATCAATACAATTCCTAATTGTGAACCACAATTGGGGAAAAGAGATTTGTATCCTACCATTGGTGGTCAAAAAGGAATACGCGACACATTCATTGGTATGATGTGGCTTTTAAATTTAAGTGATGGACATCATGATTTAATCGATATTTCTCTTAGAAGTAAAATTAACGTAAAAGAACTTTATCCAATTCTCGATAATTTAATCGAAAGGAAGATCATTATCCGTAAATAAAACCGATTTATATTTTATTGATACAACTAACTACTATATCAACTGAATTAATCAATTTAGCCTATGATTTTTTATTCAATACATATAATTAAATTTATATAAATATTCACAGTATTACTCTGATAATCAAATATTTTGGTTGTTAAAAAAAACAACTTTTTAATGCAATTATTCAAAATAATATTTTAGATTTACACTACTATTTAATGTTTTTTACAAAACGAATAGATTTTGTTTTGTGGGAAAATAAAAAAGATTAATTTTTATAGTCCTACTTAATCAAGTTTATGGAAAAATCTAAGTATTTATATGATGAACAATATTTCCTGAATAGAAATCAAAATGATTTAAAAAGATTATCGTCCTTTCAATCAGAAAAGATATTCTTAGAGAAATATGTTGATTTTAATGGTACTATTTGTGATGTTGGTTGTTCAACAGGAGAATTTCTTAAAGAGATACAATGGGTTGGCCCTAAATTTGGAATGGAAATATCTGATCATGCCAAGGAAATAGCAAAATTATCTGGAATTGATTTTTCAAAAAATATTGAAACGGAGACATCTTTTTTTGATTTAGTAGTATTCAGAGGAACGATACAACATTTACCATATCCAATAAAATTTATTGATTTAGCATTTAATTCCTTAAAGAATGGAGGTAAAATAGTTTTTTTAGCAACACCCAATGCTAATAGCATTGTTTATAAACTAACAAATACTTTACCTATGTTGAGTCCGAAATTTAATTTTTATATACCATCAGATGTCACATTAATTAATATTTGCAAAAACATTGGTTTTGACTTGGTTGATATTAAAAAACCGTATTGGGATTCTCCTTATAGAAATTTACTAAAGGATCATCTTCTGTTTTTAAGAACATTATTAACTGGGAATAGTCCAAATTTTGCTTTTTGGAACAATATGATGAACGTTATATTAATTAAAAAGTTTAATTAATCGAATACTAAAAATTTAAATAAAGACATCTTATTAGTTATAGAATACTATTACTGAGTATTAAAAAGTGTTCTTGTAGAAGGAACCGAACAGACACTTATTAAACTCAAATGTAAAAGTAAACTGTGAAGATTTATGTTACTAGATTTCAACTGCTTAACAGATGTTTTTACTTGAAAGGGTGTTTGGAATCATTTAAAATTATATCCGAATTTTCAGGTATTTACCTTAAGAGTAAGATTAATTTGAAAGAACTTTATCCAACATTCGATAAATTAATCGAAAAAAAATAATTATCCGTAAATAAAACCGGTTTCATAAATGACTCCCCCTTTTTTTAAAAAATATTTGTGTTTAAATCGACAGTTGTTCCAATTCGAGAAGTATAAATTGATTCCAATCCGCTATGAAGATCGATTTGAGATCATGAAATGGAGGAATGAACAAATTTATCATTTAAGACAAAACAAGCCCCTTACGCTTGAAGATCAGGAAAATTATTTTAACAGCATTGTCAATACCCTTTTTGATCAAGAGAGACCTAGCCAAATTTTGTTTTCCTATTTGGAAGATGAAGTTTGTATTGGTTACGGCGGTTTAGTGCATATCAACTGGACTGATAAACATGCCGAGATTTCGTTTATCATGAATACCGATTTGGAAAAAGATAATTTTCAAAAACATTGGGGTATTTTTTTAAACTTGATAGAACAAGTTGCTTTTAAAGATTTGAAATTACATAAAATATCGACCTATGCTTTTGATTTGAGACCAAAGTTGTATCCTGTCCTCGAAAATTTAGGTTTCGGTAAGGAAGCGGTATTAAAGCAACAGTGTCTTTTTAATTCGGAATATGTCGATGTTGTTATTCACTCTAAATTTATTGGATACTAATTTAAAAAAGAATTAAAGAGCCTTTAAAAACATAAAATTGAAGGGGCGAATTATATTGAATGAAAAAAATAATCATAATTACCGGAGCGAATAGAGGACTCGGAAAAGCACTTGTTGATATTGGGCTAAAGGATGAAAATGCTCTAATTGTTTCGCTTTCTCGTTCCTTGCATGAGGAGCACAAGGGGATAAGCGGTACTCAACTAATTTTTGTAAAAACCGATTTATCGGAACCTTTTTCAGATTCTATTTTTGGAATTATTGACAAAAAGATAACTCCTGAAACCAACTTGTATTTTTTTAATAATGCAAGTATTATTTTACCTATTGACAAAATAGGCAGTTTTAATGAATTGGATATTGCAACCTCTATAAATGTCAATATTCAATATCCTGTCAATTTAATTAATTTCCTATTAGGAGAATTTCCTAAAAATAGATCTGTATTAGTTAATATTTCTTCAGGGGCGGGGAATAATCCAATTCCGTATTGGTCATTATATGGCGCTGCAAAAGCATACATGAAGTTATTTTTTAAGGTTTTGGAAGAAGAATACAAAGAAAATAGCGACCTCTCATTTTATAGTATAGATCCTGGAGTTTTGGATACTGGCATGCAGGAGAGCATTAGGGTAAATGCTTTTCCTAAGCAAGATTATTTTAAATCCCTTAAGGATGACAATAAACTAATACCAGCTAAAGATGCTGCACAGAGAATATTTAATGAAATTAATTATTACATATGAAAGTTGGTATAATTTCAGACATTCACGGGAATCATTATGCTTTAGAAGCTGTTTTGAAAACAGCTAAAAAAGAAGGAATAGAAAAATTATTGGTATTAGGGGACATCGTAGGGTATTATTATCATCCGGAATTGGTGTTGAATATGCTTTCTGAATGGGATTATGAAATCATAAAAGGAAATCATGAGGTATTACTTCAGGATTTAAAAGAAAATAAGATTGATCCCGAAGTTTTGAAAGAAAAATATGGGCGGGGACATGAACAAGCATTAAAAAATATTGATTACAAAACGCAAGAGTGGTTGTTTGCTTTGCCAGAGCAAAAATCAATTGTAATTGATGCTGTTACTTTTCAAATGAACCATGGCAGTCCATCAAGTTTAGATGAATACATTTACCCAGATGCTACTTTGGAGCAATTGGAAAAATGCAATTCGAGCACACATGATTTTGTATTAATTGGACATTCTCATTACGCTTTTTCACATCAATGTTCGCATAGTACTTTAATAAATTGTGGGTCTGTTGGGCAGTCAAGACAGAAAGGCGGACAAGCGTATTGGTTGGTAATTGATACCGCCGATAAAAGTTTTGAAATCAAAGCAACGCCTTATAATACTTCAAAATTACTCGAAGAAATACAATTATTTGAATCCAAAATCGGCTATTCATCCAAAATTTTGCAACGATAAAATAATATTGTTTTCGATGAATTTTTTGTATTATATTTGATTTTAAACAGGGGAAAAAATAGGCTAATAAATAATTATTTCACTTAAAATTTTATGATAAAAGAGAAACTGAATATTCTGGTTACAGGCTGTGGAGGAGATATAGGTCAAAGTGTCGGGAAGATACTTAATGAATATAGTTTAGTAAATACTTTATATGGTTGCGATATTTCAGACAAAAATGCAGCAAAATTTATTTATTCTAATTTCTTTTTGGGATTGCCTTGTAAAGACCCAAATTATATCAGTAATTTGGAAAAAATTGTGGAGGAAAAGAATATTGATTTTATTATTCCTATTTCGGAACCAGAGTTGCGATTTTTTTCAAAAGGGAATATAAGCAAAATAGGTACAGCTGAATTGATTTTAGCTTCAGCGAAAGCGCTTGAAGTTGGATTTGACAAATTAAATACAGCCGATTTTCTAAAAAAAGAGAATCTTCCTTTTCCAATAACCCATTCGGTTGCTGCTATAGATATCGTTGAAAAATTTCCTGTAATAATGAAATCAAGGACGGGTTCAGGAAGTTCGAATGTAAGTATCGTTAGGGATAATGAAACTTTTGCTTCCCTAAAAAAAGGGAATTCTGATTTTATTGTTCAAGAATTTTTGGATGGAGGTAAGGGAGAATATACTTGTGGTGTATTTAGAAGTAAAAGTGGCCTTATCCGGTCTATTATTTTGAAAAGGGAATTGATGGGAGGTTTTACTGGTTATGGAGAAGTTATTGAAAATAAAGAGATAGATAAATTGCTTCATGAGGTAGCCGAAAAACTCGATTTGACAGGAAGTATTAATGTTCAATTGAGACTTACGTCAAAAGGGCCTGTTATTTTTGAAATAAATCCAAGGTTTTCGAGTACTGTTCGTTTTAGACACTTATTCGACTTCAAAGATGTAGAATGGTCTATAGAAGATAAGTTGGGGCTTCCAATTTCGGATTATACAGAAACTGCTATTGGCAAAAAATTATATAAAGGCTTTAATGAATATATACAATAAAATTATGAAAGAAATTTGTATTGGCGGAACCTATATTGGAGAAGGGCATCCAAGTTTTATCATTGCAGAATTATCTGCAAACCATAATGGTAGCATAGAGACGGCTATTGAAACGATTAGAGCAGCAAAACGTACGGGTGCCAATTGTATTAAATTCCAAACGTTTACGGCAGACACCATAACTCTTGATTCTAAAAAAGATGATTTTAAAATAAGTCAAGGTACGCTATGGGATGGCCAATATTTACATGATTTATACAAGCAAGCTTACACTCCATGGGAATGGCATGAAGAACTGTTTAGAGTAGCCAAAGAAGAAGGTTTGGTTTGTTTTTCTTCGCCATTTGATAAAACAGCGGTTGATTTTTTGGAAACATTAAATGTGCCGGCTTATAAAATTGCTTCTTTTGAAATTACAGATATACCTTTAATTGAATATGTAGCTTCCAAAGGGAAACCGGTTATTTTATCGACAGGTATTGCAGAGCAAGAAGACATTCAATTGGCCTTAGATGCTTGCAGAAGAATGGGGAATAATGATATTGCCTTATTGAAATGCACGTCTAGTTATCCCGCTCCAATAGAGGAAGCCAATATGTGTATGGTTAAGGATTTAGCAGAACGGTTTGATGTAATAAGTGGTTTGTCTGATCATACTATGGGAGCTACAGTGCCCATTGTTGCTACAGTTTTTGGCGCTAAAATCATAGAAAAACATTTTATTTTGGATCGTTCCATTGGTGGTCCTGACGCCTCTTTTTCAATGAATGAGGCCGAGTTTACGGCATTGGTTCAAGCAGTACGTGAGGCAGAACAAGCTATTGGAAAGGTGGATTATGCCCTTACCGAAAAGCAGGCTAAAGGAAAAGATTTTTCTCGTTCCTTATATGTGGTCGAGGATATGAAAGAAGGGGATGTAATTACAGAAAAAAATGTTCGCTCCATAAGACCTGGTTTTGGCTTACATCCCAAATATTTTAATGAAATTTTAGGAAAAAAAGTGAATCAAGATATAGAAAAAGGCATAGGATTGAAACTGGAACAAATCAATAGCTAAAGGAA
>CAIOTL010000067.1 GCA_903861155.1 uncultured Bacteroidota bacterium
AAAGAATCAGAATAGCATTGTCAAAAAAATACAACGAATAAAAAATATATATATTGTTTTCAATACAATATATATATTTTTTATTCGTTGTAAGTTATTATAAATTAGTTTTTTAAAGAAAAAATAAGGTTGAATTAGTTAGTTTTTTTAGTATTTTGAAAAAAAGGCGTTCTTAAAGTTAGTATCGGAGCGCCTTTTGTTTTTATGTAAATTAAGTTTATTGAACTTAATAACTCAATTCAACGATAGCTTTTACTTTGTCTAATGTGATTTTTTGTTTTTCTCCTAATCCTTTCCAACCTCTTTCCTCAAAGCGATTGACAATAAAATCTGCTGTTTTTGCATAATCTTCGGTACATTCAGACAATTTAGTTTGCATTCCCATTGTATGGAAAAATTCAACGGTTTTATTAATCGCTTCATTAGCAATTTCGTCGTCACTTCCGGTTAAATTAAAAACCCGTTTTCCATATTGTGCTAATTTTCCTTTTTTAGTTTCGAACATCACACGATACAAATTGGGACCTATAATTGCCAAAGTCCTGGCGTGATCAATTCCGTATAATGCGGTCAATTCATGTCCAATCATGTGCGTTGCCCAATCAGAAGGAACTCCTTTTTGAATTAATCCGTTTAAAGCCATCGTGCAACTCCACATAAAATTGGAAGCCAATGCATAATCAGTAGGTTTTTCAACAACGCTTGGTCCTAGTTGAATCAAAGTTTGCAAAATACTCTCAGCAATTCGATCTTGAAGATAGCCATCGTGCGGATAAGTTAAATATTGCTCCATAACGTGTGTATAAGCATCTACAACTCCATTTTGTAATTGTCTTTTTGGCAAAGATTCGATTACTGTTGGATCGCAAATAGAAAATTTTGGAAATAAAGCGCTTCCGCCAAAAGCTAATTTTTCCTGTGTAGATTCAATAGTTACAACTCCTCCTGAGTTCATCTCGCTACCAGTTGCAGGTAAAGTCAAAACAGCTCCGAAAGGCACAGCGTTTTCTTTGATCAATAAATGTTTTTGTAAAATATCTATTGGATTTCCATCAAAATTCACGGCAGCTGAAATAAATTTCACGCCATCAATTACTGAACCACCACCAACAGCTATGATGAAATCAATTTTTTGTTCTTTAATAATTGCAACCGCTTTCATCAAAGTTTCAAAATGTGGGTTGGGTTCAATACCGCTGAATTCAATTATATCAAAACCCTTTAAACTGTTTTGAACTTGTTCGTGAATTCCATTTTTAAAAATGCTTCCACCTCCATAAGCGAGAAGGATTTTAGCATTTTCTGGAACTAGCGAAGCTAATTTTTCTATTTGTCCTTTTCCAAAAACTAGGTTGGTAGGATTATATAATTCAAAATTTAACATCGTTTTATTTTTTAGCGTTTAATTGGTGTAATAATTTTTCAGCTACTAGTTTAGATGAAGCTGGATTTTGACCTGTAATCAATAGTCCATCTTCAACCGCATAAGGATGCCAATCTGCCACTTTTGAATAGGTTGCTCCCTTTGCTTGTAAAGCATCTTCCAATAAAAAAGGAACAATATCAGTTAAGCCAACTGCAGCTTCTTCGGTATTTGAAAAACCAGTTACATTTTTCCCTTTAACTAAAAATTCTCCATTTACTTTTACGTTTTTCAACACGGCTGGCGAATGACAAACAAATGCTACAGGCTTATTATGAGTATAAAACGCTTCAATTAATGCACCTGATGTTTTGTCTGTCGCCAAATCCCAAAGTGGACCGTGACCTCCTGGGTAAAAAACAGCATCATAATCAGCTTGATTCACTTCGGATAATTTTTTGGTGTTTTTCAGTTTTGCCAATACTTCGGTGTCTTTATCAAGTCGTTTGGTGTCTCCTGTTGCAGCAGAGGGATTATCACTTTTTGGATCTACTGGAGGTTGTCCACCCAGTGGCGTGGCAATATCAATTTGAACGCCTTTATCGGCTAATTCATAATAGGGAGCTGCAAATTCTTCAGTCCAATATCCTGTTTTTTCTCCGGTGTCTCCTAGTTTATCATGACTAGTAAGAACAAATAATACTTTTTTCATAACTTTTTTATTTTGTTTTTGCGCAGTTGCAGTTATGCAACTGACAGTTGTTAATGCTAAAACGACAAAAATTGCAATTTTTCTCATAACTTTTTTTATTGGTACAAAATTAGGTTGAATAGGTTAGTAACGAAGTCTATTTACCACAAGTTTGTGATAAATAATTTATACAAAAAGTATTTAGAGGTTACTTTTTGTATAAATTATTGTGGTCGAGATATTCCCAAACTTTTTCAGGTAAAAGCGGACGAACATTCTTCTTGGTTTTGATGTTTTCACGAATAAATGTCGATGAAATTTCTACAATTGGTGCATCAATTATATGGATGTTGGGATTGTTTTTATAAATAGAATTTTCTAATTCTGATGAAATACGGGGATACACGTAAATTTCGTGATTTTTCAAAATTACCTCGTGATTTTTCCATTTGTGGAAAGACTTCAAATTGTCTTCACCCATAATCAATGAAAACTCATGTTGCGGAAATTTTTCCTGTAAATGTGCCAGTGTATTTACCGTATAATTGGGCTGCGATAACTTAAATTCAATGTCCGAAGGTTTAATTTTTGGGTAATCTTCAGTGGCCAAAAAAACCAATTGCAAGCGTTGATAATCATCTAATAAAGTGTCTTTATTTTTTAACGGATTGTGCGGTGTCAAGACCATCCAAATCTGATCTAAACCTGAATATTCCGCGAAATGATTGGCAATAATCAGGTGCCCAATGTGGATGGGGTTGAAGGTTCCGAAATAAAGTCCGATTTTCATTTCATTTTAGTGAATTGTGAGAAGTGAATTGTGAGAAGTAGGTATTCACTTCTCACGATTCACTTCTCACTTGTTTACAAACTCCTTTACCAATTGATACGCGTCTTCTTTGGCAGTATCTAAATCATAATTCTTGATAATTTTGTCAAATTGTGGTGCGGTTGCGAGTTCTACTGAAGCTTTTGCAATGCGCATATTGATTTTGTCATCACTTTCGGTAGAGCGTTCCTTGAGTCTTCTTTTGAGTTCATCCACACTTGGAGGTTTCACAAAAACAGCCAAGGTTTCTTCCGGAAACTTGTGTTTAATTCGCAATCCGCCAGAAACGTCAATATCAAAAATCACATTTTTTCCTTTTGCCCAAATACGTTCCACTTCACTTTTTAGCGTTCCGTAAAAATTATCACGGTACACTTCTTCCCATTCTACAAAATCATCGTTTTTGATGTGCTTTTTAAAATCTTCTAAAGACATAAAATAATAATCTTTTCCATTTACTTCCTCGCCACGAGCTGGTCGTGTTGCTGCCGAAATCGAAAACTCTAAATTCAAGTCTTCTTTTCCTAATAAATGCCTAACGATGGTGGTTTTGCCCGATCCTGACGGCGCCGAAAACACTATTAATTTTCCTTTTTTCATTGATTGTTGTTTTGGTGTGAACCGACGCTTTTTTCTTTAATAACTTTTAATGTTTCAAAAATAACTTTGAGCTGTTCCTTTTTTTCATAACGATACATTTTAAAAGACATCAAAATGAAAATTGATATTAAAACTAAATATAACAAAGCTAAAACGAGAAATCCAAAAAGTGTAATTTTAACAAAATCAATATTTATAAAAAGAAAAGTCAAAAACACAAAAAATAATCAATAAATTAATTTTCAGAAAGAATTTAACTTTGATGAAATAGTTGTTAGATCATTATTTGAATTAAAGTGAAAAATGAAAATTTGATAAAATATTGCAACACATAAATTAAATTTCCAAACTTTTATTTCAGTTTTTTCAATTTCTCCTGATGGCCTTCGGTCATGTTTTATCACCGTAAAAAAGTGGTTGAGAAATTTGTCTCCTTTCTTTACTTCAATTAGTTTTTCGATATCAGATTTCTTTATATTTAAATTCATTTGTAGTTTAAAATCTAAAGCACATTCAAAACCTGTTCCTTAATCTTCTCCAATTCATCCTTCATCATCACTACTAATTTTTGCATTTGAGCGTGATTCGATTTTGAACCCATTGTGTTGATTTCACGTCCCATTTCTTGAGTGATAAAACCTAATTTTCTACCATTGGCTTCTGTTCCGTTGATGGTTTCTAGGAAATAATCCAGGTGATTTGTCAAACGAACTTTCTCTTCAGTGATGTCCAGTTTTTCGAGATAATATATCAATTCCTGCTCAAAACGATTTTCGTCAACGTTGACTTTTAACTCAGCAATCGCAGTTTGCAAACGGTCTTTTATCGCCTGAACACGTTCTGGATCAAGAGCCAAAGCGTCGTTCATATATTGACGAATATTGCCTATTCGCAACTGGAATTCTTTTTCCAAAGAAGCACCTTCGTCCTTACGAAAATTCAATATATTTTTCAAAGCTTCTTCGATAACGGTTTGGATTTGTACCCAGTCATTTTCGTCGATTTCTTCCCGTTCAGTTTTCATAGTGTCGGGCATTCTGACGGCCATTTTCATCAATTCGGTTTCGTCGGCATTGGCATAAACGGCTCTTAATTGTTCGATGTAGGCTTTCACGATGGGCACATTCACTTTCGTGGAAGTTTGTTCGGCGGTACTTTCGATAAAAATGGAGAAATCTACTTTTCCTCTTTCGAGTTTTAAGGCGATTTGGTTGCGTAAACCCAATTCCATTTCGCGATAGGTCGAAGGCATTCGCACGCCTAAATCCAAACCTTTACTGTTCAGGGATTTTACTTCTACGGTTATTTTTTTGGTTGGCATTTGTAAAGTCGCTTTGCCAAATCCGGTCATTGATTGTATCATATCATTTTCTAAAAGAGTTCAAATATAAGGAAAAGTTTGCAGTTTTCAGTCTCAGTTTTCAGTCTGAAATGCTACAAACCATTCAGAGCTTTCATTACCTGAAGCATATTTTGCTGGCTGTTGCCAATGTAAATTTTGCCGTCAAGAATAAAAACTGGACGACTCAGGAAAGTGTAATGTTCCAGAATGTAGTTCTTGAAATCAGTTTCGGTCAGGGGTTTATTTTTTAAATCCATCGATTTGTAAAGTTGTGCTTTTTTGCTGAAAAGCGCTTCGTAACTTCCTGAAAGTTGGAACATTTCTTCTAATTCTTCAACCGTGATGGGGTTTTGTTTGATGTCGTGAAAGACCAAATTATGACCTTTTGGCAATGATTTTATGATTTTCCGGCAAGTATCACAGGAAGCGAGATAATATATTTTGTTCATAAACTGCAATTTCTTTGTGCAAAGAAAATTCATTTGGCGTGGAAAATGATTATTTTTATCAAAAATTTAAAAAATGCAACAAACATTCGACATCACCAGAACAAGCAGAAAAATACTGTCCCAATTTTTAGAAAAATATACTTTGGAAGAACTCAACGCCATTCCCGAAGGTTTTAACAACAATTTAATTTGGAACATCGCCCACATTATAGTGGTTCAGCAAATGCTGGTTTACAAATTATCGGGTTTGCCAATGATAATTTCGGACGAAATGGTCGAAAAATACAAAAAAGGAACCAGACCAGAACGTAAAGTATTGCAGGCCGAGGTAAATGAAATCAAGTCTTTATTGTTTAAAACCATCGACAAAACCAAGGTGGATTTCGACAATAAAGTTTTCAAAAACTACCTAGAATATCCAACCTCAACGGGCTTTGTTTTAAAAAATGTCGAAGATGCAATGGCTTTCAATTATTTCCACGAAGGGTTACACATTGGAATTATGATGGGTATTCGAAAATTTTTATAGGTTCAATTTGTCGCAATTCGGTATAATTTAAAAGGTTAAAGCCCTATAAATTATGAGTAAATTTCTAATTTTTTTATGGTTTTAGTGACATTAGTTCTATTTCTACTATTGTAAATAATAGATATATCCAACATTGAACCAGACAAGCCAATCATTTGATTTGTTTTCCTTGAAAAGTTGTTTATTCGGATTATTGCCGTCAACCCAATCCGAAAAATAATACTGCCATCTTAAATCGACCATCAAATCAGATAAAGGAGCGAGTTTATAGCGGGTTCCCACACTTGAAACAATAGACCAAACCGTACCTCCTTCGGAAGAAAGTCCCATGGGACTTCCATCTGAGGGAACTAAATATTTAGGAAATGTAGTCAAGGGTGTTCCCAGAGGCCCCATTGTTGACCAAGCTTTTGGACTATAAAAGCTAAATTGTCCACCAAGACTGATAAATGGACCCCAGCTTTCAATTCTTGAGGTAAAGTCGCGAATGCTCCAAGGGAAATATTCTAGTTGCATTCCTATATTGGTAACGGAAGTGCTTCCTCTCATTGCCCGCAATTGATCTGCACCGAGTCCTGTTTTATCTGGAGCAACCCATTTTCCAAAATTCCTAAGCTCCGTTTTGTTGTAGGACAATTCACTTCTTAATTTAAAGTGATCGTTAAAATAAGTCTCGGGAGTATAGCAATTACAATCTGCCTTGTATGAAAAATTTAAATAGTGAATAATGCCAATTCCGTATCCAGTATTACCCGCATTCGTTGATAAATCGTGTCTCACCCCATAATCCGATTGAAAAGCCACAGGACCCACAATAACCCCAATTTCATGAGAAAATCCAAATTGGGCATTTGCCTGATTCGAAATTCCAAAAAAGAGGAAACAGAATAATATTAAAGATTTTGAAGCCATTTCGCTAAAGTACTTTTTTACAAATATATAAAAACATCAATCATTACGAAGTGTATATAAACAAATATATATAAACGGTAAATATTATTAAAATTATATAAACAAAACGTAAGGTTTATTGTTTTTTTGTACCAATTCTATTGGTTTTAAATAAAATCATTTCAACATTTACAAAACGTATAAAAAGCGCATGAAGAAATTTCAAAATTAAATATTAATATTCTTATATAATGTATATTTGTACATACTAACGAAAACGTTTTCTTAAACGTTAATAATCTTATAATCATGTCACAAAGCATTACTACTTTTTTTGAAGCGGTTGCGAAGAAAAACCCCAACGAGCCGGAGTTTATGCAAGCGGTTTTGGAAGTTGCTGAAACAGTAATTCCTTTTATCGAAGAAAATAAAAAATACCAAAACAAGATGCTTTTGGAAAGAATGGTCGAGTCAGATCGAATCATTATTTTTCGAGTTGTTTGGATTGATGATAAAGGAGAAACTCAGATAAATAGAGGATACCGAATCCAGATGAATTCAGCCATCGGGCCATACAAAGGAGGAATTCGTTTTCATCCTTCGGTAAATTTGAGTATTTTGAAATTTCTTGCTTTCGAGCAAACTTTTAAAAACAGTTTGACAACTTTGCCTATGGGTGGTGGAAAAGGAGGCGCTGATTTTGATCCGAAAGGAAAATCCGAAAATGAAGTAATGCGTTTTTGTCAAGCGTTTATGACCGAATTATCCAAACACATTGGAGCAAATACTGACGTTCCAGCCGGAGACATTGGTGTTGGAGGGAGAGAAGTTGGTTATATGTTTGGTCAATACAAAAGATTAAGAAACGAATTCACGGGCGTTTTGACCGGAAAGGGAATTTCTTTTGGAGGGTCATTAGTTAGGCCAGAAGCAACAGGATATGGCGCAGTTTATTTTGCACAAAGTATGTTGGCTACAAAAGGAAATAGTTTTTCAGGGAAATCAGTCGTTGTATCGGGTTCGGGAAACGTGGCGCAATATGCTGCGGAGAAGGCAATCCAATTAGGAGGGAAAGTAGTAACAATGTCTGACTCCGCAGGATATATTTACGATGCAGACGGAATAGATTCGGATAAATTGGCCTACATAATGGAAATTAAAAACGAATTTAGAGGAAGAATTAGTGATTATCTTTCGAAATATCCAAAAGCAAAATACGTCGCAGGGAAACGTCCATGGGAAATTAAATGCGATATTGCATTGCCTTGCGCCACTCAAAATGAGTTGAACGAAGACGAAGCAAAAGCACTTGTTGCCAATGGTTGTATTTGTGTGGCCGAAGGTGCCAACATGCCTACCACTCCCGATGCCGTGATTGTTTTCCAAAAAGCAAAATTGTTGTTTTCTCCAGGGAAAGCCTCCAATGCTGGTGGAGTCGCAACTTCGGGACTTGAAATGTCGCAAAACTCATTAAGATTAAGTTGGACTTCGGAAGAAGTTGACGAAAAATTAAAAGAGATTATGCTTAATATTCATGCTTCATGCGTAAAATATGGTTCCGATGCATCGGGTTATGTTGACTATGTAAAAGGAGCTAACATTGCTGGATTTGTAAAAGTTGCCGATGCCATGATCGCTCAAGGAGTGGTATAACCTTTTAAATTAAAATAAAATGCCTCCTTTCGTCTTGATTGGGGGCATTTTTAATATAACAAAATTCCGTTACTTTCGTTTGTATTATATTTGCGAAATCCTATTTATACCAATAATGAAAAAGAGACTTTTATATTTTGTACTTTTTACTTTGATACAAACGGGTTTTGCCCAGAACAACCTGCTGTGGAAAGGTTATTTTTCCTATAATGATATCAAGGATTTATCAGTATCACCAAAATCCATTTTTGCGGCTTCGGAAAATGCGTTGTTTACTAAAAAAATTGCCACGAACGAAATTAAAACAACCAACACAATCGATGGACTTTCAGGTCAAACGATTTCTTCGATATATTACAGCGTCTCATCAAATAAAACACTTGTGGGATATGAAAATGGATTGATAATCGTGATAAACGATGCCGATGGCAGTATGCTAAACGTGGTTGACATTATCAGTAAGCAACTTCCTGCAAACATAAAAAAAGTTAACCATTTTATGGAGTACGAAGGAATTGTTTATGTTTCCTGTGATTTTGGAATAGTTCAATTCAATTTGGCAACAATGCAGTTTGGCGACACTTATTTTATTGGCGACAATGGAACGCAAACAATCGTAACGCAAACCACGGTGTACAATGGATATATCTTCGCGGCTACAAACCACGGTATTAAAAAAGCAGATATCACAAATAAAAACCTGGTCGATTTTAACCAATGGACTTTGATTGCTGAAGGAAGTTGGACAAGCATTGAGGCTTTCGGCACAGAACTTATTGCAATCAATTCTTCAGGTTACATCAATAAATACGTTGTAAATTCCAATACTTTCACAGGGTTTTTAGCCCTTTCGCAACCTTCGGTCGATATGAGGGTGACGGGTATTTATTTAATTGTAACAACGCCAAGTAGCGTGTATGTTTACAATAACCAATTGTCACTAGTACGTCAGATAAATAGTAGCCAAATCGCGGGAACTAATTCCAGGTTTTCCTGTGCGGCAAGCATTGACGATGTTATATACATTGGAACAAATGAAGATGGACTGATAACCACAACGATTTCCAATTATTCTGTTTTTGAAAATAGTACGCCAGAGGGACCTTTGAGAAATAATGTATTTGCGCTTCAGGCCACTTCAACTTCACTCTGGACCGTATTTGGAGGGTATTCCTCCGACTATAACCCCTATACCTATATTGGAAATAATCCAAACACTTTTGGGATAAGCAAATACAGCGCAACAGGATGGTTGAATATTCCTTACGGAAAAGTTTTGGGGGCAAAAGCAATAGCCAGAATTACCGTCAATCCCAATAATGAAAACGAGGTTTATGCCAGTTCCTTTTTTTCGGGTTTATTAAAAATTGTAGATGATGTGCCTACATTATTGTATAATCAAGCCAATAGTGGGCTGGAGACTTTGACTTTTGTTGGTCCAAGTTACTTCGATGTTAGAATAAACGGAGCTGCATTCGATAAATCCGGAACTCTTTGGGTTACCAATAGCAGAATAAAAAAAGGATTGAAATCCTTGAACTCAAGCGGACAATGGCAAAGTTTTTCGATGGATAATATTCTGGTTTTGAGTGAAAGTGTTAGCTTCGGGAGAATTGCAATCGATAAAAATGGAACAAAATGGATGACAACAAACAGGGATGGCATCATTGGTTTCAACGAAAGCATCAATACATTCAAAAAAATAACTGACGGAACTGACACGGGGAATTTACCCATTTATGACGCCCGGGCAGTCGCAGTAGACAACAACGGCCAACTCTGGATAGGTACCACGGGAGGATTGCGGATTTTGCCAAACGTTGGCAGTTTCCTCACCGATGCTCAATTGAATACCAATTCCATAATTATTATAGACAATAATCTTCCGCAGGAATTGATGTACGGACAATTTATTACCGATATTGTTGTCGATGGAGCCAATAATAAATGGATAGGTACGGCTGATTCGGGAGTATTTTTAGTCTCGCCAAATGGTCAACAAACTATCTATCATTTTACGATAAGTAATTCACCATTGCCAAGTAACGTTATCAATGATATCGAAATCAATAGTACCACCGGAGAAGTTTTCATTGCCACAGACAAAGGCTTGATTTCCTTCAAGGGAATTGCTACTGCGGCCAAAAATGATTTAAGCAATGTATATGTGTATCCAAATCCAGTGCGGCCAGAATATACAGGAACTGTAAAAATTGCAGGATTATTGGATAAAGCTAACATAAAAATCACCGATATTGAAGGAAATCTGGTTTACGAAACCACTTCAGAAGGGGGAACAATAGAATGGGACACCACTGCCTTCGGGAAATACAAAGTAGCTTCGGGCGTATACATGATTTTTGTTGCCTCACAGGATGGCTCGGAAACTAAAGTCAAAAAAGTAATGATAATTCGATAAATGCAGATGACAGCTTTCAGATTGCAGAGAAATGTATTCCGAAACGTCACTCTGAGCGCAGTCGAAGGGGAAATCTAAATCTAAAAATGCAAGTCAAAACCAAAGCTATAGTTATTTCTTCCCTCAAATACCAAGAGAAAAGCTTGATTGTAAAATGCCTTACCCAATCTAACGGATTAAAATCTTATTTCGTTCGTGATGCTTTTTCTTCGCGAAAATCCAATCAGAAAATAGCTTATTTCCAGCCGCTGACCCTACTCGAAATCGAAGCCGTTCATAAGAATAAGGGAACTTTAGAGAATTTCAAGGAAATCAAAATTGCTATACCTTTTCAAACCATTCATTCGAATGTTTTCAAAAGCACGATCGTGATGTTTATTTCCGAAATCTTGCACCATTCCATTCACGAAGAAGAAAAAAACGAATATCTTTTCTCCTTTTTGGAAACGGCGCTGCTTTGGCTTGATACTCACGATGAAACTGCTAATTTTCACCTGATTTTAATGCTGGAAATCACCAAATATCTTGGTTTTTATCCTGATATTTCCGAAATTGAATTTCCTTTTTTCGATGTCAACGAAGGCGTTTTCACCCCATTTCACGGCATCGGTTCACTCACCGAACACGAAACGAATCTCTTCAAAAAACTCATTCCTTTGAAATTCGACAACGACCAGAAAATCTTCCACATTATCGAAAGGCAAATCGTCTTGAAAATTCTAATCGACTATTTTTCTTTTCATCTTGACGGTTTCAGAAAACCAAAATCATTAGAAGTTTTAGCAGCCGTTTTTTCCTAAATCTAATAACTTTTGCCTTTTGCCTTTTGCCTATTTACTTAAATTCCTTACTTTCGCACCACGATTTAAGAAAGGATAAAATTGAAAAAACAACCCTTAATCTTAAAAAATTTAATCGGTTAGTAATGATAAAATCAGAAAAATTAAAATGACAATAGAACAAATTATAGAGAGACAAATGCGAGCTTTCGACGATAGAGATATTGATAGTATGATGTCCGTTTTTAGTGATGATATTAGAATAATTGACTTTTCAAACAACAAAATATTAATTGATGGTATCGAAGAATGTAGGAAGATGTATATCAACCTTTTCGAGAAATCACCTAATCTTCGAGCCGAAATATTAAAAACGATTACTTTTGATAATAAGGTTATAGTTCAGGAATATATTTATGGACGAAATGGGAGTATTGAAAAAACAGAACAAGTGATTATCTTTGAGATAAATAAAAAACAGATACGCAAAATAAATATTATAAGGTAATACGTATAAATATAGTTCACTCTTCGAAAGTCTTCTGACCTAGAAGTTGCCAACGGGAGCAACGCAAAAGAGCAATAATAAAATCAAAATTGGCTGTGCAAAAACCAATATACCGCGATGAAATCATAGCTTCCTTTAAATTTGTTGGAAAATACCACAAAACAACAAACAAAAACGGTTCAAATCAATAACTTTCGACCTTCGACTTTCGACTTTCAACATAATTTTATTACTTTCGCACCACGATTTAAGAAAAGGATAAAATGAGCATAAAATTTACTGAATACAAAGGACTTAACTTGCCTACAGTGGCGTCGGAAGTACTTGATTTTTGGAAAAAAGAAAACATTTTCGAGAAGAGTGTGACCACTCGTGAAGGCAACCCACCATTCGTGTTTTTTGAAGGGCCTCCTTCGGCAAATGGATTGCCAGGAATTCACCACGTGATGGCGCGTGCGATTAAAGATATATTTTGCCGTTATAAAACTCAAAAAGGATTCCAAGTAAAGCGTAAAGCAGGTTGGGATACGCATGGATTGCCAGTGGAATTAGGCACTGAAGCCGCATTAGGCATTACCAAAGAAGACATTGGAAAAACCATTTCAGTAGCCGAATACAACGAAGCTTGCAAAAAAACCGTGATGCGTTACACCGATGTGTGGAACGATTTGACCGAAAAAATGGGCTATTGGGTCGATATGGAAGATCCCTACATCACCTACAAATCCAAGTATATGGAAACCGTTTGGTGGATTTTGAAACAAATCTACAACAAGGATTTGATGTACAAAGGC
>CAIOTL010000068.1 GCA_903861155.1 uncultured Bacteroidota bacterium
ATATTTATTTGAAGTTTTTTTAGAATCAGTATCTTACCAAATTTTGACTACAATTCACCAAGAATCTAGACCAATTAAACGGTGACACCCTCCTTTATCCAATTAGATAAAATTTCCCAGTTCAAGTTCTTGAATCTCGCCTTCTTCATCAGTATTGCTTCCGCCTATTACTTTCCATATTTCGAATCTGTAATGATGAAATTGCCAAGACAATCCTTTGTGTGGGGTCACCACCAAAATCTTTGGACTCAATTTATTGGTAATTTGAATCTGCGACATTTCAAGATGTGGGAAAAATTTGGCCGCAAAAGCATTCGCCTGACCTTCATCAATTACAAAAAAAACCTCCAGAAACTACTCCAAAAAAAAGAGGACTATAAATCCTCTTACTATTCTCTCTTCAAACTTTACGATAACTCCATAGTGTTAACGACAGGTATTCGGTGAGCCTGTCCTGAGTTTATCCAAGGATTCAACAGGAGTTTCATTGTTCGTGCTGCGCACGCAACGAAACTCTAGCTATTACCAATAGTGCTTTTTCGTCCGCTCTTACTTTGCTTTCATTTTATTTCCCTTTGCTTCGTGTGTTACTTCTGCAAGTCCAAGTTTTTCCATTAATGGTGGAATATACATCCCGAAGCGTCCACGAAATCCTTTTTTCAGTCCATACCAACCGCCAACTGGATTTTTATCAGAACGCCCCCACGCTTCAACAGTTCCTTCCTTTGCAGGTTTTTGTTCGTCTGCGCTGCCAAGTTCCATCCAATCTCCATGTTTTTTAAGCATTGCTTGAAGGTCATCTAAGCAGCGTATGTCGTAAAGCAATACCGTTTTACCTACAGTGCAAACTAAAACTTCTTTACCATCTTTTTCGTCCACATGCATCGTGTATTCACTTGTCAGTGGTGGCGTTTTTATTGCCATGGGTTTTTCTTTTGTTCCGATTTCGTATTTCATTCTCTGATTATTTTAAGTGTTGAAAATATTGTTTGACGAACCAACTAATGATAATAGTTCTTGCCTTGGTGGAGATTCCAAACCGCTTACTTTGAGCTGTGTTTGAAAGTTTTGGAATGAAGGTAACTCATTCAGTAATTTCTGGTCTTCTTCAGATTTGAAAAATGCAGTAGAAATAAATGTTTTATTGTCAGCTCATAAACAAGCGTTTTAACTAATGCCTTGATGATTTAGCTTCTGCAAATCGTTCATTACTGTTTTAATGTTAGCTTGATTTTGCTCAGCATATTCTGCTGTGGTGGTGTAGGTAACTTTTACAATCTTCATTTGGTTTTCTTTTTAGGTATGTGAATTGAAATTATTAGAATCTGTTGTCTTCATAGCATTACTAATAACGTTTGGCTTGCCGATGTGGCGGATTTTTAGCACAAAAGTTCAATAGAATTACTGCTGTTGAACCTTGTACAAATGTTTCATAGAAGCACTTCAGCCACCATATTGCCAAACCGATGTTGGTGGTTCGTTGTTTATTCAATATTGTCTGTTATGTAACCATTTTCAAGTTCTACTAAGTCAAGTTTTATGAAATCTTGAAGATGTTTTGAGCTTAAATGGTCGTTAAATGACTGTTCGTTTTTAAAGCATTCCCAAAGAATTATTTTTGTTGGATCATCTTTCAATTGTTTTATGTCAAATGAAACATTTCCACTTTCCAAAAGTGTCTGATCTCGTAAATTTTTGAGTTGGAAAATAGTGAAGTCAGTTTTTGTCGAATCTTTTATTTTTAAAATTCCTGTCGAATAAAAATGTTCCTCCGTTTTTTTAGGTTCAATTAAATCCCAAAGATTACCATATAAATCTTCAAAAACAGCAACTGTTCCATAGGCTTCAAAACTTGGTTCTCTAACAATTTTTATATTGTTGTCAATTAGGTTTTGATAGTCTCTTTTAAAATTGTCAGTATGCAAAAATAGGAAAACTCGTCCACCTGTTTGGTTTCCAATTCTGCTTTTTTGTTCCTCATTTGCTCCTTTGGCTAATAATAAAGAACATTCATTTGCTCCTTTGGGTCTAACTAAAACCCAACGTTTTGTATCAGAAAGTATAGTGTCTTCTAATAAAGTGAAATTTAATTTTTGTGTGTAAAATTCTATTGCTTTGTCATAGTCGTCCACAACAATCGCTATGTGTGTCAAATTTTGCCTCATTTTTTCTTATTGTTCTTTTTAGCCTGTCTGGTTTTTACAATGACAGCCTGACGTTCTCGCGCTACACGCAGGCTGGGGTTAAGAAAGCCTAAACTTTCAGTTAAAAACTAATCTTCCAAATACAAAACCAACTTTCCAAATAAATCCCGAGCCTCGCCATTTCTTGAAACCGCTGTTGAACTAAACCTTCGGTAGCACTCGCGATGATTTTGTACCTTACGAAGATAATTAAAATTCGTAAACTATGACTACAAAAAAAAGCATCCAGATGTATTAAGGGAAAACAAAATCCTGAATCAAGCCAAGCGAGAAGTTCCGGGTTTTGAAGAACTATTAGCTCGTTTTGAGCGCACGGTTTCGGTATTGGGTCGAAGCCAAAGTACTTTCAACAATTATTCACACCACGTGGAAGGTATGCTTAAAAGTGAAGGAAAACACAAGAAAACCAACATTTAAACTACTCCAAAAAAAAAGAGGCTCACTTGCCTCTTGTAATTCTCTCTAAAAACTTTACGATAACTCCATAGTGTGCACGGCAGGTACTCCGGTGAGCCTGTCCTGAGTTTATCGAAGGGTTCAACACGAGTTTCATTGTTGGTGCTGCGCACGCAACGAAACTCTAGCTATTGTGCGAAGTTTTTTTATAAGAAGTTTATAGGAATTGTGTGTTGAATATTGATTTCTCGATTACTCAATTTGGCTGGAATCCACCTTTCCATTTTTTTTATTACTCGTATTGCTTCTTCGTCATATACTTCTCCTGCGCTTTGGATTACTTTGACATCTCCGATGTTTCCTTCCCTGTTAACTACAAAACTCAGAATGACTTTTCCGCCGTTTTCAGGTTTCTTTTTGGTATTTGGAAGTTTAATTTCACTTTTAATAAAATTAATAAGACCTTGATTGCCTTGTGGATACATTGCAGGAGTAAAATTTGCAGATGCATATAGACCAATAGGTGTGGAGTCGTTAGGTAAAACCTTCTCATAATTATATTTACTTATAAATTCTTTGCTTGGCCAGTCTTGACCAAAACAAGCAATTGAGAACACAGAAAAAACGAGTGATAAAAAATATTTCATTGGGTTTATTATTTTTAGTTTATTTAAAATTTCGCACAACGGTAGATCGCTTGGCGAAGGACAACCCCTTGGGAGTCTTTCTCCAAACGGCCAGTTGAGCTGGCTTATTTTCCACGTTGCATTTTTATTGGATTTTGTCGAGTATCAAACACATCAAAAACTTCAATTCTGTTTTTCTCCAAATTTGTCCAATAAATAATTTTGTAACTTTTAAAAACTAAATAGCGAAAATGTCTTGAATCTTTAGCTAACAATTCTTCTTCTTGCCCAATTGCTGGTTGCTTTTTGAGTTTTGCAGCCTCTTTTGTAATTCCAATAACAAGAGTTTTGGCGATATTTAAACTCGCATTTTCTTTATAGTAATCAAAAATGTTTTTGAGTTCTTTTTTAGAAAAATCAGTCCAGTAAATTTCTAACTCCATTTTTCTATTTCGGAAATTAATTTACTGTTTTCAGTTAATCTTCCATTTTTAGAATCTTCAGTAGATTGGTCAATTCTTTTCTGAAACTCTTTCATTGTCATAGGTTTCAATTCAGAATTATTTTGTGTTTCTTTCTGTAGCATTTTTTCTAAATGAGAAATTGCTTTCTCACTTTCTAGTTTGAGAAAATCTTGAATGAAGTTTAATTTTCGAGTTTGCAAGTCCATTTTACTTTCTTTTTTTCAAAATTACAAATTAACTTTAAACGATTGTTTCTTTTTTTTGCAGATTTTTTGAGCTTACCGCTAACAAG
>CAIOTL010000069.1 GCA_903861155.1 uncultured Bacteroidota bacterium
CCTTAATTTACAATTTCCTTAACAAATTCACCCCTAATTAAAATCAAAAAAAATGCCCTGTTTTCACAGGGCATTTCAATAGTCTTTAAAAACTTTAAATTATGCTTTTCCGGCTGCAATTAAATTCAATGCCGAACCTGCTACGAACCAACCAATTTGCCCTTCGTTGTAGGTATGGTTTGCCAAGATGATATCTTTCGTACCATTAGCGTGAATGAATTCCAAAGTCAATTGTTTAGCTGGTGCAAAATCTACCAAATCAATAAAGTTGATTACATCATCTTCCTGAATTTTATCGTAGTCTGCTTCAGTTGCAAAAGTCAATCCAAGCATTCCTTGTTTCTTCAAATTGGTTTCGTGAATTCGAGCAAATGATTTTACTAAAACCGCTTTCACACCAAGAAAACGAGGTTCCATTGCAGCATGTTCCCGTGAAGATCCTTCTCCATAATTATGATCACCCACAACAACTGAAGCAATCCCGGCTGCTTTGTAGGAACGAGCCACAGCAGGAACGGCATCATATTCTCCAGTCAATTGATTTTTAACCGAGTTAGTTTTTTGATTAAATGCATTTATAGCTCCAATCAACATATTGTTTGAAATATTATCCAAGTGACCTCGGAAACGTAACCAAGGTCCAGCCATTGAAATATGGTCAGTGGTACATTTTCCGAAAGCTTTTATAAGCAATTTAGCTCCCATTATATTTTTTCCGTCCCAAGCTTTGAATGGTGCTAACAATTGCAATCTATCTGAAGTTTCACTTACAGCAATTACAACTCCTGAACCGTCTTTGGCCGGAGCTTGAAAACCGTTATCATCCACATCAAACCCTCTTTTTGGCAATTCATCACCAAATGGAGCTTCTAGTTTAACAGCTTCGCCTTTGTCATTCAACAAAGTATCCGTTAATGGATTGAAATCTAATCTTCCTGAAATGGCTAAAGCAGCTACCATTTCTGGTGAAGTTACAAAAGCGTGTGTATTTGGATTTCCATCAGCTCTTTTTGAGAAGTTACGGTTGAAGGAATGTACAATTGTATTTTTCTCTCCTTTATCTGCTCCTTCTCTATCCCATTGCCCAATACAAGGTCCACAAGCATTGGTAAACACTTTAGTTCCCATTTTTTCGAATGTGGCAATAATACCGTCTCTTTCGATTGTATACCTAATTTGCTCAGAACCTGGATTGATTCCGAATTCCGCTTTTGGAGAAATTCCGTGTGCAACGGCTTGCTCAACTATAGAAGCAGCACGAGACATGTCTTCATAAGAAGAGTTGGTACAAGAACCTATCAATCCCCATTCGATTTTAATAGGCCAACCGTTAGCAGCGGCTTCTTCCTTCATTTTAGAAACTGGAGTCCCTCTATCTGGGGTGAAAGGTCCATTAATATAGGGCTCTAATTCTGATAAGTTTATTTCGATTACTTGGTCAAAATAGTGTTCTGGATTTGCATATACTTCTGGATCACCTGTTAAATAGCTAGCCACATTATCAGCAGCATCAACCACGTCTTGACGACCAGTAGCCGCTAAATATCTACGCATAGAATCATCATAACCAAATGTAGAAGTAGTGGCGCCAATTTCGGCACCCATGTTACAAATCGTTCCTTTTCCAGTACAAGACATATTCAAAGCGCCTTCGCCAAAATATTCAACAATAGCACCAGTCCCTCCTTTTACGGTAAGAATATCGGCAACTCTTAATATTACGTCTTTTGGGGCAGTCCAACCAGATAATTTTCCTGTCAATTTTACTCCAATTAATTTAGGAAATTTTAATTCCCAAGACATACCAGACATTACGTCAACGGCATCAGCACCACCAACTCCAATAGCCAGCATTCCTAATCCACCTGCATTTACGGTATGTGAATCAGTTCCAATCATCATTCCTCCAGGGAAAGCATAGTTCTCCAAAACGATTTGGTGAATAATTCCTGAACCTGGTTTCCAAAATCCAATTCCATATTTATTGGATACTGAAGAAAGAAAATCAAAAACTTCGCTCGATTGCGTTTTTGCAAAAGCTAAATCTTTTTCAGCACCAACTTTAGCTTGAATCAGGTGATCACAGTGAACCGTTGTAGGCACAGCAACTATTTTCTTTCCAGCGTGCATAAACTGCAATAAAGCCATTTGAGCAGTTGCATCTTGACAAGCCACTCTATCTGGAGCAAAATCTACATAATCAACTCCCCTTGCAAAAGTTTGGGATGGATTTCCTTCCCAAAGGTGATTGTATAAAATTTTCTCGGTCAATGTAAGCGGGCGACCAACTAATTCACGTGCTTTGTCCACACGAGTTGCCATATTTGCATACACTTTTTTAATCATTTCAATATCAAAAGCCATAGTATTTAGGTTTATTTGGTAATATATTTATTTTATAAATCGATTCGTTTTCTATACCATTTATTTAAAATAAACTAAACGAATGTTTTCTTGCGAGGCAAATTTAAGAATTTAAGACGAGAATATAAAAAAAATACCAAAAGAGAACTTTCTGAAAATTATTATTACCAAATTAGAAGTTTAAGCCGTTATTATTGCAATGTATTTAATAATAGGCCATTCTGCTGCGCTATCAATAAATCAAAATCTAATTTTTGAGAAAGTCATAATTGGGATAAAAAAATAATTCTCATACCTAATCTAAGAAAAGAATCTTTCTAAATTGATACTTAAATTAATTAAATCAACTTATCAATAATCATTTCTTCAGTAATTCCTTCAGCATCTGCTTTATAGTTTTTGATGATTCTGTGACGAAGAATTCCTATGGCCACGGCTTTTACATCTTCGATATCTGGAGAAAATTTTCCGTTGAAAGCGGCATTTGCTTTGGCTGCCAAAATTAAATTTTGGGATGCTCTTGGTCCTGCACCCCAATCGAGATAATTTTTCACAAATTCATTGGACAATTCATTGTCAGGACGTGTTTTGCTTACCAAAGTCACGGCATATTCTATGACATTGTCAGCAACTGGAATCCTCCGAATAAGGTGTTGGAAATTGATAATTTCTTGGGCCGTAAACAACGGATTTATAGTATTATTTTTATCCGAAGTAGTTCGTTTCACAACCTGAACTTCCTCTTTAAAAGATGGGTAATCGAGTTTGATAGCAAACATAAATCGGTCGAGTTGAGCTTCAGGTAAAGGATAGGTCCCTTCTTGTTCGATCGGATTTTGTGTTGCCAATACAAAATACGGCAAGGCTAATTTGTAGTTTTGACCTGCAATGGTAACGGAACGTTCCTGCATGGCTTCAAGCAAAGCCGCTTGCGTTTTTGGAGGCGTTCTGTTGATTTCATCCGCCAGAATAATATTCGAAAAAATGGGTCCTTTTATGAATTTGAATTGGCGATTTTCATCCAATATTTCGCTTCCCAAAATATCAGAAGGCATCAAGTCAGGTGTAAACTGGATTCTTTTAAAATCTAAACCTAGAGCTAGAGCCAATGTATTAACCATCAAGGTTTTTGCCAATCCAGGAACACCAACCAAAAGAGCGTGTCCGCCAGAAAAAATGCATAGCAAAATTTGGTCAACTACAGCATCCTGACCCACAATAATCTTTGCGATTTCGGTTTTTAACTCGTTCCTTTTTTGAACCAAATTATGAATAGCTGCTATGTCAGACATTTTTAGATTTAGGATTTAAGATTACACAATCTGTAATCTATTTCTTCAGCCAATTATTTGTAAAATTACAATCTCTATATTCACCAATGATTTTAATATAGGTTTCCTTAATTTTTTCGTCAAACCATTTTCCAATGGCTTTAATTTGTTTGTCTTTTAATGCCAAATCTTTTATTTTGGTATAATCCTTAGAATAATCGGCTGTATGAGCTTCAATTCTGTTGGTAACTGTAATTATCTTGATTTTTTTCTTGCCTGATTGATCTTCATCCATAAATGGCAAAGAAACTTCTCCTCCTTTTAAATTTGAAACTTGGCTATATAAACTAGGATCCATTTTCGTCAATTCGAAACGAGTATCTTGTGTCTTTGGATTGATCAAGGCTCCTCCGTTTGCTCTAGTTTCCTTTTCGTCAGACATCGTTCTTGCTGCTTCCGCAAAAGTAATTTCCTTGTCTTCTATTCTTTTTCTAATCAACTCGATTTTCTCTTTAGCCTCTTTTAATGCATCTTCTGTTATCACTGGCGTCAATAATATATGACGCAATTCAATATCTTGACCTTTTATCTTTTCGACATATATAATGTGATAGCCAAAATCGGTTTCAAAGGGTGCCGAAATTTCTCCTTCGGCGAGGCTAAAAGCTACATCTTTAAACTCTTTAACAAATGGGGTTTTTCGATTCATTTTATAAAAACCTCCTGTAGCTCTCGATCCCGGATCTTGAGAATACAAAACAGCTTTTGTGGCAAAACTGGAACCTGCTAGAATTTCCTTTTTAAACTCGTTCAACTTATCAATCACTTTCTGCTTTTCGGCTTGAGAAACTTTTGGAGCCACAACAATCTGGGCTACTTCCATTTCTGCTCCAAAAACAGGTAAATCAGCAACTGGTATTGATTTGAAGAAATTACGAACCTCTTCGGGTGTGATTTCTACAGCATCAACAATTTTCTTCTGCATTTCAGAAGTCAACTTGTTCTCTTTTAAAATGTCAAAGAAATAGGTTCTAAATTCCTCCTCTGAATTCTTTTTATAATATTTAACTACCTTATCAATAGAACCAATTTGTTCTACCATATGACTCAATTGATCTTCCATAAGGGATTTTACTTCTGAATCTGTCACCTTCAAACTGTCCTGAATGGCTTGATGTGCATACAATTTGTCTTCCAATAATTTTCCAAGCATCTGGCATCTCGAAATGTCTTTTACAGAATTACCTTGACTCGAAATTTCCAAATAAGCCTTGTCTATATCTGAATCCAAAATAATGTAATCCCCAACTTTTGCAACAACTCCGTCTATTTTTTGCTTGTGATCCACATTGCTTTTTCTAATGGTATCAATCTTTTCTTTGATGATTTCTTGAGCGAAAGTGATACTGCTCGAAAACAGCAAAAGAAAAAATGCAAGCGCAATTTTATTATATATGGATTTCATTTGTATTATTTTTAAAAGCATTATTTTGAAATTTTATTTTGTTTTTAATTATGAACTATCGTGAAATGGGTGTCGAATTTACTTGTAATATGGATCTGATCAATTTTGACCAAATATACGATTTAAGAATCAAGAAATAGAATTGTTTTAATAACCACAATTGCTTTGTATACTTTAAAATTATAACGAACAAAAATAACAATTCAATTATATAATACAAGTTTAGTTATGAGTATTAACAAAAATTTATATAGGTTTTTATTTAAGTTTTACTTGTTTAATAAAAGACATCATTGTTTATTCATATCTACTAATACCTTATGTCTTTATAAAAAAACAAACTTCAAGTTCGTTTCTTTATTTTACATTTCAACCATTTGGCATTGTCAAGGTTATAAATTACATTTAAATTCCGCCTATGAAAATCAAAAAAATTACAACAATTATCATAAATGCAAAAAAAATCAAAAAAAGTTATTGAAATATCAATTTAATGGCTAATAAAATTATTAATATTAAAAGTTTTCAATACTATCACGTTTTCGTAAGATAGAATAATATTGATTTTGTCGGGCGCAATAAATATTACAATAAATTTATTCGCTGAAGTAAATTTTAATTTACTGAACCTAACCAAATTTATTAAATAACCTCAAATTAATTTTATGAAAAACCAAATTTTTAAACTCTATGTATTAGCCTTGGTAATTGGCTTTTACTCCTGCAATTCAAATGACAAATTACAACCTGGACCTTCTGCATCAAGTTTGCAATTCAAGGTAATTGATGTTACCCATCATGACGGACATCCATTTAGCACCGGTAAAACTTCATCTACTTCCTTAACAGGGAAATATGTTGCCAATCCAGGTGGAGGTGTAATGATGCAAGCTTTCTATTGGGATGTTCCTTCAGGTGGAACCTGGTGGGACACAATAAGCACTAAAGTAACGGATTGGTCAAATGCAGGTATCGGCTCCATCTGGTTACCGCCAGTGTCAAAAGGACAAAACGGAGCATTATCAATGGGATATGATCCTACAGATTATTTTGATTTTGGAGATTTCAATCAAAATGGTTCCGTCGAAACTCGTTTTGGTTCAAAGACAGAATTGGTAAATTTAATAACTAAAGCCCACTCCGAAAATATGCAAGTATATGCTGATATGGTACTTAATCATAATAGTGGAGGGCAGTTAGAAAACAATCCTTATACAGGAACTCAAACCTGGACTAATTTTACCGGGATAGCCTCAGGAAAATTCCCAAGAACGAGTGCTGATTTTCATGCAAACGCTTACCATATTAATGACGAAGGCGCATTTGGTGGATTCCCGGATTTATGTCATTCCACACCAAATGTACAAAATTGGCTTTGGCTTAGAACTGACGGTGTGGGTAAATATTATAAAAACACCATGCATTTTGATGGTTGGAGATTTGATTATGTAAAAGGGTTTGGTCCTTGGGTTATCAATCAATGGAATGCTAATGTGGGCGGTTTCTCTGTTGGAGAATATTGGGATTCAAATGTTAATACTTTAGATTGGTGGGCTACAAATGCGAACAGTTCCGCATTTGATTTCGCCTGTTATTATAAAATGAAAGATGCCTTTGATAGAAACAATCTTAATCTTTTGAATGATGATATGTTGTGGAAAAGAGATCCATTCAAAGCAGTTACTTTCGTTACGAATCATGACACTGATATTATTTGGAATAAACAATTGGCCTATGCTTATATTCTAACTACCGAGGGATATCCTACAATTTTTTATAGAGATTATGAAGAATGGTTAGACAAGGCGAAACTTAACAATCTTATATGGATTCATAATAATAAGGCCACCGGAACGACCTCTATTTTATATGTTGATAATGATGAGTATATTGCGAGAAGAAATGGCTATAACGGAAATCCTGGATTGATAGTTTATATAAACAATTCTTCGACTTGGTTAGAAAGATGGATTCCTACGAATTGGGCAAACACCCAAATCAAAGACTTTACGGGTGCTTCTACTTGGTATCCAACAACACAAGGTGACACGTGGGTAAAAATTCAATGCCCTCCAAATAGCTATACTGTTTGGTCTCCCAATATTTAACAAAGAGAACCTGAATGCAAAAAGCTCCCGCCAAGGCGGGAGCTTTTTTTATAAATAAAAACGTTTTAAAAGACGTTTACTTTTTTATATTTTCAATAAACTGGTCAAATAAATAAGTAGAATCATGTGGTCCGGGACTAGCTTCTGGATGGTATTGAACCGAGAAGCAATTTTTGTTTTTCATTCGCATTCCGGCAACAGTTCCATCATTCAAATGAAGATGCGTGATTTCCATATCGGGATGATTGTCCAGTTCTTCTTTGTTGACGGCAAAACCGTGGTTCTGAGAAGTAATTTCGCCTTTCCCGGTAATAATATTTTTTACGGGATGATTGATTCCCCTGTGCCCGTTGAACATCTTATAAGTAGAAATTCCGTTTGCCAAAGCTATTACTTGATGCCCTAAACAGATTCCAAATAATGGTTTGTTGTTTTTAAGAATTTCCTTAGCCACTTCAATGGCACCGAAAAGAGGGTCTGGATCTCCAGGACCGTTAGACAAGAAATAACCGTCTGGATTGAATGCTGCCAAGTCGGAATATTTTGAATCGTATGGAAATACTTTAATATAACAATCTCTCTTGGCAAGATTTCGAAGAATATTTGTTTTAATTCCTAAATCAAGAGCTGCAATTTTGTAGGTTGCATTTTCGTTTCCAAAAAAGTAAGGCTCCTTAGTAGAAACTTTTGAAGCCAATTCCAAACCTTTCATATCTGGCACTTTTGCCAAGACAGCTTTTAATTCCTCAATTGGTGTTCCGTCAGTACAAATAACAGAATTCATTGCTCCGTTATCTCGAATATAACTTACCAAACCGCGGGTGTCAACATCTGAAATACAGATTAAATTTTGTTTTGTAAAATAGTCTTCCAAACTCCCTGTCCCATCCTCACGAGAATAATTGAAACTAAAGTTTTTGCAAACCAAACCTGCAATTTTAATGCTTCCAGACTCAACTTCTTTATCGTTTACGCCATAATTCCCAATATGAGCATTGGTAGCGACCATAATTTGTCCGAAGTAAGAAGGATCGGTAAAAATTTCTTGATAACCTGTCATTCCAGTATTAAAACAAACTTCTCCAAAAGTAGTCCCTGAAATCCCTATCGATTTTCCGTGAAAAATAGTCCCGTCACTTAATAGTAGAATAGCGCTTTGTCGTGTTGTGTATTTCATCAGTAGTTAAATATTTTGCAAATTTAATTTTTTAAAGCAGTGAAAGCAACGTTTTTTGAAAATATATATTTTTTAAAAAAATCAAAAAAAAAGGACAAACTAATAAAAGTTTATCCTTGTTTTTTATAGAATGATTATTTTCATAATTATTCAGCAGCTTCTGTTGGTGTTTCTGGTTCAGTAGCTGGTGCTTCTGTTTCAGCAACTGGTGCTTCAACAACTTCATCCGCTTTCTTAGCTTTACCACCACGACGGCTTTTTGCTTTTTTAACTTCTTTTTTACCACCATTGTAAAGTTCATTGAAATCTACTAGTTCGATCATTGCCATATCAGCATTATCTCCTAAACGATTTCCAACTTTAATGATACGTGTGTATCCACCTGGACGGTCACCTACTTTAGCAGCTACATCTCTGAATAAATCAGTTACCGCATATTTGCTACGTAAGTAAGCAAAAACGATACGACGATTGTGAGTCGTATCATCTTTAGATTTTGTTATTAATGGCTCAACAAATTGTTTAAGCGCTTTTGCTTTAGCAACAGTAGTGTTAATACGTTTGTGCTCGATAAGAGAACAAGCCATATTAGCCAGCATCGATTTTCTATGAGCTGTCTGTCTGCCTAAGTGATTGAATTTTTTTCCGTGTCTCATTGCTATGTAAATTTAAACCCTTGAAGGTTTAGATTATTCTTTATCTAATTTGTATTTTGCTAAATCCATACCGAAGTTCAAATTTTTAATTGCAACTAGTTCATCTAGTTCAGTTAAAGATTTTTTAC
>CAIOTL010000070.1 GCA_903861155.1 uncultured Bacteroidota bacterium
AAAGTAGTTTTTAATGAAAAATGGAGGTGGTCATTTTGCTCCGGAATTAGGTGGTCATTTTGAATTGGAATCAGGTGCTCACTTTAAATTGGAATTGGGTGGTCAATATCACTGGAATTTGCAGTAATCTAATGTTAATAATTTTGCCATTTTTTTTTAGTTTATTAATGTCGTTATTTGACTTCCGTCTTTTGTTATATATCCCTTCCATCCCTCTAGGTCGAAAATCACACTTTCATGGTAGCTAATTCTGCTAAATGCAAGCTTAAACATATCAAGCAATTTTTTCTTATCTGAGCATTTCACAAAACAATGCAGGTGGTTTTGGTTGTTGCTCTTCTTTTGCTCAATTACGTAATTAAGCTCTAGTGAATCATCATTCATCTGCTCAAATACAAACCTCATCACTACGTTAATATCGGATTGAGTATAATTTGCACATGGGTCAATGCTCAAAGCGTAGTATTTGTTTTTTCTAGTTCGCTGGGGTTTGAACTTTGGCACAAGCAAATGGTGTATTTGCCATTGGTGGTTCTTATCCTTGTACAGTGTAGCTTCGCTACAATTTATCGTTAGTTTGCTTATTATTCTTCTAACATTTCTCGCACTCATTTCATATTTGAGGCTAATTTCTTTTACGGTTACGTATTCATTTTGTTGCATTTTAGTTCTTTTTTAACGCATCATATCTATTAGGGCATTGGTTAAATGCCGAGCAATGGATATGTTATTTTAATATAAATATGTCGATTTTTGAAAAAGTTCCCTCGGACATAAAATATATTTGAAACAAGTATAACTGACCTCAACTTGATAGTAAATAGTTGAGGTTAACTTTAAAAATATTGTTGAGGTGTTTTTGGTTTTAATACTGTTTATGTTTGGTCAACAGCTTGTAAGCGTGGGATAGTTTCTTTAAATCTTCGATAAAAAGGTTCGACAACTCAATTGTAAAGGGTACGAAAACCGCTTCTTTTGAAGCGGTTTTTTTGGTTTTACACTTTTTTTATCACATACGTCACGATTCCCCAAATGATTAATTCATTTTCTTCCGTGACTTTTATGGGTGAATAATTGGAATTTTCGGGCATTAGATACAAACAGTCTTTTTCTTTTTGAATGCGTTTCACGGTGAATTCTCCATCAATAAAACAAATCGAGATTTTGTTGTTTTGGGGTCCCAGACTTCGGTCAACGACCAACACATCTTTGTCGTTGATACCGGCGTCAATCATCGAATTTCCCTTGACTTTGATGTAGAAAGTGGCCAAAGGATTTGTGCTTAATTCGGTATTCAAATCGATATTGGTTTCCATGAAATCAGCAGCAGGCGAAGGAAATCCAGCCGAAACTCCTTCTTTTATAAAAGGAATTCGGAGCTCACTTTCAAAATCAGGTTTGAAAAAAGTTAGTTTTTGGTCTTTGTTTATTGACATCGTATTTCGAGAATATCGTTGAAGTTAGTGGTATATCTGGGCGAAAGATGATTTTGGTTCATATTCCAAGTCCGATTTAAATCTTGTGTTGCCAATTTCACTTTTTTGTCACCAATTTTGTAGTTCAGTTTGTCCATCACTTGCATCAAAGCCAAATGTTTTGGATTTTCTTCCTCGAATAATTGAAATTGTTTTTTGTTTTCGCCAATCAATTCAGTGACAATTACCCCCGCTTTCTTGAACTTCATATTTTCGTTTCCTAGGTGCAGTTTTTTCAGCATATCGATGGCCGTGTTCGAGATGGTCAAGGTCGAATTTGTCGCGAAAGGCAATGTTACCGCCATATTGAAATAATATTTCGAGGTTTGAACCGTGTGTTTATCAACCACTAACATTACGATTATGGTATGGCAACAAGATTTTTGTTTCCGCAATTTCTCTGCACAAACCGAGGCAAATGTCGCCACGCGTTCGCGTAACAAGTCGAAATCGGATATTTGTTTGGGGAAACTTCGGGTAACGGCAATGCTTTTCTTTTGGCTGGAAATGGGTTCCAAGTCCAATACCGATTTTCCTTCCAGTTCATATTTCAAACGCATTCCTAAAACTCCCATCTCTTTCCTAATCCAAGCCTCGTGTTGCGGTTGGACAAAGTCGAAGGCGGTGTTGATGTTTCGTATTTTTACTTTTTTAGTGGTTCGGTGGCCAATGCCCCAAACATCCTCAATCTTGATCCATTTCAGGGCTTTGATGCGTTTTTCTTCGGTGTCGATTACATAAACTCCTTGAGTTCTATCTTGAAATTTCTTGGCAATTTTGTTGGCGACTTTCGATAAAGCTTTGGTTTCAGCAAAGCCAATACAAACCGGAATCCCAACCCATTTTTGCACACGGGTTTTCATTTGGATGCCATAATTATGGTAATCCAAAACTGTTAAACCATCAAAATTCAGGAAAGCTTCATCAATGCTGTAAATTTCTAAATTGGGCGTGAACTGCCCCAAAATAGCCATCACCCGATTGCTCAAATCGCCATATAGCGGATAATTGGAAGAGAAAATCTGGACGTTTTTTTCGCGCACCAAATCCTTGATTTGAAATGCTGGCGCGCCCATAGGAATACCAACGGCCTTGGCTTCGTTACTTCTGGAAATCACGCAGCCGTCGTTGTTGGATAATATCGCAACAGGTTTTCCGTTGTATTTCGGTTGAAAAACACGTTCGCAGGAAGCGTAAAAATTATTGCAATCAACTAAAGCATACATCGTATTTTTTTCTGTGGAAACCCGTTTTATCCGCACAATCCGTGGCGGACTACTTACAATATAGTTCTTTATATTCTTTGAGTTTTATTTTACTGTCACTATTTAAACTCCTATAAATTCTACAAAATATACTTTTATTTTTTTCTATTATTGATTCAACATCAACATAATATTCTTCAGCATATTCGCCATCTACAAAAGGAGATAATTCAAGGTACAATTTCAAGAAACCCCCTTTATTTTTGACGGCATTTTCAATTATTTGTAAATCAAGTTTGCTAAAAGAATTATTAATTGGCTTTCCTTTTTCTGGATCAGTATATGAGTAATAAATTGAAAACTCCTCTTGTGTTATAGGTATTGCATTCTGCAAATCACTAAGAGAAACTTCTTTTCCCAATAAAAAACGATGAACAATAGCATCAATTATTAATTGATAATTCCTTTTTGGGTTTGTTTGACCATTATTCTTTGTATTTCCATTTACTGGAAATACAAAGAGAACTATGAATAAAAAGGCAAAAAAAGTTTGTTTCATAATTCATAAATTTAATTAAAGTAAATATAGAACAAATAGTTAATTTTGATTTTCGAGATTGAAAAATAAATTAAAACTGCACTTAGAATTGTTACTATTTCCCTCCAAAAAACTTCTCTATCACAACTGTTGTAAACATTCGCGCACCAGTATCATTCAAATGGCCGCAGGAAGAAAAATACTGGTCGCCTTGCACGACGTTTTCCAGATTGTGAATTTCGGGGTAGATTTTGTTGACCTTTTCAAAATAATCCATTCCCTTAACGTTGGTGCACATTGGCGTCATCACGGCAATTAGATGGTAATGGTTTAGCTTGCAAATTTGCTTGATTTCCTCGTAATATTTGTTGCGAATGGGCTTTAAATTGGTCAGGTTGTTCCGCATATTTTCGTGTTTGTTGCCCAAAGGATGATAACCTAAATGCTCCAAATAATTCGTGGGCGCATCCGTTGCGGTATTGTACATTTCCCTGAAACCAATGAGAGCATCAAAATCAACATAGCGGTAAAAAGGAATATAATACAATTGGTTGAAATCTTCCTGTTCGGAAAAATGTTCCTTGATTGTTTGTGAACGATGAATATAAGGCAAGAATTTTGCCGCGATTCCATCGGCTCTTTTTTCGTTAGAAAGACCCAAATCGGCTTCCAGAATCACGTTTTTGATTTTATAATGTCGTTCTGCCATCAGCTTCAGCAATAGTGAAGCTTCGAACAAATGGGATCCGCTCATTCCGTAATTGAAAGTTTTCAAGCCTTTGTCTTCAAACATTTGGGAAACGAAATGATTGTTGGCTCTCGAAGAACCCAAGATCACCACATCATAATTTCTGGCCTTGGAATTGAATACATATTCCACTTTTCCTCTATTGGAAGAATGCAAATACACGGTCGTATAAGTCCAGTCCAGCGCCACTAAAAGCACTAGAATCGTGAGTAGAATTTTGGCGTCTAATGGTATAAAATTTTTCATTAGAATTGAAAATAGATGAATTCTTTATAGTCGGAATAAGTGCCCAAAGCGATGATGGCCAAGAGGCATAAAGTCATTTTTAGCTCGCTGTATTTTCCTGAAATGGGTTCTATTTTGAATCGGCTGTTCCATTCCACCACAACAAAGGCAAGAACCATCAAAAGCAATTCGTTGCAGTAGCGTTCGTTTGCCAAATATTGTGATTCGAAGGTTCTGTTTTTGAATATTCTTTCGATATAATCAAAAGCAATATGGATGGTTTTTGCCTTAAAAAATATCCAAGCCAAACATGTTATCGAAAAAGTGGCGAGGATGCTGAAGAACACTTTTATGGAGTTGAAATCCCAATGGATCTCCGCTGTTTCCATATTATTTCGGTTGGTTCCCAAGAGTAACGACGGTAAAAAATACAGGGCGTTGATAAATCCCCAAGCCAAAAAAGTCCAATTGGCGCCGTGCCAAAAACCGCTCACGACAAATATGATGAACACGTTGCGCACCTGTTTCCATTTGTTTCCACGGCTTCCACCAAGGGGAATGTACAAATAATCCCGAAACCAGGAGGATAACGATATGTGCCAACGGCGCCAGAATTCTGCGATATCTCTGGAAAAATAAGGGTAATTGAAGTTTCGAAGTAAGTCCAGTCCGAACAATTTGGACATTCCCAAAGCCATATCCGAATAACCCGAAAAGTCACCATAAATCTGGAATGCAAAATAAACCGCGCCCAAAATTAAGGACAAGGAATTCATCGAAGTGTAATTGTCGAAAATGGCGTTGGCATAAGTCGCGCAAGTATCGGCGATGACTACTTTTTTGACCAATCCCCAAATAATTTGGTAAACACCTTCTTTGGCTTTTTCGAAATCGAAGCTTCTTTTTAGTTTTACCTGAGGCAATAAATGTGTGGCTCTTTCGATGGGACCAGCCACCAAAAGCGGAAAATAACTCACGAACAAGGCATAATCCACAACGTTTTTTTCGGGGTTTATTCGTTTGTAATAAATGTCAATCACATAGGACAAGCCGTGAAAAGTATAGAAAGAAATCCCGACCGGAAGAATCACGTTCAGCAAAAGTGGACTGGAATGTATTCCGATATTATTCAAAGCTTCCGAAAAGGAAAAGGCGAAAAAATTGTAATATTTGAACGCTCCCAAGAAGCCAAGATTGGTGATGATGCTCGACCAAAACCAAAATTTACGTCCTCTTTCCCGAGTGCTTTTTTTTATTTGGATTCCCGTGAAATAACAAATAAGGGTTGAAAAAAGCAGTAAAAAAAGGAATCGCCAATCCCAACAGGAATAAAAATAGTAACTCACCACAACGAGAAATGCATTTTGCATGTTTTTGGTTTTGCTGAAAACAAACCAGTATAGTAAAAATACTATTGGCAGAAAAATAGCAAATGGTAAAGAGTTAAAAAACATATTTTGGTTGTCAAATGTATTTTATAATGAAGACAAAAACCATCAAAATAGCTCTTGATGGTTTTTGTAATTTATTTTTCTATTTAGAATTATCCCAATAAATTCAATACTACAGAAGGAAACAACCCTAAAACAATATTCAAAAGTATTGATACAACTCCAACAGCGTAAAATACAAAAGGTACTTTCTGCGCTTCTTCATTAGAGTCTTTTCCATACATAGCCAATATCAATTTGAAATAATAACCCACACTTATGATCGAGTTGATAACCGCCGCGATTACGACAACTAAATGACCCGCTTGAATAGTTTGATTTAACAAAACCATTTTGGCAAAAAATCCAGCGAAAATTGGTATTCCTGCCATCGAAAGTAATGCTGCTGTAAGAACGGCCGCCAATAATGGATTGGTTTTTCCTAATCCATTGAAGTTCGCTATATCCTCGTTGTCTTTGTTTTTGCAAACGTATAATATCACGGCAAAAGCAGCAATTCCTGCCAATGAATAGGCCGAAGCATAATACAACAAACTTCCTGCTGAAGTACTGATGCTCAACAAAGCCATCAACATAAAACCAGCGTGCGAAATTCCGGAGAAAGCTAGCATCCGTTTCACGTTGGTTTGTTTCAGTGCCATTATATTTCCAACAGTCATCGAAGCAATCGAGATCACAATAATGATGTTGATAAAAGCTTCCGAAAGGTCTGCATTCATTGCGATTAATAATTTGTATAAAGTTGCCATCGCAACTACTTTTACTAAAGTGCTCATTGTGGCAGTTGTCAAAGCTGGAGAACCTTCATAAACATCGGGAGCCCAAAAATGGAATGGAACGGCAGCAATTTTGAAAAGCATTCCAATGGTAATCAATGAAATTCCTATTGGAAACCAAGAAGGTAATTCGGCGGAGCGAGACCAATCGGTGATTTCGGCAATGTCAAAAGTGCCCATTGCTCCGTAAATCAAGCAAATTCCAAACAAAATAATTCCAGAAGCAAAGGAGCCCATCAGGAAATATTTCATTCCGGCTTCGTTACTTTTTATATTTGTTCTCTTGCTTGCTGCAAGAATATATAATGAAATTGACAAAATTTCGATTCCTAAAAAGAACATTGCCAAGTTCCCGAAAGAAACCATTGCAATAGCACCAGCTAACATAAATATTTTGATGGCGATAAAATCGGATATTTTTGTTTGGTGATCTTCATAGAAATCGTGACTCAAAGCCACTAGGAAAATGGTAAGAACAATAAATAAAGCAGAAAATGAGGAAGAAAATTTGCTCACCACAATCATATTATGGTAATAATTCCCAGGAGAATTAAATTCTGAAAAGGTGATTCCAATAACCGCCAATAATCCAATAATCGTTATAGGAACAATGGCTTTTCTAAAATTTAAAATTTCAAATAAAAGGCATAAAACACCTAATCCTGTTATAGCTATTAATGTATTCATTTTTTATTTGACTTAGTTAAATCTATTTACTTGAGTTAAAATATTTTCGAGACTTGGCGTAATCAAGTCGATAATTGGTTTTGGATACAATCCAAAAAAGAACAAAACTACAATGATAAGAACCAAAGACAAACCTTCGTTGAAAGTCACGTCTTTAAATATTCTAACATTGGTTTCACCCAACATCACGTGTTGGAACATTTTCAACATATAATAAGCTCCTAAAATGATGGTCGTTCCGCCAAAGAGAGCAAACCAAATGTTAACTTGAGAAAGGCTGTATAAAACGGTAAATTCTCCCACAAAGTTGAATGTTGATGGTAAAGCCACCGATGCCAATACCAATAACATGAACATTGAAGTTAATTTTGGCGATTGAGAACGAATCCCACCCATTTCAGAAATTTTTCTTGTTTCGTATCTTCTGAAAATAATTTCGGCAACAAGAAACAAACCAACAACCACAAATCCATGTGCTATCATTTGCAAAACAGCACCACGAAATCCGTCAAGCGTTAAAGTGTAAGAACCAGCAGCAATCAACCCAACATGTGCCAAAGAAGAATAAGCCAATAATTTTTTCAAATCTTTTTGTCTTAATGCAACTATAGAACCATAAATTACTCCTGCAATTCCAATTCCAATAAACACGTACATATATTCTTTTGCGGTCAATGGCGCGATAGGCAATTGCCAACGAATAACGCTATACAATCCCATTTTTAACATAATTCCCGAAAGCAACATTGTTCCCACAGTGGGTGCTTTTTGGTACACTTTTGCTTGCCAAGTATGAAAAGGAATTAATGGAATCTTGATAGCGTAAGCCAAGAAGAAAGCCAAGAATATCCAAAATTGCTCGGTTGTTGATAATTTAAGTCGAGTTAAATCACTAATTAAAAAACTTCCTGCTTTTTGGTATAAATAAATAAAAGCTACGAGCATAAATAAAGAGCCGGCAAGGGTATAAATAAAGAATTTAACCACTGCTTTTTTGCGTTCTTCGGCATCGCCATTACCCCAAATCAATGCGATAAAGTAAATTGGAATCAACGATAACTCCCAGAAAATGTAATATAATAATCCATCAGAAGCTAGAAATGTTCCCGACATGGCAAAGGTCATAAACAATATTAAGGCATAAAACGCTTTCGAATTTTTATACGTGTTTCCAAAAGAAGAATAGATAATAATTGGAGACAAAGCAGTGGTCAATAAAAGCATTGCCAGTGAAAGTCCATCTGCGTGCAGGGCAAAATAGATTCTTGGTTTTGAAATCCAAGGTTTTATAAAGTCAATTTCGTTTCCTAAATTGTATTGACTTAGCAAACAAATTGAACCTCCAAATGCGGTCAAGCCAAAAAGTAATGCCACTTTTGGAGCCCATTTATCGCCTGAAAAATAAGTTGCTAATGCGCCAACCAGAAGTATGATTAATAGTGTAGTTACGTCCATTATTTAAAAATTATTTTGATAGTAGAAATAGGTTAATATGGCACAAACTCCTATAACAAAGGCGAAAAGATAGAAACCAATACTTCCGTTTTGCAGTTTTTTTCCTTGGAAAGCCAGTTCGTTTGTCGCTTTTCCCAATCCAAAAACCATTGCCGACAAAGTCGTCTCGACGGAATCTCTGAAGAAATTAGACAAGATGTTTACCGGTTTCACAAAAACGGCATCGTAAATTTCGTCAACATAATATTTGTTGTATAAAACCTTGGTTAAGCAAGTGATTTCGGCATCTTCGCTCGGGATTACATTATTTTTGATGTATTTAATTCGAGCAATTATTATTCCCACTAACGCGCCAACCAAAGCAATTGCCATCAATTTATATTCGGTGGTTCCCAATGAATGTTCTTCGGAAACAGCTTTCGAAAATAGTGGCGATAAATAATTGTTTAACCAGCTATTTCCAGGCAAACTGATGATTCCTCCAATGAAAGATAAAATCGCCAAAATGATTAAAGGAAAAGTGATTAAACTTGGACTTTCGTGCAAATGATGCTCTTGCGCTGAAGTTCCTCTAAAGGTTTTGAAAAACGTTAAGTACATTAATCGAAACATATAAAATGCCGTCATTATCGAAGCGATTGAACCAATAACCCATAAGCTAATATTGTGTTGAAAAGCCGTCATCAAGATTTCGTCTTTTGACCAGAATCCTGCCAATGGGAAAATCCCGGAAATTGCCAATGATGCAATCAACATCGTTATAAAAGTGATAGGCATCGCTTTTCGCAAACCACCCATTTTTCGCATATCTTGTTCTCCATTTAATCCGTGAATTACGGATCCTGATCCCAAGAACAAACAAGCTTTGAAAAAAGCATGCGTGATTACGTGGAAAACAGCCACTTCATAAGCGCCCAATCCTAAAGCCAAGAACATTAATCCCAATTGGGAAACCGTAGAATAAGCCAATACTTTTTTGATGTCCGTTTGTGTCAATGCAATTGTTGCGGCAATCAAGGCGGTAACAGCACCAATAACGGCAATGAGATTTTGAACACTTGGAGCAATATCAAACAAGAAATTCAATCTTGTAATCATAAAAATTCCTGCGGTAACCATTGTCGCAGCGTGGATTAATGCCGAAACTGGCGTTGGTCCAGCCATCGCATCCGGCAACCAAGTGTATAAAGGAATTTGAGCCGATTTACCAGATGCTCCAATGAACAAGGCTAAAGCAGCTGCGGCAACCCAAAAATCGTTGGTGTCTTTGGCAGTGGTAATTATGGTTTTTAAACTTGTAAAATCCAATGTATTGAATAAAGAAGCAACAATAAATATTCCGATTAAGAAACCTAAATCACCAATTCTGTTCATAATGAATGCTTTTTTGGCGGCATCATTAAAATCTTGGTTTTTATACCAAAATCCAATCAATAAATAGGAGCAAAGCCCAACGCCTTCCCAGCCGATGAACATTACCAGTAAATTGCTTCCAATTACCAGCGTAATCATAAAGAAGATGAACAGGTTCAAATAAGCAAAAAAGGAATGCATCTTCTCGTCATCGTGCATATAACTGGTGGAATACAAATGGATTAACGCTCCAATTCCTGTTACAAATAACAACCAAATTAAAGATAATTGGTCTAAAAGAAAACCGAAACTGATGTTGAATCTTTGGATTGAAATCCAATCGAACAAATTGACTGTAATGACTTCTTTAGCTGTATTGATTTGCAGTAAAAAATAAATGGTAACTGCAAATGAAACCACCACAGAAAGCGTTCCCACAAATCCCACAATGATTTTGCCTGCTTTTTTACCCAGGAAAACATTGAACAAAAATCCTAAAAAAGGAGAAAGTAATAAAACTAAAATTAAACTTGTATCCATTGAAAATTATCCTTTTAAATTTTTTAAATTCCCTACGTCTATCGTTCCCAAATTTCTAAATACGGAAACTAGAATTGCCAAACCAACGGCTACTTCAGCAGCAGCAACAGCCATGGAGAAAAACACAAAAACTTGTCCTTGTGCATCTTGGTGATAGGTCGAAAAGGCTACAAACAAAAGATTGACAGCATTTAACATTATTTCGATCGACATAAATACAACAATTGCATTTCGTCTATACAAAACTCCAAAAACGCCAATACAAAAAAGTATTACGCATAGGAAAATATAGTTTTCGATGCCAATTTGATTTAAAATATTATCCATATTAATTCTCATTTTTTTCTTTCTTAGACAATAGAACTGTACCAATCATAGCAACTAAAAGCAATACCGAAGCAAATTCGAAAGGCACCATATATTCATTCAGCAGCACTTTACCCAATACTTTTATAGATTGATAATCCTCTCCAGTTATCACATATTCTCCAACAATTGGTTTAGAATTGATGAAAATGGCTATTAAAATCAAGCACATTAAACAGAACAAAACTATGGCTCCCAATCGTGTAACTCTAGGTTTATGCATTTCATTTTCCTTGTTCAAATTCATCAGCATAATGGTAAAGACGATTAAAATCATTATCGCTCCTGTGTATACAATAAAATTGACAATTGCTAAAAATTGTGCATTCAAAAGCAAGTAATGTCCAGTGATTGAAGTAAAACAGATCACTAAATAAATAGCGCTGTGCATCGGGTTTTTGCTGTAAATTGTTAAAAATGCTGTAGCCAATGTGATTAAGGACAGGATACAAAATATAATTTGTATGGGTGTTGCATGCGCTAAATCAGGTATGTGTATCATTAGTTGGCGTTTTTAAGTTGTGCATTTTTCATAGCAATATCCAAAGGCATTACCAGTTTATCTTTGCCATAAATAAAATCTTCTCTGTGATAACTAGACGGTATTAATTCCTTGGAAATAGTCAAATAAACGGCGTCTTTAGGGCAAGCTTCTTCACATAAACCACAAAAGATGCAACGCAACATATTGATTTCATAGATCTCAGCATATTTTTCTTCACGGTACAAATGTTTCTCGTCGGCCTTGCGTTCTGCCGCCTTCATCGTAATGGCTTCTGCAGGACAGGATAAAGCACACAAACCACAAGCAGTGCAGTTTTCTCGACCTTGTTCATCTCTTTTTAACATATGCTGTCCACGATAAACAGGGCTCATTTGACGAACCTGTTCGGGAAATTGAATCGTCGCTTTTTTTCTAAAAAAGTGTTTAATAGTAATCCATAAGCCTTTGAATATGGCTATAAGATACATTCGTTCGAGAAAAGTCATCTCCTTGTTAGAGACTACCTTTTTTCTTCCGGAAAGTGATATTTCTTGTATTGACATTTCTTAATTTTTATTTACTTCTTCTGTTCGCTTCACTCTGGGGAAGCTTAATCCTGTTATCCGTTTCGATCCACGCAAAAAGGCTTTGGATTTTTATTCTATCAGGACTAGTGCATTTCGGTGTTGATTAAAATCCTAAATAGGCCATTATTTCTACTCTCAAAAGAACAATTCCTGTAATGATGATATTAAAAATCGAAAGCGGGATTAAAATTCTCCAACCCAAATGCATCAATTGATCATATCTAAATCTTGGAATAGTCCAGCGAACCCACATGTAAAAGAAGATAAATCCACATAGTTTTACAAACAAAGCTCCCATTCCTATGACATTGGCAATATTTACTCCCCAATTTTCTACAGCCCAACTCATTCCAGGATAATTATAACCTCCAAAGAATAAAACTGCCAAAATCGTAGATGAAATAAACATATTGGCATATTCAGCAAATAAATAGAAACCCATTTTCATTGAGGAATATTCAGTGTGATAACCTCCAATTAATTCGGTTTCGCACTCCGCTAAATCAAAAGGCGTTCTGTTTGTTTCTGCAAAGGCGCAAATCAAGAAGATCAAAAAGGATAGTGGTTGGTAAAAAACATTCCAATGCATTCCTGATTGTTGTATTGAAATTTCTTTTAAACTCAAAGTCCCAGTCATCATTAACAAAGCCACTACAGATAATCCCATAGCAACTTCATAAGAAACCATTTGCGAAGCAGCACGAATAGCGCCAAGCAATGAAAATTTATTATTCGAAGCCCATCCTCCGATCATAATTCCGTAAACTCCAACTGAAACTACTCCGAAAATGTATAAAACGGCTACATTAATATCTGTCGCTTGCAGTAAAATATCTCTTCCGAAAAGGTGAAATTTATCGCCCCAAGGAATTACGGCACTGGTCATCAAAGCGGTTCCCATTGCGATTCCTGGGCCAACTAAGAATAAAAATTTATTGGGAGTATTTGGCGAGAATTCTTCTTTAGCAAATAATTTTAAACCGTCAGCAAGAGGTTGAAATAATCCAAAAGGTCCTGCTCTGTTGGGTCCAATTCTATCTTGGAGAAAAGCAGCAACTTTTCTTTCTGCCCAAGTCGAATACATTGCCATTATCATTGTTATGGCAAACACAACAAGGATTACAACACTTTTTTCTATAACAAATGTACTATCCATTTTTAGTAGAATTTACAGGTTCGCCATCTATTTTTTCGTCGTAACCAATTTCGGCCATACTTATTTTTTTTCTGTCTTCATCTCTACCTAAAAGAATGTTTTTTTCAGTATCAATTTCCACAGCTTCTAATTTTCCAAAATGTTTGTTTTGATTGATAACTGAATCTTTTTCAAATTCTCTTGGACCTTCAATAACCCAGTCCTTAATATCTTTATGGTCAAAACGACATTCGTTACAAATGAATTCATCTATTTCATGGAATTCATCTTTTCTGCCAGTAACTCTTTGTATTTCGTCGCCAAACATCCAAACCGTAGTTTTTCCGGAACAAGTAGGGCAATCTCTGTGAGCGTCATAAGGCTTGTCGAACCAAACTCTCGATTTGAATCTAAAAGTTTTGTCGGTTAAAGCACCAACTGGGCAAACATCAATCATATTTCCTGAAAACTCGTTATCGATGACGCTTGAAACACAAGTCGAAATATTCGAATGATCCCCTCTGTCCATCACTCCGTGAACTCGATTGTCCGTAATTTGGTCGGCAACCATCACACATCGATAGCAAAGAATACAACGATTCATGTGCAATTGAATGTTTGGACCAATATCTTCTGGTTCGAAAGTTCTTTTTTCTTCGATATAACGGCTTTCTGATTTTCCGTGTTCGAAACTTAAATTCTGCAAATCACATTCTCCAGCTTGGTCACAAATAGGACAATCCAAAGGATGATTAATCAATAAGAATTCCGTTACCGATTTTCTAGCTTCTTGTACTCTTGAAGAAGATTTGCTGTTCACTTCCATTCCTTCTTGACAACCCGTTACACACGATGCCATTAATTTTGGCATTGGTCTTGGGTCGGCTTCACTTCCTTTGGCCACTTCTACCAAACAACAACGACATTTTCCGCCGCTTCCTTTTAGTTTAGAGTGATAGCACATTGCTGGTGGAACTACTTCTCCACCAATCATTCTGGCTGCTTGCAGGATGGTTGTTCCTGGTTCTACCTCAATCGCTTGACCGTCTATGGTTACTTTCATTGTAGTAAATTCTTGTCTTTATACAGTTAATTTAGAAACTAAATGCTTTACACTTTCGAAAGGCTCAGCAACAAAATGGTCTCTATTTTTTATTTTTTCCGGAAAACGGATATGATATTCAAATTCTTTTCTAAAGTGACGAATTGCCGCTGCCACTGGCCAAGCTGCTGCATCACCTAATGGACAAATCGTGTTTCCTTCGATTTTGCTTTGAATGCTCAAAAGTAAATCGATATCTTCTTCACGACCGTGACCGTTTTCAATTCTGTGTAATACTTTTTCCATCCAACCTGTTCCTTCACGGCAAGGCGAACATTGTCCGCAGCTTTCGTGGTGGTAAAATCTTGAAAAATTCCAAGTATTTCGAACGATACAAGAAGTGTCATTGTAAACGATAAAACCTCCTGAACCTAACATGGAACCCGTTGCAAAACCACCGTCGCTCAAACTTTCGTAAGACATTAAACGGTCGTCGCTTTTGGCTGTTTTGTATATTAAATGTGCTGGTAAAACAGGAACGGAACTTCCTCCAGGAATAAATGCTTTCAAAGGTCTGTCAGAACTCATTCCCCCTAAATATTCATCGGAATTCATAAATTCATATACGCTCAATCCCATTTCTATTTCGTATACTCCAGGATTTTTAATATGTCCCGAAGCAGAAATTAATTTTGTTCCTGTAGATCTTCCTATACCAATTTTAGCATAATCGGCACCTGAATTGTTTACAATCCAAGGCACAGCTGCAATTGTTTCTACATTATTCACCACTGTTGGGTTAGCCCAAAGTCCCGAAACTGCCGGAAATGGTGGTTTGATTCGAGGATTTCCTCTTTTTCCTTCCAATGATTCGATTAATGCGGTTTCTTCTCCACAAATGTAGGCTCCGGCACCACAATGAACATATACTTCTAAGTCGTATCCTGTTCCTAGTATATTTTTTCCTAACCAACCGGCAGCTTTTGCTTCGGCGATGGCACGTTCCAGAATTTTGTAAACCCACATATATTCTCCACGAATATATATATAGGAAAGGTTGGCACCCAAAGCAAAACTGGAAGTAATCATTCCTTCAATCAATAAATGAGGAATGTGTTCCATCAAATAACGATCTTTGAAAGTTCCTGGCTCAGATTCGTCGGCGTTGCAAACTAAATGTCTTGGTTTTCCTGATTTTTTGTCAATAAAACTCCATTTCATTCCCGCTGGAAATCCCGCTCCACCACGACCTCTTAATCCTGAAGTTTTTACTTCTTCGACAACTTCGTCAGGTGTTAATGTTTTCAAGGCTTTTTCAACAGAAGCATAACCGCCATTTTGACGATACACTTCATAGGTTTTGATCCCTGGAATATTTACTTTGTCTAATAATATTTTTTGTGACATATTATTTATCGTGTAACGTAATTTTATTATCTCTACAATCAGAAATAATCTGATCTACTTTTTCTTTGGTAAGGTGTTCTTTGTAAAAATCACCCAATTGCATCATAGGAGCATAACCACAAGCACCTAAACATTCCACACCTCTTACTTCAAAAAGTCCGTCAGATGTAGTTTCACCCACTTGAATGCCTAATTTTTCGCAGGTATAATCCATTAAATCCTCAACGCCATTCAAACAACAAGGGGAAGTTCGGCAAAATTCGAACATGTATTTTCCAATAGGCTTTTGGTTGAACATCGAATAAAAAGAAACAACTTCATAAACCTCGATGGGTTTGATTTGAAGAATTTCGGCAACTTTATTCATCAATTCAAAACTTAACCAGTTGTCATGAGCATCCTGAACTTCATGTAAAACTGGCAATAACGCCGATTTTTGTTTTCCTTCAGGATAATGACCGATCAATTCATTGATGCGGTTCATCAATGCTTCGGTTATGTTTATTTCTTGTTTGTAATATGTACGTTCCATTTTTTATTATTTTAAATTTTGAATTATAAATTTTAAATGTTCTTGTTGGTCATTCATAATTTAAATTTCATCATTTATAATTTTCTTAAGCGTCTAATTCTCCGGCAATAACATTTAAACTTGACAAAATAACAATCGCATCCGAAAGCATTGCGCCTTTTATCATTTCAGGATACGCTTGGTAATAAATAAAGCAAGGTCTGCGGAAGTGTAATCTATAAGGAGTTCTGCTTCCGTCGGTTACTAAATAAAAACCTAATTCTCCGTTTCCGCCTTCAACAGCGTGATATATTTCAGCAACTGGAACAGGAATTTCACCCATCACAATTTTGAAATGGTAAATCAAAGATTCCATATCGTGGTAAACATCTTCTTTAGGAGGTAAATAATATTCAGGAACATCAGCGTGGAATACATTTCCTTCCGGCATTTTAGCTAATGCCTGACGAATGATGCTTAAGCTTTCCCAAACTTCGGCATTACGAACGCAAAAACGGTCGTAAGTATCGCCTGATTTTCCAACAGGAACAATGAAATCGAAATCTTCATATGAGGAGTAAGGATGCGCAACGCGAACGTCATAATCAACTCCTGCAGCACGTAAATTGGGGCCGGTAAAACCGTAAGCCATTGCTTGTTCAGCAGAAATCGGACCTACGTTTACGGTTCTGTCAATAAAAATCCGGTTTCTTTCGAACAAGTTTTCAAATTCTTTCCAAGCAATTGGAAAATCTCTTAAAAACACGTCTAATTTTCTAAAAGCTTCTGGAGACCAATCTCTTTCGAAACCACCCATTCTTCCCATATTGGTAGTTAAACGAGCGCCGCAAATCTCTTCGTAGATTTCGTAAACTTTTTCTCTAAATTGAAAAACATACAAGAAACCAGTATACGCTCCGGTGTCAACGCCAAGGATTGAATTACAAATTAAATGGTCTGTAATTCTGGCCAATTCCATCACGATAACTCTTAAATATTGGGCTCTTTTTGGAACTTCAATATTCAACAATTTCTCCATTGTCATCCACCATCCCATATTGTTGATAGGCGAAGAACAATAGTTCATTCGGTCAGTAAGTGGCGTGATTTGGTAAAAAGGACGGTTCTCTGCAATTTTCTCAAAAGCTCTGTGGATGTAACCAATAGTGGGTTCTGCTTCGAGGATTTTTTCCCCATCCATCAATAAGATATTTTGAAAAATACCGTGGGTCGCTGGATGTGTAGGGCCTAAATTTAGAATCGAAAGCTCACTTCCGTCTTCGTTATGGCGAGCTGCAATTATTTTAGCATATCGATGCTCTGGTGGTAATAATAGTTCTGACATTTATAATGTTGAATTATTTATTTATTATCTTTTTGAGGTGTTCTTCCAAAGAAACGGTCGTCTTTGTCGGTTCTACCTCCATCTTCCAACGGAAATTCTTTACGCATTGGAAAAGAAACCATTTCATCCATGTTCAAAATACGTTTCAACTGTGGATGACCAATGAAATCGATTCCGTAAAAATCATAGGTTTCTCTTTCCATCCAATTGGAACAAAGAAAAATATTGGAAATTGATTTTATTTCTGGTGTTGAACCGTTGATGAATGTCTTGATTTTTATACGCTTATTTTCGTGCCAATTGTGTAAATGATACACAACCGCAAATTGTCTTTCGGCCACGTTATCCGGATAGTGAATGCCGCATAAATCGGTCAAGAAATGAAAACGTAAGCTTGGGCCGTTTTTTAAAAATAAAATGATAGCGCTAATTTTATCTGAAGGGACTTCTATCGAAAGAATATCTTTTTCTTGATTAAAAAGAAATGGAATATCGCTAAAAGTAGCGGATAGTTTATCTTGAATTTGTGTCGTTTCTAAACTCATTTTCTTATTTGATGTTATAAGATGCCAATAATTCTTGATATTCTGGTGAACTTCGCCTTCTTACGGATTCGTTTTTTACCAATTCCTGTAATTGCATTACACCATCAACTATTTGTTCTGGTCTAGGCGGACATCCTGGAACGTATACGTCAACTGGGATTACTTTGTCAATTCCTTGTAAAACAGAATAAGTATCAAAAACCCCACCGGATGAAGCGCAAGCCCCAACGGCAATTACCCAACGAGGTTCTGCCATTTGTTCGTAAACTTGGCGTAATATTGGTCCCATTTTTTTTGAAATGGTTCCCATAACCAAAAGCATATCGGCTTGACGTGGAGAAAAACTTACCCTTTCCATCCCGAATCTTGCCAAGTCATAATGCGAAGCCATAGTTGCCATAAATTCAATTCCGCAACAAGAAGTTGCAAAAGGCAATGGCCAAAGTGAATTGGCACGAGCTAATCCCACAACATCATTCAGTTTGGTGGCGAAAAAACCTTCGCCAACAACACCTTCGGGAGGGGCAACCATTGTTATATTTGAGTCACTCATTTTTTGTTATTTTGAATTGTAAATTTTGAATTATAAATGAATGTTTGAAGCCATTTAAAATCAACATTTAAAATATTTTTTTTATTCCCATTCCAATGCTTTCTTTTTGATGATGTAGAAAAAACCCACCAAAAGCAAAAGCATAAAAATTACCATTTTGACCATTCCTTCCATTCCCAATTCCTTAAAATTGATTGCCCAAGGATAAAGGAATATCACCTCAACGTCAAATAAGACGAAAAGAATGGCAACCAAAAAATATTTTACCGAGAAAGGAATACGGGCATTTCCTACGGATTCAATTCCGCATTCGAAGTTTTTATCTTTGATTTTTGAGGATCTTTTAGGACCCAATTTCCCTGAAATCAGTATAATTCCTGCAACAAAGGCAATAACTAAAAGCAATTGCATTACTATTGGGAAAAAATCTAATTGGCTTGATTGCATAATGATAATGGTTATATTCTAAAATAAGGCACAAAGATAGGTTTCAAGGAATTAAAACACAAGTTAAAACAAAATTTAGTTCGAAGAAAAAAGAGAATTATTTCTTAATTATAAATTGGGTTTCTTGAAGCAAATTTGTTTGATATTTTTTTCGTTAAAACGCAAAAAAAGCGTATCGAAATGAATCGAAACGCTTTTAAACATTCGTAAGCAAAAATTTTACTTAGATAACTGCTACTTTAGCAGCAACTTTTCCTTTTCTTCCTTCTTCTTCTTCATAGCTTACTCTGTCACCTTCACGAAGTTCTTCCGCGTTGATTCCTGAAGCATGAACAAAAATGTCTTTTCCTGTTTCTTCGTCTGTAATGAATCCGTAACCTTTTGATTCATTGAAAAATTTAACTGTACCTGTACGCATTGTAATTGTAATAATAATTTATAATGTGGCAAATGTAATATATAATATAATACGAATGCAAGTAATACATATTTTTTATAAAAATATTTGAATATCAACGATGTACGACGTGTTTCGTCGACGAACGGCTATATATCTAATTTAATATGTAACTCATTTAATTGTAATTCGTCGATTATTGAGGGTGCATCGATCATTACATCTCTCCCGGAGTTGTTTTTTGGGAACGCAATGAAGTCGCGAATGGTTTCCTGACCTCCAAGAATCGATACCAATCTGTCTAGTCCAAATGCCAAACCACCGTGTGGCGGTGCACCATATTGGAAAGCATTCATTAAGAAACCAAATTGATCTTCAGCTTGTTCAGGCGTAAATCCTAAATATTTAAACATCAATTGTTGTGTGGCTTTATCGTGAATTCTAATCGAACCCCCGCCAATTTCGTTTCCGTTTAAAACCATGTCGTAAGCATTGGCACGAACCGCTTTTGGGTTGGTCTCTAATAAATGCATATCTTCTGGTTTTGGCGAGGTAAATGGATGATGCATCGCGTGATAACGACCCGTTTCTTCTTCAAATTCTAATAAAGGAAAATCTACGACCCATAAAGGAGCGAATTCTGCAGAATTTCTCAATCCCAAACGATTCGCTAATTCCATTCTTAAGGCAGAAAGTTGTGTTCTGGTTTTATCGGCTGGACCGGAAAGTACAAAAATCATGTCGCCAGCTTTTGCTCCAGTTATTTTGGCCCAATTTGTTAAATCTTCTTGATTATAGAATTTATCTACCGATGATTTGAAAGTGCCGTCTTCATTGCATTTTACAAAAATCATTCCGCTGGCACCAATTTGTGGACGTTTGATCCAATCTATTAAAGCGTCGATTTCTTTACGTGTATATTCGCTTGCTCCTGGAGCTGCAATTCCAACTACCAATTCGGCAGCGTTGAAAACCATGAATTCTTTGTGTTGTGTAAATTTGTTTAACTCGCCAAATTCCATTCCGAAACGAATGTCTGGTTTGTCATTTCCATAGGTCTTCATTGCATAATCATAGGTAATACGAGGGAATTTATCGACTTCGATTCCTTTTATTGCTGAAAGTAAATGACGGGTCAATCCTTCGAAAACATTCAAAATATCTTCTTGTTCTACAAATGCCATTTCGCAATCGATTTGTGTAAATTCCGGTTGACGATCCGCACGTAAATCCTCATCACGGAAACATTTCACGATTTGGAAATACTTGTCCATTCCGCCCACCATTAATAATTGCTTGAAAGTTTGAGGCGATTGTGGCAAAGCATAAAATTGTCCTTCATTCATTCTCGACGGAACCACAAAATCCCTTGCGCCTTCTGGAGTTGACTTGATTAAATAAGGCGTTTCTACTTCGCAAAAATCTAAATCCGAAAGGTATTTACGAACTTCCATGGCCACTTTATGACGAAAAAGTAAGTTGTTTTTTACCGGATTACGACGAATATCAAGGTAGCGGTATTTCATTCGAATGTCTTCACCACCATCGGTTTCGTCTTCGATGGTGAAAGGCGGAGTTAAAGCGGCATTCAATATTTTCATTTCGGTAACCATTATTTCGATAGCACCAGTAACCATATTGGGGTTCTTGGCTTCACGCTCAATAACGGTTCCCTTTACTTGAATCACGAATTCCCGACCAAGAGTTTTGGCCAACTCGAAAACGGTTTTATTGGAACGACTTTCGTCGAAAATCAATTGGGTAACTCCATAACGGTCACGTAAATCGACCCAATTCATAAAACCTTTATCACGCGATTTTTGAACCCAGCCCGCAAGCGTAACTTCGGTATTGATATGGGAGGCGTTTAATTCGCCACAGTTATGACTTCTATACATGGATTTATTTTTAGACTGCAAATTTAGGACTAATTATGAAAATATGAATTATGAAATTTGAAAGATTGAAAAAACCAGCGAATTGAAGTTTGCAGGTTGAGATTTTATGGAGAATTTCAAAATCAATAAGTTTTTACGATAGTTTAGTTTATGAATCGAGCGCAAAATTCTTTTGGAAATATTTTTTTGTTTAAAATTAATTGTCTAAATTTACTCCAAACAGAAGACGCTCACCTTGACAGAAATTAAAAAGATTTATAAGATAATCGGTTAATTCTGTGTATTAAATCAATACTGTAGCGTCTATAAAAAAATCGGCTGTCGCAAATTTTTGCAACAGCCGATTTTGATTTTAAAGTAGAATCCCACTGTTCAACCAGTGTAATTTTATCTTTCAGAACGATCAAATCCTTTTTCCCTCTAATTCGTCAAAATTACTTTCAACGCTTTTTCTTTTGATGCATTTTCGAATGTTGCATAGGCTTCAATAATCTGGTCTAATTTGAAACGATGAGTAATTAATTTTTTAGGTTCAATCTTTTTGGATTGAACTGTTTTTAAAAGCATAGGTGTTGTAAAGGTGTCTACAAGACGGGTAGTGATGGTAATGTTTCGTGACCATAAAGTTTCCATATGCAGCGTAACGCTTTTGCCGTGAACACCAATGTTAGCAAGATGTCCTCCCGCTGCTAAAATGGATTCACATAATTCAAATGTTATAGGGGATCCAACGGCTTCTATGGCTGTGTCTACTCCTTTGTTATTCGTAATTTTCATAATTTTTCCCACTGTTTTCCCATCACTACTGTTAATGATGTGAGTTGCTCCAAAAGTTTTTGCAACATTCAATCGGTTGTCATCAAGGTCTATCATAATGATTTCAGAAGGAGAATAAAATTGGGAGGTTAATAATGCTGCAATACCAATGGGACCCGCACCTATGATGGCTATTGTATCGCCTGGTTTTACTTTTCCGTTGAGAACTCCATATTCAAAACCAGTTGGCAATATATCGCTCAACATGACCAATGCTTCTTCATCTTCTCCGGCAGGAATAGGATATAAGCTGTTATCTTCATAAGGAATTCGTGCAAATTCAGCCTGACAACCATCAATTAAGTTTCCTAAAATCCATCCTCCATTTTCGCAATGTGAATACATTGCCTTCTTACAATATTCACACTTGCCACAAGAGGTAATACAGGAAATAATGACGTGGTCTCCTTTTTTAAAATGGGTCACAGCCAATCCTATTTCCTCTATAACTCCAATACATTCATGTCCTATAATTCTTCCGTCGGTAACTGTCGGAAGTTCCCCTTTCATAATATGTAAGTCGGTTCCGCAAATAGAAGTTTTAAGAATTTTTACGATGGCATCAGTAGGCAAGTTTATCTTAGGCTTAGGCTTGTCTTCCCATGCTTTCTTTCCAGGACCATGATAAACCAAAGCTTTCATAGTTGCATTATTGTTTTTAGTTTCAATAGTAGATTCCTTAGTCTTTGTCTTTTCTTTTGGGATGCTTATCGTTTTCATTTAGGTGCAAAATTAGTAGTAATAGAGTTATTACAACTACAAAGGTGAGCGCTCTTGGATCGAAAAGTATTATATGATTTTGGAATTGAGTTGTTAAATTCGCACTTTTTTATACTGTTGTCTAATTCTTGCAAAATTTGGAGTAAAGTGTATAAACAATTTTAATTCACTTTCTAAAGTTAAAACATCTAAATAGCTTTATGTCTCAACTAACATTTAATGGTGCCTATTTTTGGTTATAGTCAAAAATTCCATCCCATATTTCATCTATTCTAGCAAGTGCTTTGTCTAAAGGTATAACATCCCATTTTCCATTCGTTTCAAAACCAAGTCCAGTATTTTTTAATTTTGATAAGGCATCTTTTACGTCAAAATCAAGATCTGTGTTTAACTTTGTTAGGAACCAAGATTCAATTTGATTGTCGAGTTCCTCTGCTGTTAATGGGTTTTCGCTTCGATTTAAAAAAGAGTAAGCCAAGAGCGTTTCTTTAAGTACTTCTTCTTCCGAGGAATTTAATAAGGAATAAAAGGCACCGCTATTATTCCCTAGATTTTTAAAGTAAAGACTATCGGAAAGCATTTTCGAATATTTTATCTTCTTGTTTACAAAGTTATTGTATTGCCTAAATAAGTAAGCTGCCAATATTCCTAGCGCAATCAAGCCTTGATCTAAGGAGTTTTTACCATTTAATAAATCAATGGTTTCTCCTGATTGATAGGCCGCATTCATTTTTAGTAATGCCGGAATAACTTTCGTACTCAATAACGAAGAGACACCTACAATACCAGGAATCCAAAACAATAGCTTATCCGTGGTGGACATTTTAGGAATCGCATTTGGAAATACGGTTTCGAGGTCATTTTTCGGTACTCGTTTAAAGACTTTCAGGACAATACATTCTGGATCAATAAGCAGTTTTTCTGCGTTAATTTTTTTGTCCTTAAAATAATTGCTGTCTTTGTAATTTAGGTAAACCATGACTCGATCATAATATTCAACCTCAATTTCTTTCTTCCAAAAAAAATAGTGACTTACTTTTTCTTTTGTAGTGTGCTGCCCTTGAACATACAATTCATATTCTTCGAAAACAGTAAAATCGATGGCGAGATTTAAACCTATCAAATCCGAATTATTCAAAGCGATGTCCAAAGTTTCTTTAGCAACACGGCTATAATTGGCTCGATCAAGAACTTCATGAAGGGATTCTTTGAAATTCGGGAAATTGCTTTTAACTATAAATTCATCGCGTTCTTTTGGACTCAAATCAGGATTAAATGCGGCGTAATTTTGTTTTAAATTACGAATAAGATTAAAGGCTTCGTAGTGAAAATAATGTTCAATTATATCGAATAACTTCTTGAAATCCTCGACCTCTTTTGGATCTTCGGAGAAGGCTGATAGTTGTTGTTTGAGTATGAATTCCTTGTCAAATGGAATATAATGTTCTCTTTTCATAGGTGTTCTAGCTCTTTAATTTTAGTGGGATTGACTAAAGAAATTTTGAATCGCAAGGTACAAAAAACCACCCAAAATCAAATCTTGGGTGGTTTTAATTAAGGTTTGTTTCCTGCTCTCAATTAGGAGCACTGATTGCACCCGAGCGAGTTTTATTTTATATTTTGATTAAGGAGAGATTTACGATAATATAATTCGAAATTTTCTTTAAAACCCAAATAATTCATTATGCCTAAAGCTTCTTGCATTTTACCTTGCTATGCGAAGTCTCCCGACTTCGTATCTACTTCTATATGCAGTTACAATTTTGTCAACTCATTTTTCTGCAAGTGTTTGTTGCCTATTGGAATGGGTACTAAGTCGGGAGACTTAGCACAGCAACACAGACTTTAATAACGTTTATTTTTTAAAGAACACTTCGGGGAGCTGGTTATGAAATTAGAAAGATTAAAAAAATGAGCAAAAAGGATTTTTGTTTGAGAATTTCCGAATATTCACTTTATAACAATGAGCTAACATTGTTAGCAAAATATTTTTTTAATTGAAAGTTATTTTTTAAATTTACTTCAATCAGAAGTCGCTCACGTTAACAGAAATCAGAGAAATTATATAGAAAATAAACAACTCTTTCTGTGTATTAAATCAATACTATAGCGTCTATAAAAAAATCGGCTGTCGCAAATTTTTGCAACAGCCGATTTTGATTTTTACTAGGGTTAAAATTCTGAATCTGTTAAACGGTTTATGCTAATCATAATGAACCTTGATGAATCAAATTATTTTCCACCATAAATTACAAGAGCATTGGAATTAATTATAATATTCCCATCAGGATATTTTTGATTCACGGCCTGATAAACTTCTCTTTTTATTTTTTCTTTCATTGCATCATCTGCTTTACTAAGTGCAGCAACAAAAGGTACAGCTACTTCTGTCATCATATTCCAATAATTATCGGTTGTTTTAGTGTTTAATTTTCCGAGTACTTCTTTTTCGGAAGTATTTTTTAAACCCGCTTGCTGAAACAAGCCTTGAAGCATTCCTTCTTTAGCGCATCGAAACATTCCTGGAGCTTCGGGTGGCGGCATAGGTAATTGCATATTTCTATTAATTGTACCCCCAGTTACTGTCACCCAGAAATTTTTTTCTGGAACATTCCAAACCGCTACTGCAATTCTGCCTCCCGGTTTCAGTACGCGAACCATTTCTTTGGCAGCTAAAAGCATATCAGGAAAAAACATAAAACCAAAACGACAACTTATGGCGTCAAATGTATTATCGTCAAATGGAAGTTCGCAAACGTCGCAAGCACGAGTTTCAATATTTTTGATTCCTCTTTGTTTTGCATTTTTCTTGGCAATTTCAAGCATATTTTCCGAAAGGTCTGTTATGACAACCTTGCCACCCTTCAACATAGTTGCGATTGTCAATCCTGGTTCTCCTGTTCCTGCCGCAATATCTAGCACAACATCTTCACCTTTCGGATTTATTGACCGAATAATTTCATCACCCACTGGTTTTAAAAAATCCATCATTATGTCATTCCATTTTTTCCATCCTGGAGAAAATTTATCCCATGATGATTTTTGCTCTTCGCGGATTTCTTCAAGTAGTTTTTCCATTTTCATTTAGATTTAGTGGTTACTAATACTGTTTTTAAGTAGGTATAAAACTAAAGCCAAAAAAGGGCTGTTGGCTATGGAACTGATATATGTAGATAGAGTTAAAAAATAACACGCTATAAATCAGCAAGTTCAAATATAATTATTTTTTTTTAAACTAAATTAA
>CAIOTL010000071.1 GCA_903861155.1 uncultured Bacteroidota bacterium
ACAAAAAAGCTAAAAAATAAATTCCAGCAGTCACATAAACAAATTCGATTACCGTTATCCATTTGAAATAAACACCAACAAGTGCCAATAGAGAAAAAGAACGCAACCCCACTTCTTTGATGAAATTACCAAAAACGGAATGCATGTGCACCCTTGCCCAAGCATAAAAAATCTCGAAATAGGCCATGCATAATCCTATAAATGGAATTAGCCAAATATATTCCCTGACCACAGCATTTTTTTTGGAGACAAAAGCCAAGATGTCGTCATAGAAAAACAAACCAATCAATCCCAAAGGAATGCACATTAATATTGGAAATAATATAGTAAAGGACAAAAATTGGGAGCGTTCGTCCTCAGTTTCGTAATGGGAATAATATTTGACCAAGGTGTTTTGCATTCCAATGGCAAACAACGGCATGATAACATTGGCAGCCGAAAGTATGTAATTGGTCAAAGCGTAATAGGTGGCTCCCAGAAGAATTGGATACAAATACAATGTATATATAGCGCCAATTCCAAAACCCAAATAGGTTATTATGGTATTCTTTAAAGACTGATTTAATACTATCCCCATTATTTGTCATTGAGAACAACCTGCACAGAACGAAGTCGAAGTGAAGTGATCTCTTTATGTTATTTATTTAGAATTTCGACCAGTTTCCCCGTCAAACTCTTTCTTGAATATTGCTGTAAACCCACAGCATTTGATTGCAGTTTTCCTTCCAAAAACTGATTATAAAAACCCAAAAGTACACTTTTTAGTTTTATTTTCTCGGTATAGTCAAAGAATACTCCCGTATTAGTATTAGTTATAATTTCGGCAAAGTCGGAACCATCTGGACCAATGGCAATAATTGGTCTACCAGAAACCATATATTCGAATAATTTACCCGGAATAATACTTTTTGTATCTTCGGAATTTATTTCGATTAGCAACAAAACTTGAGATTTTCTTTGATGGGCGATCGCTTGGGAATGCGAAACATAACCCAAGTTATTCAAATACAGATTTAGTTCAAATTGGTCAATTGTCTCCAAAACTTCTTGACTTACCGCACCAATTAATTTAATTTCCAAATGAGATTTAAAATCAGTAATTTCATTGATTAGTTCTACCAAGCTTTCCCATAGCATTTTTGGATTTCTTTCGGAAAGAAAAGAACCGATATGTGCCAAAGTAAATTTCGAATCCAATGCTTGTTTTACCACATTCTCAGTGTCATAACCATTGGTAATCACTGCGATTGGCGTATTCGTGATGCTTTGAAATTCGGTTTTTGTGGTGTTGCTCGTTACAATAATAGTATCGGCGGTATTCAGCACTTGGTGTTCCAATGCTTTGTGCTTTTTGGCCGCATAATTCGACAATCGCAAGGATTTATGATAACCAATAGTTGTCCAGGGATCACGGAAATCGGCAAACCATTTTACACCTAATTTCTGTTTTAATTCTAATCCAATAAGGTGCAAACTATGTGGTGGTCCCGAAGTAATAATGGTATCAATATTATTTTCTTGAATATATTTTTCAAAAAAAGAAACGGAAGGTTTTACCCATAAAACGCGGGCATCAGGAATATAAAGATTACCCCGAATCCAAAGATATACTTTATCCAAAAAGGATTGTTTTTTCTGATTGGGAATAATTCCCGAACTGATTTTTTGGGTTCTATTTTTCGAAAATAAAGAAGCCAATTGATAGGGTTCGAATATTTTATGTTTGATAATAATAGCCTTATCCGAAACTTCCTTTACCAATGCTTCATCAACAATAGGATACGTTGGATTTTCAGGAATATAAACAATAGGTTGAACTCCAAAATCCGGTAAATATTTCACAAATTTCAACCAACGCTGAACGCCAGGTCCTCCAGCTGGTGGCCAATAATAGGTGATAATGAGGACTTTTTTGGGTTCTGGGTTCAAATTTGTATTGGTTTTTATGTAGAGACGCACTGTAGTGCGTCTCTAAAGGTGCACCTTTATTATGAATTCTTTTTTCTTTCTATATAAATCCCGCCAATCAATAACAACAACATTCCGAGAGAACTAAAAAGCACAATCGTACTTCCTGTTTGTATCACTTTTGGCTCAAACTTGAATTCTATGGTGTGTTTTCCAGCAGGAATTTCTAATGCTCTTAAAACATAATCAGCACGCAAATAATTTACTAATTTTCCGTCAATAAAAGCGTTCCAACCATTTTTATAATAGATTTCAGAGAAAACTGCCAATCCTTTATTTGTATTATTGGAAGTATACTTTAAATGGTTTGGTTTGTATAAATCTAATTTTATTGTTGCCGCGCTGTCTTTGGCGAAAATTCTGGGATCATTCTTTAACCAAGAACCAAATTCAAAATTATTTATAACCGCAACATTCATAGAATTCAATTTTTGCAATGCTTTCATTTCTGCATCAGCTGAATTTACTGCTTTTAACTCTTTTACAAACCACGCATTTCCATTGGCATCGGGGTTTTGAACGGGAAATTCTTTTCCTTTTTTATCCGTTTGAATAAGATATTTAACATTCAACATATTAAGGATTTCAATATTATTTTTGGCAATTTGATAATCGAATAATTGCTGCATTCTTCGAGGTTTCACGGCGCTATAACCACCAATCGATTTATGAAAATAAGAGGCTCTGGCACTTGATAAATTCCCCGAAACTTCAAAAACGCGGTAATGAGTTGTGTCTTGAAGAATTTGCGCATCTGTAGGTGTTTCCTGAAATGGAACTTCGACTTCTCTTGCGCTCACAAAATCCTTGGCAGAAACATATTTTTTATCCACAAAAAACAAATCGAAAATCATCAACAATCCGACCAGAATTATAGCCGTATTTTGAGCCAATTTATTTTTTATAAACAACCAAAGAACTCCGGCCACCAGTAAAATAAAGAAACCGGAACGCAACAAATCGGCAGCATATAAACTCATTCGATCGTCTTTGAGCGCATCTACAAAACCAGGACCGTAACTTTCTCTGAAAGAACTATCATTGCCACCAGTAAAACTGAACATACTTCTACTTAAAAACAAGGTTACAATAAGGCCAAAAACAACAGCTGCAGATTGCCATAAAGCTTTAAATCGGACTTCTTTTTCCAAATTAAAAAAGGATTGCAATCCCATTATTGCCAGAACTGGAAAACATAATTCCAAAACAACCTGTATCGAAGAAACGGCTCTAAACTTGTTGTACATTGGAACATGATCTATAAAAAAGTTCGTCAACGCAGGAAAATTTTTCCCCCAAGAAAGCATTAATGCAGCAAAAGCTCCTGAAAGAAAAGCATATTTAATTCTTCGCTTATCGATAAATAAAGCCATAATTCCCAAAAAGAAAACAACAATCCCAATGTAAGCTGGCGCCGCCACAATAGGCTGATCTCCCCAATATGTCGGCATTGCTGAAACAAAATCACCTGCTTGTGCATCGGGAACGCCTTGACCAATCATAAATTCGTACATTTTGCTGTCTTTCCCCAGTGCTTCACTATTGGAACCACCAAAAAGTCGTGGCGCAATCAAATTGAAACTTTCAGCAATTCCATAACTGTATTCCGTGATATAATCTCGACTCAAAGCACTGTTGCCAACAATTTTTGAACCATCGGAATTAAAACTCAATTCGTTTTTCCCACGTGTACTAAAATCAGCATATTCCGATGTTGCCAATATATTGGTCGCATTGGCTCCAATGGCGAAAATTCCGGCTAATGCCAAGACACCAAACGAAGTTAATAGCGATTTATATTCTTTTTCTTTAATTGCCTGAAACGTAAAATAACCCGAAAGAATCAATAAGAAAATCAACAAATAATAGGTCATTTGAAAGTGATTCGCATTGATTTCTAATGCAACGGCGAACATCGCCAGCAAACCTCCCCAAGTATATTTTTTTTGACAAACTAGTATAAAGCCAGCAATAACAAGCGGCATATAAGCTATGGCGTGGGCTTTGGCATTATGACCGACACCCAAAATTATTATCAAATAAGTAGAAAATCCAAAAGCGATTGCTCCTATAAAGGCTTTGAGCGGATCTATTTTTAAAACTAAAAGCAAACCATAAAACCCAATAAAATAGAGGAATAAATAGTCGGCAGGGCGTGGCAAAAACCGCAAGGCATCATCAATTTTCCCAATGCAATCGTGAGGATATTTTGCTCCCAATTGGTACGTTGGCATTCCTCCAAAAGCTGAATTTGTCCAATACGGTTCCACGTGTTCCGAAGCCCTGAAGTCATTTTGCTCCTTTGCCATTCCGGTATATTGTGCGATATCGGATTGTAAAATCTGTTTTCCCTGCAAAACGGGATAAAAATAAATGAGGGAAATGAGAACGAAACCTAGTATTGCTAATGCGTGCGGATAAAACTTATTTACTATTTTCAATTTTGGAAAGTTTGGTTTAGAAAGTATAATTTGTTGCTTACGGCAAATTTAATCTATTTCTTCATAATCAACATAATCCCCTACTTTTTTGGTTTCGCGAGGATTTTTGGCATTGGTGGTATCGAAAATAACTTCATCATTATTCGAGGTTTTTTTCCAAGAATTATCCTGTGAATATTGTTGTTGTTTCTGGAAACTTTCTCCAGCTTTCTGTACCACTTTCTTAACCAATAAAGGCAAAAACAGTTTTGCCAAAAACTTAAAAATATAGTAAAAAGTCAGAATATAAAATATTGTTTCTATAAAACCTGAAAAAGATGCCGTTTGCATAATCAAATAATTTTTGACAAAATTAACAATTCCATCGTTCAAAATTAAATTATCATCCTTAAATAAATAATAAAATATAGTACATTTGAAAAGCGTTATTACTTTTTAACTAATAAAAATAATATGTTCAAAATCAAAAACTTGGTTCTCGTAATTATTTTCATCATTCCAAACATTCATTATGGTCAGCATACAGACCAAATCAATTCGAATAGACCGGGCGAAACAATGTCGGCTTTTTCGGTCGGAAAATCTGTTTTCCAAGTCGAATCCGGTTTTTATGGTATTCAGGAACATCATAGTATTTTGAATTATGATGCCAATGGATTTGGTCTAGATATGACTTTGCGATGGGGATTATTCCTTGAAAAACTGGAAATGATAGCCGACTTTAAGTACCAATGCGAAAAATTCAATTCCCCAATGAGCAGCATTGATAAATCGGCGATGAAAAAAACCGTTTTTGGAGCGAAATATTTAATCTATGATCCCTTTAAAAATTACGAGAAAAAGATTGATGTTTACAGTTGGAAAGCCAATCATTCCTTCAATTGGCACCAATTAATTCCTGCAGTTTCCGCGTTTGCCGGAGCAAATCTAACTTTCTCTAACAATCCTTATTATTTCTCACCGAAAGCTGCCGTTTCACCAAAAGTTATGTTGATTACCCAAAACCATTTGGGCGATGGAAGCTGGGTTTTTGTAACTAATATTATCGCCGATTATATTGGAACCCAATATCCAAGCTATGATTATGTGGTAACTTTAACAAAAGGATTCAATAGAAATTGGTCTGGTTTTATAGAAGACCAAGGTCTAAAAAGTGACTTTTATAGTGATGCTATCGTTCGTGGAGGTGCTGCATATTTAATTAGCAATGATATGCAGATTGACGCTTCCATAAGTAGCAGTTTAAAAACCACACCGTCGATACTTCATGGAGGAATCGGATTTTCTTGGCGTTATGATGCCAATTACAAGGAAGTGCGAATGAACATTGACGCTGGAGATTCGGATAAAAAAGCCAATAAAAAAGCCAAAAAGACTAAAAAAGGATAGACCAACAAGTACAAAATACAACAATGATTACCATAAAAGAAGCGGTTACAAAAAAGGAAATGACTGATTTCGTGAAATTTCCTTTTTCGCTATATAAAGATAACAAATATTGGGTACCACCAATAATTTCGGATGAAATAGAATCATTCGACAAAACCAAAAACCCAGCTTTCGAAAAAGCCGAAGCTTATTTCTATTTGGCATATAAAAACAATGAAATAGTTGGGAGAATCGCTGGGATCATCAATTGGAGCGAAGTCAACGACCAACAAAAAAAGAAAGTGCGTTTTGGTTGGTTCGACGTGATTGATGTTATTGAAGTTACCAAAGCTTTATTGGAAAAGGTTTATGAATTGGGCCGAAAAAATAATTTAGAATACGTTGAAGGTCCAATGGGATTCTCCAATTTGGACAAAGTAGGCGTTCTCACCGAAGGTTTCGAGGAAATTGGCACGATGATTACTTGGTACAATCATCCTTATTTTGCCAGTCATTTCGAACAATTGGGCTTTACCAAAGAAAAAGAATATCTAGAAAGCAAATTCCCTTTTGAAAACGTAAAACCCGAATTTTTCGAAAAAGCAAATGAATTGGTAAAAAAAAGATACCAGCTAAAGCCGCTTAATTTTAAAACTACCAAGGAAGTGATGCCCCACGTGGACAAAATGTTTGATTTATTCAATGAATCCTATGCTTCCTTATCTTCTTTTGTAGCAATTTCCGATGTTCAAAAAGAATATTTCAAGAAAAAATACATCAATTTTATTAATCCTGAATTTATCAAATTCGTCGAAGATAAAGACCATAATATTGTGGCTTTTAGCATTGTGATGCCTTCCTTTTCGGAAGCTTTGCAAAAGTCAAAAGGAAAATTATTCCCATTCGGATTTCTACATCTTTTGAAAGCACGAAAACAATGCAAAGATATGATTTTCTACCTAATTGGGGTGCATCCCGATTATCAAAACAAGGCGGTTACTGCAATAATTTTCAACGAATATTACCATACATTCCGAGAAAAAGGAGTTGTAAATTGTTTCAGAACTCCTGAATTGGCTGACAATGTTGCCATTCATAACTTATGGAAACACTTTGATCCGATAGTTCATAAACGAAGATGCACGTATCGAAAAGAACTGTAATTTCAGTGGCAGATGGCAGAAAAAAAATCCTTTCTATTTATAGAAAGGATTTTTTTTAATATTCAATTAAAAACGGATAACTGCAACCTGAAATCTGCAACCTGATTTTAAGCGTCTAAATCAACTTTAGTTTTGCTTGCAATTTCTTTATAAGTACCGTTTTCTAATTTCTCACGAATCGCTTCAAAAGCAGTAAGCGTTTCATCAATATCGGCTAATGTGTGAGGAGCCGTAGGAATCACTCGTAATAAAATCATTCCTTTTGGAATCACAGGATAAATCACAATCGACAAGAAAATACCATAATTCTCTCTCAAGTCATTCACCATAACCATCGCTTCAGGAACACTTCCCTCAAGATAAACTGGTGTTACACATGTATTTGTATCTCCAATATTAAATCCTTTGGTTCTCAATCCGTTTTGTAACGCGCTTACATTTTCCCAAAGTTTATCCTTTAATTCAGATGAATTACGCAACAATTCCAATCTTTTCAAGGAACCAATTGTTTGAATCATTGGCAACGCTTTGGCAAACATTTGCGAACGCAAATTATATTTTAAGTAATCAATTATTGCTGCATCAGCAGCTACAAAAGCACCAATATTTGCCATCGATTTTGCAAAAGTCGAAAAGTAAACATCAATATCATCCTGAACTCCTTGCTCCTCGCCTGCTCCAGCACCTGTTTTTCCAAGAGTACCAAAACCATGCGCATC
>CAIOTL010000072.1 GCA_903861155.1 uncultured Bacteroidota bacterium
GCTGTCGCAAATTTTTGCAACAACCGATTTTGATTTTTGTAATGGTTAAGTAGTGATTGATTCCAAAATGGTTATTTTTTTTGGTGTTTGCTCAAAGACTGCTAATAACGGCTACGAAGTCGGGAGACTTCGTAGAGCGATGTCTTATTCTATGAAGAGAATTTTAAAATTAGATTACTGCTGTTTTAGAAGCCATTCAATTAATTCGTTATTGTCAACAATACTCCAAGAATGTGGATGTCTATAATTGTCAGGTTTTCTAAAACCTTTGTTTTGTGTTGTTATCAAAACTGCGTCATTATTTCCAAGTCGATTAAGCTCATTAATCATTGCTGAACATTCTGTAACATTCATACTTGTAAAATCTGCTCCACGTTCTTTTAACCACCAGTTAATGTCAGGCTCCGAATAAATTCTTAGAGGTGTTTTGATTAAATTTTTAATAGCTTTTTGTGTTACATCAGAGAATGAATAAGGGGAAATTTTGTAATAGTTTGCCAAAGCAGATTTTGGTGTTCCATTCATTTCTTTTTCAATTCTATCAATCATATATACATTTTCTTGATTTGGCTCTGTATTTACCGAAAGTCTAATGTCTCTTTTACTTGAATTATAAAATCGTTCAAAGTCAAGCGGAGGGTCAATTGCAAAAACTGCCGCTAGTTTTATTGTTGAATTTTCAGCATATTTTATGGCGCAACTGCCACCAATTGAAAATCCGCCAACAAAAAATCTTTGGTCAATTAATTGGTGTTTACTTGTTACGTCTTTTAAAATAGTATTGAATGATTGTTGGCTTAAACTATCAATTCCAAATGATAATACACCATCTTGAAAAGTTGGAATAATTGTTAATAGTCCGTTTTGAGCCATTAATTTTGGCAAGTTTGTCTCTTCCAAAACAGTTTCAGCCGTTTCTCCAAAACCTGGAATTAAGAAAACATAGCCTTTGAAAGGAAGTGTATCAGGATAGATAATAGTGTAACAATTTTTTGCAGCATCATCTTTGTCTAGCAAAACTTTTTCAATTTTCTGCGCAAATGAATTTGCCAGAATAAAAAGTGTAAATAGGGATAATTTTAGTTTTAACATATTAAATATCTTGTATTTAGTCTTCAAAGTCAGCTATATATCTCATACAAATATACTCAAACCATTTCTAAAAAAAAACCACCCAAAATCAAATTTCAGGTGGTTTTAATATTTAAAGATTAAAAAATCTAGCTTTCAATAGCTCGTGCAGCTCTAGCTTCTCTTCTATCTCGCAACCAGTATTTCGTTCTTTTAACCAAGTAGAACATTACCGGTACCATAACCAAGGTTAAAACCGTGGCATACGTCAATCCGAAGATAATTGTCCAAGCTAATGGCCCCCAGAAAACTACGTTGTCTCCACCCATGAAAAAGTGCGGATTCAAGTCGGTTATTAAAGACAAGAAGTCAAAGTTTAATCCGATTGCCAATGGAATTAATCCCAAAACTGCCGTTAATGCCGTTAACAAAACCGGACGCAAACGCGATTTCCCAGATTCGATAATAACTTCTTTTATTTCTTTCAAGGATAAATCGTCATGACTTTCTACTTGTTTTTCGCTTACTTTTTTGTCTAAAAGTAAAACGAAGAAATCCATTAATACGATTCCGTTTTTCACCACAACTCCCGAAAGTGCAATGATTCCCATCATGGTCATCAATACCACAAAATCCATTTGGGCAATTACATAACCATAGAAAACACCACTAAAACTCAATACAACGGTGAATAGAATCACGACAGTTTTCGATACCGAGTTAAACTGTAAAACAATAATTAAACCAATTCCGGATAATGCCAAGAAAAGTGCATACATCAAGAAACTTTGGTTTTTGCCTTGTTCTTCTTGAACTCCCGAGAACGAATAGCTCACACCATTGGGTAATTTATAACCTTTTAATTCCGTTTGAATTTGCGCAGTGATTTCGTTACCATTAAAACCGGTAAGCACATTCGAATAAATGGTCATTATTCGTTTGTTGTTTTTTCGCTTAATCTGATTGTACGTCGTGCTTTTACTGGTTTTCGAAACAGCCGCAATTGGCACCTGCATAATTTGACCGTTATTCGGGTTTCTGAATGTCAGTGATTGATTAAACAAGACATTTTCATTCTTGCGTTGGTCGTCTTGCATACGCATTACAATGTTATAATCGTCGTTTCCTTCCTTGTAGGTCGAAATTTCTTGCCCATAAACCGAACGGCGAAGCGTAAAGCCTAATTGTCTGGTCGAAACTCCGATACTTCCTGCGTTTACACGATCCACTTTAACTTCAAGTTCAGGACTTTGGTGGTTGATGTCAACATTCAAACGCTCAATTCCTGGTATGTTTTTAGAATTCAGGAATGTGATCATTTTATCGGATTCTTTCAGCATTTTTTCATAGTCGTCACCGCTAAGTTGAATACTAATTGAATAACCTGCTGGCGGGCCGTTAGCATCTTTTTCGACTGTAACTGTTGCGCCTGCAATCCCTTTTACTTTGCCACGAATTTCTTCGAGAATTTTAAAAGTATCAATGCCTTTTCGGAATTTGAATTCCGAGAAATTGATAGTTACTTTTCCTTTATACGGAGTTTCCGAAGCCGAACCTGCATCTACTTGCGGGTTTCCTGCACCAACACCAACTTGAGAAACGATACTTTCGGCAAGGAAATTTTTATCGGTTTTTGGATCGACATATTTTTGAAGAATACCGATGATTTGTTTTTCGACAAATAATGTTGCTTTGTTCGTTTTTTCGATTGAAGTTCCTTGTGGATATTCAATATAAGTGATTACCTGATTAGGGATGTTATCCGGGAAAAACAATACTTTTCTTGGAAAAATACCTAGTAATACAAATGAAAAAATCAATAATCCGATGATTCCACCTAACGCAAACCATGAACTCTTCTTGGTCAGGATTTTGGATAAAAACGCTTGGTATTTAATTTCCATCCTTGGAAAGAAACTATGCTGAAAATCCTGTGTCCATTGGTATAATTTAATATAATACAACCAAATTAATCCTAAGAATAGCATGGACAAATGACCTATCGCTCTTAAAAATTTACTGTCTAAAGAATAGCCCAAAGTCATGAATAAAATACCCGTAATCGCTAAAATTAAGGTGTAAAATTTCAAATTCTTTTTAGTGACATTTTTATCATCAATATCCATCGAACCTGCCGTCATTGCTGCATTGATTACCATCGCCACAAACAACGAAGCCGATAATACAACAGTAAGCGTCAAAGGGAAATATTTCATGAATTTACCCATTGTTCCAGGCCATAATGCAAAGGGTAAAAACGCCATAAGTGTTGTAGCTGTTGAGGAAATTACTGGCCATGCGATTTCGCCAATTCCTACTTTTGAAGCTTGAACGCGCGGCATTCCTTTTTTCATATTGGCAAATACGTTATCGACAACAACAATCCCATCATCAACCAGCATTCCTAATCCCATTACTAATCCGAATAAAACCATCGTGTTCAAAGTCACACCCAATGCCGATAATATGGCAAATGCAATCATCATTGATAACGGAATTGCGGCTCCAACGAATAACGAATTTCGTAATCCCATGGTAAACATCAACACAATCATCACTAGAATAATTCCGAAAACGACGTGGTTCGACAATTCTTCTACCTGATGTTCTACTTTAGAGGATTGGTCACTGGTCTCTTCTATTTTTAGATCTTTTGGCAAATAGGTTACTTTGGCTTTTTCTAATTTTTCTTTCACCAGCTCTATAGCCGAAATCATATTTTGACCTGCTCGTTTTTTTACGTTGAGCATCACCACTTCTTTGCCTTTTTCGCGAGCATAAGTTGTTTTTTCTTTTTCTTTAAAAGAGACTTGGGCAACATCTTTCAGGTAAACGGTACCACCTTGCGATTTTACAATAATGTCATTAAGTTCGCCAGGATCTTTAATTTCTCCAACGATTCTAATGTTATTTCGCGAACCTTGAGAAAGCAAGTTTCCTCCCGAAAGGGTCATGTTTTCCGATTTCACGGCATTTTGAATATCGTCAAAGCTTACTTGAGCAGCTGTCATTTTGAAAATGTCAACAGCAATCTCCACTTCTTTATCATCCACACCAAGAATGTCTACTTTCTTCACTTCCGATATTTCTTCGATATCGTCTTGTAGCAATTCGCCATATTTTTTCAGCTGTTGCGTGGTGTAATTTCCTTCTAAATTGATGTTTAGAATGGGCATTTCTTCGGAAAGATTCAATTCGAAAACATCGGGTTCTACCTTGCTTCCGTTGTCCATAACGGGCCAGTTCGCATCAGCTTTTGAATTATCGACCTTGTCTTTTATTTTTTGTTTGGCTTCTAATAATGAAATTTTGTCATCAAATTCAACAATGATCATTCCGTAATCTTGAAATGAACTTGAAGTCACTTTTGCAACACCACTAATATTTTTGATTTGTTTTTCTAATGGCTTTACAACCAATTTTTCTACATCTTCGGCTGAATTTCCAGGAAAAACAGAAGAAATATATACTTTATTTTCAATGATTTCAGGAAAACTTTCTCGCGGCATTGTTAGGAATGCAACGGTTCCCATAATTACAATTAAAAAAGTAATGATATAAACCGTAACCCGATTATCAACCGCCCAGCTCGATATGCTAAATTCTTTGTTTTTGTGACTCATTTTTTTTTAGTTATGTGTTGAGAGTTCTATGTTAGGTGTTGTAATTAAAAATAATAATCAACAACTCGTATCTTATAACTTACAACTATTTATTAGAAATTTAGTTTCATTCCTTCAGAAATAGAGTTGATCCCGTCAGTAACAATGATGTCATTACTTGATAATCCACTCAGAATTTCAGTTACATTATCCGATGATTGTCCTAGTGTTACGATTACTTTTTTAGCAATTCCGGTTGTTTTGGTTGCATTTGTAGCGATGTAAACAAATTTATTTTTTTGTCCATCTTCCTGAATTACATTCGTAGGAATCACAACGGCTTTTTTGCTCACATAATCAGTGATTTTAAGATTCGCCACTTGGTTAGGACGCAATAAATTTTCTGGATTTGGAACGCTTACTTCAATTCCAAAAGTTCTATTACTTGGATTCAAGAAACTACCTATTTGGCGCACTTTTCCTTTATACGTTTTTCCTAATGAAGTTAATAAAACATCTACTTCGGTACCCACTTTTAGTTTGCCAATATACGTTTCAGGAACGGATGTCGAAACATACATATTTCCTAAATTCACGATACGCATCAATCCTTGTTGGCTTGGTGCGACAACTTGTCCTTTTTCTACAAAAACTTCGTCAATAGTTCCTGAAAAAGGGGCTTTGATAACTGTTTTTGATAATTGAGCTTTAATCTGAGCAACACCTCTTTGAGCCGAAATCATTTGCGTTTGTGCTTGCAAATATTGCATTTCAGAACCAATTTTTTGATTCCAAAGATTTTTTTGACGTTCGAAAGTCGTTTTTGCCAAAGCATATTGGTTTTCTAAACTGGCTACTTGTTGGCTCAAACCAGCATCATCAATTCGTCCTAAAACTTGTCCTTTTGAAACTCGTTGTCCCGCTTTAACGTTTAATTCTATTAAGTTTCCTTGAAATTCTGGTTGAACCAAAATGTTCTCTTTAGTGTTTACGCTTCCTTGAATTTCAAGATAATGACTAAAAAAAGTGTCTTTTACCGCAAGAACCGAAACTAAAGCTTCTTCTTTTTTTACTTCTAATGTTGATAAAGCGGCGTCAATTTTTGTTAAATCGGCTTGGATTAAAACTTTTTTAGCTTGAATTGCTATTACATTTTTAGATTTGATTAAAGTATCGATATTAGTAGTATCTTCTTTCTTACCGCATGAAAAAAGCAGTATTGAAAGGGTTGAGATTAGGATTATTTTTTTCATAATTTTAAGGGGATGAGTTTATAAGTTTAGGTTGTGAATTTTAGATGATTATTTTTTAAAGTGATGAGGTTATGGGTTTAAATGTTGTCGAAAGCAAGGGGATGATTAATTTGGCTAAAAGTATAAACATATAAACGCCTAAACTTTTTTCAAATTATTTATTGATTACTTTTTCCAATGCTGCTTTTTTGTTGATGATACTCACCATAGACTGCAAATAATTTTGTTGTGCTGAGTATAACTGTCTTTGTGCTTCGCTGAAATCAAAACTAGAGGACAAACCTTCAGTAAATTTTATTTGTTGTTTTTTCTCGATTCTTTCGGCAAGATTCAAATTTGTTTTTGCGGTTGAGTATTCTTCAATGCTGAATTCATATTCGCTTTTTGCATTCGCAAATTGCAATTTCAGTTTTTGTTCCGTTTCTGTAAGTTGAGTTTTAGCTTGTTCAACTGCTATTTTAGCTTGTTGAGCTCTTGAACTTCTCGCCAAACTGCTGAAAATAGGAAGACGTAAACTCACACCCAGATTCGAATAGTTGAGCCAACTTTGATTGGGTGTAAAAAAGGCAAATTGATTGCCAAAAGCATTATAGCCATAATTTAAATTGGCCGCTAATGACGGCAATGCTTTGCTTTTTTCTAATTTATATTCGAGTTGTTTTTGCTCTTCATAATTCGAAGCCATTTGATAATTGACGTTATTTGTCACCACAAATTCGTTTTGAGAAAAAGTCAAATCTAAATTAGATGCCGTTAAACTATCTAATTTGTCAGTCAATTTTAAATCATCATTAATGTTGATTCCTAAAGTGATTTTTAGCATTTTATAAGCTACTTCTACCAATCTTTTGTTATAATTCAAGGTGCTATTTATAGAAGTAAGCGTGATTTGAAGTTGCTCTACATTCTCTTCTTCAATTAAGCCGTTTTTGAAAGTTTCTTTGGTGTCTGCAAACGTTTTTTCTAAAGTAGTTTTGTTTTTTTCGAGAATGGCGATACTTTCTTCGGCAAGCAAAACATTTCCATAAGCGTTGATAACCGCTTCTTTGATTTCAACATCCGACTTTTGTTTGGCGTTTTGGTAGTATTTCATATACGTTTTCGAAGCTTGTAAGGCAACAATATAGGAGCCGTCAAAAATCAACTGGCTTAATGTTGCGTGTGCAGTCATATTGTGTGTCGTTCCGAAAGCCACCGTGGCAAAGTCTCCTTTTTTCCCTCCAAAAAATTCTGCCGGAATAAGGGATTTTTGCAAAACGAAATTGTTAGCATAGTCAACGCCGGCGCTAATTTGCGGTAAACCGGAAGCGGTAGTTTCCCATTTTTTTTCCTTGGAAGCTTCAATGTCTCGCCCAGCATTTATTGCCGAGTAATTGTTTGTTAGTGCTTGAGAAATGGCTTGTTCTAAACTGAAATTATAATTTTGCTTTACTTCTTGTGCTTTCACAGATAGAGCAAAAATGAATAAGGGTATTAAAAAGAGTTTCTTCATTAGTGGATATAGTTTTGTATTTGTTTTTCTAATTCGATGATTCCTGCTGGAGTAGCCATTGCTCTGGTGTGGTATTCTAATATTTCTAATTCTATTTTTTGACCTTCTTTTTCAGAACTTATTCCTTCCTTGATGCCGAAGATTAAAGTGTAATAAAATTTGATGTAATTCTCTATGATTATTTCTTTTCGATACAAACCTTGTTGAATTCCTTTAATAATATTTTGTTTAAAAACGGCGTTACATTCTTCAATTTCTCTTGCAATTATCTTTTCATATATTTCCGGATAATGTTTTTTCATTTGATAAATAGGTGAGATATCTGAAGATTGAAACATTTCTTTGAACATTTTTCTACTCTCGAAATTTTCTTCAATGGCATTGTAGTTTTTGGCAACAATATTGGCAATAATTTTATGGATTTCGGCATGAACCATGGCACTGCTTTCTTCTATAAGAATCTCCTTGTTGCAAAAATATTTGTAAATCGTTTTTTTAGAAATACACATTTCTCCGGCAATATCATCCATAGTAACGCTTTTAAAACCCAGTTTTAAAAACAAATCACTCGCTTTCGACATTATTTTATCTTTCATTTTTTCATTTTCTTATTACAAATAAATTCCACCTGAAGCTTCTATTCTTTGTCCATTAATCCAATAACCATCATCTGAACATAAAAAAGCAACAATTCCGCCAATATCATGGGCTTCTCCAACTCTTCCAAGCGCTGTAGCACTGCTTAAATAACCTTTCATTTGTGGATTATTTCGAATTGCGGCACCATTAAAGTCAGTTTCTATAGGGCCAGGAGCTAAAACATTCACAGTAATTCCTCTTACTCCAACTTCCTTGGCCAAGTATCTTGTAAAAGTTTCTATCGCTCCTTTCATTGAAGCGTAAATGGAATAACCAGGAACACAAAAACGAGTCGTGCCACTGGAAACATTTATAATTCTGCCGTCATTATTAATTAAAGGCAATGTTTTTTGAGTTAGAAAATAAACACTTTTGAAATGGATATTCATCATTCTGTCAAAATCAACTTCTGTGGCCTCTAAAAATGGGATAGTTGCGCCAATTCCAGCATTATTTATTAGAAAGTCGAAAGTATTGGTGTCCCACTTTTCGTTTAAAATTTCAGAAACCGATGTGATAAAATCTCCTAAACTATCAATATTGTTTACATCAAGTTGTAATGCAGCGGCTTTTATGCCCAAAGCTTCAATCGTTTTTACCACTTCCAAAGCAGCTTTGCTGTTAGTATTATAAGTAATAATGACATCCGATCCTTTTTCAGCCAATCGTAAAGCCATGTTTTTTCCTAAACCTCTACTTCCGCCAGTTACTAATGCTATTTTTGTACCCATTTGGTTTTTTGATGATTTGATTTCGTTTGCAAATGTAAATAGGAAACTTTGAATACCAAAATAGTTTCCAAAGTATTTTCATTTATTTGCGATTTCTTAAAGTTTAA
>CAIOTL010000073.1 GCA_903861155.1 uncultured Bacteroidota bacterium
GAGCTTCCTTTTTTTGCAAGTTTACTATTATTGCTAGCTTTAGCTCGTTTTTTTGGAGAAATAATGGAGCGTTTTAAACAACCAGCCATGATAGGCGAAATTATAGCTGGAATTATGCTTGGCCCTTCTGTTTTTAACTTCATTCACAGAACTGAAGAATTAAAGGTAATTTCAGATTTAGGCGTATTTTTATTAATCATTATAGCTGGATTAGAAATAAATATTGAGGGCATCGTTAAATCTACTAAAGGAAGAAGTATAGTCATCTCATTATTAGCCTTTTTTATTCCCTTTTTATCCGGTATATTAGTGGGTCATTTATATCATTTAGATGAAATTGCAACCATTTTCATTGGTCTTTGTATAGCCATTACGGCTTTGCCGGTGAGCATAAGAATTTTGATGGATTTTGGAAAACTAAACACTCCTTTGGGACAAAAAATTATTTCCATAGCTATTTTTGACGATATAATAGCCTTAACAATTTTAGGGATAATATTAGATTTAAGTAACGTTGAGCCCACATTTATCAATATAGGCAAAACAATATTTTTTACAGTTTTAAAATTAAGTTTATTTGTATTATTAATCATTATTACCTATAGATTAATAAAACGTTTTTCACAAAAAGAAAACTTCATTCAAGATAAATTAAACTTAATTTTAAGCATTTTAAAAGGTAAGGAATCCTTATTTGCCATATTCTTTGTTTTTATTTTAATTTTTGCAACAATTACAGAAAGCATAGGTCTTCATTTTATTATAGGAGCCTTTTTTGCTTCTATGTTAATTTCTAAAGAACTTATTGGCGAGAAACATTTGACTACAATTCACAATACAACAAATGGAATGACAATAGGATTTTTGGCACCTATATTTTTCGCAGGCATTGGTCTTGAATTTCAGTTTTCCTCAATCAATAACTACGGATTATTATTGATTATTATATTAGTTTCTTTTTTGTCAAAAATTATTGGGGGATATATTGGAAGTCGATTGGCAAAACTAAATCATAAAACAGCATTAGCTATTGGCATTGGACTAAATGCAAGAGGTATCATGGAACTTGTTATAGCAAATATTGCTTACAAAGCTGGGATTATTTCAACAGAAATATTTTCAATGTTGGTTATAATGGGAGTTTTCACAACCCTATGCACTCCATTCTTACTTAAAAAAGCATTTTTGCTTGTAGAAAAGTAAAATTAAAATTTCTCAAATTCTTGTGGTTTCAATTTAAAGTCAAAAATCTTGGCAACACTTTTTGGAGTTTATAAATGGAGAAATTAAAAATTTGTATTAAAATCAATCCATTTACCGTAAAATTTATCTTATGAAATTAATTTTATTTTATTTACTGTTTCTTTTTATTCCAAAACTCTGTATTTCTCAAGTAATTACTGAAAAAGATGATGCTGTTTATCTGGATTCCTTATACAATATGGGAAATGAAAAAAATTATAAATACATCCGGGTTATCAAAGATTACAAAGCGCTGAATAAGAAATCGTACGAAGTAAAAGATTTTTACAAATCCGGAAAAATAGCCATGTCAGGGACAACTACAACTACAATTGATATAACAAAAACGGGACAATTTATATATTTTTATGAAAATGGAAACAGAAAAATAATTGCTAATTATAAACAAGATAAACCTTTTGGTGTATATTATGAATTTCATGAAAACGGAAATAAGAAACTGGAAGGGGAATGGGTTGATAATGACAAAACAGTCATTCCGAACTTAAATATTAAAAATTATTGGGATTCTAACACAAATCAAACAATAAAAGATGGCAATGGTTATTATGAAGAAATTTACAATAATAATGAGCTTAAAGGCTTTAGTAAAGGAAAAATAAAAAATAATTTGAAGGATAGTATTTGGATTGGTATATATAAAACGCCAAAATTCACTTTTATTGAAAACTATGAAAACGGAAAATTTGTTTCGGGAGCTAGCATAGATTCAAATAAAGTAGAACATAAATACAATGATATTAAAATTCATTCTATACCAAAAAAAGGAATGAACGATTTTTACAATCATATAGCAAGAACATTTAAAACACCAAAAGAAGAAGGACTCAAAGGAAAGATATACGTGACATTTATAGTAGAAACTGATGGAAGCATCAATGAAGTCAAAGTATTAAGAGATCTTGGTTACGGCACGGGAAAGGAAGCTATTAAAGCAATTTTGAGTTATAAAGATTGGCTTCCGGGGGAACAAAGAGGGATAAAAGTAAGAGCTCGATTTTCATTACCTATTAACATAGAAACAAGTCGATAAAAATAATTTAAATCAAAAAACATGAAAATTATTCTATTTTCGCTACTATTTCTTTTCATTCCAAAACTTTGCCTTTCGCAGATTACAGAAAATGACAAGAAAATTCTTATGGATTCTTTGTGGAAAGAAACCACTGATGCCAATTATAAATATTATCGAATAATAAAGGATTATAACTTGGAAAAAGAGAGTTATAAAATACTTGATTATTACAGAAACGGTGTTTTGCAAATGGAAGGAATGAGTAAAACCCGAGATGATAATTCAAAAATTGGAGAGTATAATTGGTACTATGAAAATGGAAATAGAAAATCTGCTTCAAACTATAAAGATGGAAAAGTTTTTGGCAAAGTATTCGAATGGTATGAAAATGGAAATAAAAAAGAAGAAGGAGAATATACCGAGGAAGATTTTGCAACAGGAAGAGGCTATAAAATAAATCAATTCTGGAATCCAATGAACCAACAAACCATAATCAATGGTAACGGTCTTTATGAGTCAAATACAAAATATTATTTAGACAAAGGAGAGTATAAAAATGGTTATAAAAATGGTATTTGGACAGGAATAAGTTATTAAAATAATTATACTTACAAAGAAGAATATAAAAACGGTTTGATGATTTCGGGTTTGAGTATCGATTCTGATGGAACAAAACACGAATATTCTGTTATGGAAACAGAACCTATTCCAAAAAAAGGAATGCAGGATTTTTATAATTTTATTGGAAAAAATTTCAACTGTACTCGAGAGTCAATAAAAAACAAAATTCAAGGAAAAATCTTTGTTAAATTCATAATTAACAAAGATGGTCAAATTGTTGAGCCAACAATATTAAGAGGATTAGGATATGGCTTAGACGAAGAAGCAATTAGAGTAATCACAAATTATGAAAATTGGATTCCTGGCGAACAAAGAGGTAGGAAAGTTCGTTGCACTTTTTCAATCCCGATTAATGTACAACCACCTAATTAAAAATAATTCATAATTCATAATTCACAATTCATAATTATTTTATACTTTTGCAACCGTTTTACAAGAGATGTGAAACATACATAAGAATCATTTAAATAATATTGGAATGTATTTAACAAAAGAAGTTAAAGAAGAAATCTTCGCTAAACACGGAGAAAAAACAAACACAGGAAAGTCAGAAGCTCAAATCGCTTTATTCACTTTCAGAATTAGCCACCTTACTGAGCATTTGAAAAAAAATCGTCACGATTATAACACAGAGCGTTCGCTAGTTTTGCTAGTAGGTAAAAGAAGATCTTTGTTGGATTACCTGAAGAAAACAGAAATTAACAGATATCGTGAGATTATCAAAGAATTGAATATCAGAAAATAATCAATAGTAAAGAGGTGCGAAAGTGCCTCTTTTTTATTTTAGAATTCAGATTTTAGATTACAAAATAAAAAGTTTGGTTTTTCATTGGAACACAACAACTACAACAACACAACTATTCTGCTGACAGGCAGAGAAACCAATGTAAAATTAAAAAAGGAAAAATTATGATTCCAAAATTGTTTGTAGAAAGTATCGATTTAGGTGATGGGAGAAGCATCACAATCGAGACAGGTCGTTTAGCCAAACAAGCTGACGGTGCTGTTGTAGTAAGAATTGGTAAAACTGTTATTTTAGGAACAGTTGTATCATCAAGAAAAGCAAGTCCAGGTATCGATTTTTTACCATTGACGGTAGATTATCGTGAAAAATTTGCAGCAGCAGGACGTTTTCCTGGAGGTTTCTTCAAAAGAGAAGCACGCCCGAGTGATAACGAAGTGCTAACAATGCGATTAGTTGACCGTGTTTTACGTCCACTTTTCCCATCTGATTATCATGCAGAAGTTCAAGTTATGATTCAATTAATGTCTCATGACGAAGATGTTATGCCAGATGCATTAGCAGGATTAGCAGCTTCGGCAGCACTTGCATTGTCTGACATTCCGTTTGAAACTTTAATTTCAGAAGCTAGAGTTGGAAGAATTGATGGAAAATTCATCATCAACCCATCTCGTGCACAATTAGAATTATCAGATATTGATATGATGATTGGCGCTTCAACCGATTCTATTGCAATGGTAGAAGGAGAAATGAAAGAAATTTCGGAAGCTGAAATGTTAGAAGCTATTAAATTTGCTCACGAACATATCAAAAATCAAATTGCCGCTCAAGAACGTTTGCAAGCTGCTTTTGGTAAAAAAGAAGTTCGTACATACGATCAAGATAGAACAGACGAAGCTATTCACGCTAAAGTGAAAGCTGCGGCTTATGATAAAATTTACGCTATTGCAAGCAAAGGTTCAGCAAAACAAGAACGTTCTGCTGCATTTGACGCTGTAAAAGACGAAGTAAAAGCCTTATTTACAGCAGAAGAATTGGTTACAGATGGTGATTTAGTTTCTAAATATTTTTATAAAGTAAATAAAGAAGCAGTTCGTAATGTCACTTTAGATTTAGGAACACGTCTTGATGGAAGAAAGACTACAGAAATCAGACCAATTTGGTGCGAAGTAGATTATTTACCATCTGTTCACGGTTCGGCATTGTTTACACGTGGAGAAACACAAGCTTTGGCAACAGCTACTTTAGGAACATCCAGAGAAGCAAACCAAATTGACTCTCCATCTGAACAAGGTGAAGAAAAATTCTATTTACACTATAATTTTCCACCATTTTCTACAGGAGAAGCGCGTCCGTTAAGAGGAACTTCAAGAAGAGAAGTTGGTCACGGAAACTTGGCGCAAAGAGCATTGAAAAATATGATTCCTGCTGATTGTCCTTATACAATTCGTATCGTTTCGGAAGTATTAGAATCGAATGGTTCTTCTTCAATGGCTACGGTTTGTGCTGGAACATTATCGTTGATGGATGCTGGTATTCAAATGATTCGTCCGGTTTCTGGAATTGCAATGGGATTGATTACTGATGGTGATCGTTTCGCCGTTTTATCTGATATTCTTGGTGATGAAGATCATTTAGGAGATATGGATTTCAAGGTAACTGGAACTTCAGAAGGAATTACAGCTTGCCAAATGGACATCAAAATTGACGGATTGAAATATGAAATCATGGAACAAGCTTTGGCTCAAGCTCGTGAAGGACGTTTGCATATTCTTGGAAAATTAATTGAAACTCTTGCCGCTCCAAAAGCGGATGTTAAAGTTCACGCTCCAAAAATTATTATGCGTACCATTCCTGGAAACTTCATCGGTGCTTTGATCGGACCTGGTGGAAAAGTAATTCAAGAATTGCAAAAAGCAACAGGTTGTACCATTGTAATTAATGAAGTTGACGAACAAGGAGTAATCGAAATTCTTGGTACTGATCCTGCTGGAATTGCAAAAGTATTGGCGAAAATTGAATCTATCATTTTCAAACCACAAATGGGTGAAGCTTATGATGTGAAAGTAATAAAAATGCTTGATTTTGGTGCAGTTGTCGAATATTTAGCAGCTCCAGGAAATGAAGTATTGCTTCACGTTTCTGAGTTAGCATGGGAACGTACCGAAAACGTTTCTGATGTAGTAAAAATGGGAGATGTTTTTCAAGTGAAATACCTTGGTATGGATCCAAAAACAAGAAAAGAAAAAGTGTCAAGAAAAGCACTTTTGCCAAGACCTCCACGTGAGTCATAAAAAAGAGTAATCAGATCTTAGTTTACTAAAGGTTCTTTATAGAAAACCCCGTTTCATTAGCTTGGAACGGGTTTTTTCGGTTTAACCATTAAACCATTTGTATCGTTTAATTTTAATTCCATTTTTTATCAAGTAAGCATGGTAGCAACTTGGCACATCATGAGTCCATTTTGGCAAAAAATAAATAATCAAAAAAACATCAATATGTCCAATAATTCCAAAGATAATCGCCAATGCAAATGTAATTCCTGAATATCCAAATCCAATAATACCAACAAAAGCCATCAATAAAGTAATTCCCCAAAGTTTGGATAGCAAAGCGTGAGTACAAGTCTCTTTTCCAAATTTTGTGATACTCAAAACATAAGTCATTACTTCCATAACAAAAATCAAGATTATAGAATATTCGTTATGAATTATAATTTCAGGATTCAAAATCCAAGAACAATAACCAACGCAAAGCCAAAAAACCAAATCGGTTTGGCTATCCATTCGTCTCAATTTTTCGGTTGAAATTTCCAGTTTTCGGGCAATAATCCCGTCGAAAACGTCGGATAATAACCCTAAGAAAAGCAAAACTATGAGTTCAGATCTGATTTCATTCCCAAATTTGTAAGTCAAGAATATCATTGTAGGTCCTAATAACAATCTGAATAATACTAAGAATTGTGGGACTTTGCTTTTCATGAATTTTTGTTTTTAAATTGCCAGTTAATAAACGGAAGTGATCTTTTACCATTTTTATTCCATAATCCAATTTGAATTCCTCTTAAGTTTTTTGAATTATTAAACATGCCCATTTGAACTCCATTATGATTTCTTGAAACATTTGAAAGTGCTATTTGAACACCATTTCCGTAATCAGTAATGTTAGCAATTCCCGAAATACAAACACCATTGAATTTTTTTGTTCCAATAACACTTCCATTAATCGATAACCCATTCATTTGATTAATACCTGTGAGAATTGAAATATTTACACCACTAACACTGGCATTACTCATAAACCCACCACTACTTAAATTTAAACCGTTAACTTTAAACATAGTACGCTCATTTAAATCACTTAAAAAAGTGTTTTTTAAATACTTATCATTTAGTCCCGCAAAAACACCTTCAAATGGAATATTAATTCCAAAAGAAATAAGAGCTAGAGAAAGCGGACTCGCTTCTAAATTAACTCCATTAATAGTTTGATGTTTTATTCTTGGACCATCATAGTGCCCAAAACCAAAAACAAAACCATTTACTTTTTCAATCTTTGGTGAAATTGGCGATAAACTAAAAATTCTAGTTTTCAACGGGGATACTTTCAAACTATCTTGACCAAAACTTTTGATTGATACCACAACCA
>CAIOTL010000074.1 GCA_903861155.1 uncultured Bacteroidota bacterium
AAGAATCATTACGTACCGAAATCGAGCGTTCATTGGAAACATTGACACCAAGAGAAGCAGATGTGGTTCGTCTGTATTTTGGTCTTGGTGACCAACATCCAATGACATTGGAAGAAATAGGAGAAACTTTCGACCTAACCCGAGAACGCGTTCGTCAGATAAAAGAAAAAGCCATCCGCAGATTGAAACACACTTCAAGAAGCAAAATATTAAAAACCTATTTAGGTTAGTTATTTATATTTTAGTAAAAGCGAAAACTCGAACTGACGTTATTAACTCTAAAGACAGTCTCATTAACTGTTCGTTTTTTGGTTGATGATTGAAACCTCGGCTGATTACCGAGGTTTCAATCATCAACCAAAAAAATGATTGCTTCGTCAGTTCGACTCTAACTTGTGTGATTATTGAAACACCAACTGGTTCCCGGAATTTTATTTTTTTATATTTATCTTTGCCAAAACAATTATAACTACATAATGAAAAAAACAATAATTGCCCCCTCAGTTCTTGCAGCTGATTTTGCTAATTTGCAACGCGACATTGAGATGATAAATAATTCTGAAGCTGATTGGTTTCATATTGACATCATGGACGGGGTTTTTGTACCCAATATTTCTTTTGGAATGCCAGTTTTGGCTGCCATAGCAAAACACGCCAAAAAAACAATCGACGTACATTTGATGATTGTTGATCCTGACCGGTATATTAAAACTTTTGCCGATTTAGGCACCAGCATTTTATCCGTTCATTATGAAGCTTGTCCGCATCTTCACAGAACACTACAAGCCATAAAAGCCGAAGGAATGAAAGTTGGAGTTGCCATAAATCCTCATACTAACATTGACTTATTAGAAGATGTTATCAAAGATATTGATATGGTTTGTATTATGAGCGTCAATCCAGGTTTTGGAGGACAATCGTTTATTGAAAACACCTATTTAAAAGTTAGAAAATTGAAAAATTTAATTACTCGAAAAGAAGCAGCTACAATCATAGAAATTGATGGCGGTGTGACCAATAAAAATGCCAAACAACTTGTTGAAGCTGGAGCAGATGTTCTTGTTGCTGGAAGTTTCATTTTTAAAGCCGAAAACCCTATAGAAACCATTACCGATTTAAAGAAACTAACAACCTTTTAAGAGTTGAACCTCTTGTAACTGTTGTACATTTGTTTAAACCATTTAAAGTAAATAGCCATGAGTAAGTATGGATTTTCCTTTTCGTTAAGTAGATTATTGGGGATTGCGCAAACAAAACAAAAAAATGCAAGAGCCACTGGAATTCCAACAACAAAATCCAGTATGGAAAGAAAGATCGGAAGAAGTATTTTGAAAATGTTCTTCAAATAATTAAAAAAGGGTTTTAGTTAATGACTAAAACCCTTTTTTACTAGTATAAACAGACATTATTTGTGACCTCGGAGGGGTTCGAACCCCCAACCCTCAGAGCCGAAATCTGATATTCTATCCAGTTGAACTACGAGGCCGTTATTTTAATTACGAATTTGCAAATTTGCAAATTTATATTAAAAGTTTTTTGACGATTGTTGAGATGGTTTTTCCTTCAGCGGTTCCACCCAATTGCTTGGCGGCCAATCCCATCACTTTTCCCATTGCGGCAATGCCTGTAGCGCCAGTTTCGGCAATTATTTTTGCAATGATGGCTTCTACTTCTTCTTCGCTCAATTGTGCTGGAAGGAATTTTTCGATTACGGCAATTTGTGCCAATTCCGGTTCAGCCAAGTCCAAACGATTTTGTTCCGTGAAAATTTTGGCGCTATCCTTACGGGTTTTTACCAATTTTTGAAGCAATTTGATTTCGTCATCAGCTGAGATTTCTTCTTTTGATCCAGTTGCGGTTTGAGCTAAAAGAATTTCGGATTTAATGGCTCTTAATGCTTCTAATGCTACTGTATTTTTGGCTCTCATGGCGGTTTTGATTTCCTCCATGATTTGTATTGATAAACTCATATTACATTTATGATTTTAAATTTATTATTTGACCTTAAAGCTTGAAACTAACAGCTGAATTAAGGCTCGACAAATCTAAAGAAATTTAATGGAATTAACAACTGATTGCCTCCCCGTTACTTCTCGAAAAGCAAAAAAACAACCCGAAAATTGAATTCAATTTTCGGGTTGGGCAACTTTGGTTTTGAATTAGTTAGTCTACATTATCATGCAAGTACGAATTGTTGGATCTCAATTGAAGGTCGTCATTACTATCCATTCCCACGGAAATTCTTGAATTCGTATTGTTGGTTTGCGTGTTTGAAAGATCAATTCCCAATCTTTTATAGGCCGGTTCCTTTTCTAATTCATCAATTTTAGAAATATTATTATGAAATTTATAATTAAATTCCTTCAACTTTTTTCTTCTTTCATCAGCCCTGAACTTCAATGTTTCCTCGATGGTCATTTCCATTGGAGAAATATCTTCAAAAGTAGACGTTTTGTTTTCAAATCCATCTACTCGTTTCATCGTGATGTTCATTTCCTCTGGGATCAATTCTTCTACAGCTATCATTGACGGTTTTGCATCTAAAAGAACGTTTTCTAATTCGGTAAATTCTTCAAGTGAATATCTAATGATTCCTTTGTCAGTCAATTCAGTTACCGGTACAAATTGTACAAATTCATTAACTTCAATGTTCCTTGTTTCATTAGTTAGTTCGAATATAATTGTATTTTCTTCGGTTTTTGCGACTGGCTCAGCCTTAAAAAGGGGCAAATCAAAAGAAAAAGTGGCTTGTTCCTGTCTTTTGAAAATTTTTGGCGCTACAACTTCTATGTCTTTGATTTTTGGTGACGAAACCATAAAATCGAGATCATTAATAGGAGAAACAATTTCGAAAGTCACGTCTAAATTTTTAATAAATTCGGACATAACCATTAACTCTTCATTATTTATTGAGACAACTTCTGGCTCAGCAACGGTGTCTTCCAGCAATTCGAAAACAATTTTTTCGGTTGAATTTGGCACTATAGACTCAATATTCAAATTGAATGCCGGAACTGATTTTTTTGTCAAATCATACTCGTTTTTTTGCTCGTCTCCAAGGACATGAATAATCTTTGTAGGTTCTGTATTTACAATTTCGTTTTGTTGTTCAATATCAAATCCTGTTGCAATTATTGTTACCGAAACGCCATCACCAAGGGTTTCGTCTTCCCCAACACCCATAATAATATTTGCATTATGCCCTGCTTCCATTTGGATAAAATCGTTGATTTCACCAATTTCATCAATCGTGATTTCGTTAGAACCAGAAACGATGAGCAACAATACGTTTTTGGCGCCAGTGATTTTATTATCGTTCAACAAAGGAGAATCTAACGCCGACATAATGGCTTCCTTGGCTCTATTTTCACCCAAAGCAACAGCCGATCCCATAATGGCAGTTCCGCTATTAGCCAAAACTGTTTTGGCATCTTTTAAGTCTATATTTTGAGTGTAATGGTGTGTGATCACTTCGGCAATTCCTCTTGAGGCAGTCGCCAAAACTTCGTCCGCTTTTGAAAACCCTGCTTTGAAACCAAGATTCCCGTATACTTCTCTTAATTTATTATTATTGATGACAATTAACGAATCGACTTGTTTGCGTAATTTATCAATCCCAATAAGCGCTTGTTCCTGACGCACTTTTCCTTCGAATAAGAAAGGCAATGTCACAATTCCCACTGTCAGAATATCTCTTTCTTTGGCTAATTGTGCAATTACTGGCGCAGCACCAGTTCCGGTTCCCCCTCCCATTCCTGCAGTGATAAAAACCATTTTGGTATTGCTGTCAAGCATTTTCTCAATATCGGCAATACTTTCTATAGCCGATTGCTGTCCTACATCTGGGTTTGCTCCAGCACCAAGTCCTTCGGTCAAGTTTACACCTAACTGAATTTTGTTGGGTACAGAACTGTTTTCCAAAGCTTGGGAATCGGTGTTACAAACGATAAAATCGACGCCTTTGATGCCTTGTTTAAACATGTGGTTTATGGCATTGCTTCCGCCGCCACCTACTCCAATAACTTTTATTACATTTGATTGGTTCTTGGGTAAATCAAATGAAATGCTTCCAAATTCTGAGTTGCTCATCATCTTATTGGTTTTAGTATTTATTATTTTTTAATTAGTATTTTCTATTTTTCTATTCCGCATTGTCCAAGAAATCCTTAATCTTGTCAACGTATCTATCAAAAAAAGATCTTCTTATTTTAGTTTCAGTAGATTCTTCTTTCTTATTTCCAATTTGACTTTCAACCTCATTTTCAACTTCTTCAATTTCTTGTTTTAGAATAACTGGAGCTCTCACTACAGATGTCTTTTCTGGAACTCCTGTATCAATCTTTATGGCACTTTGTGTTTTATTTTCGATGCTGTTCATCACCAATCCCACAGCTGTAGCATATAAAGGACTTGATATTTCCTCCTCGGAATTTCCGGCTAAATGTTCGTTTGGATATCCGATTCTAGTGTCCATTCCAGTGATGTATTCCACTAATTGTTTAATGTGTTTCAACTGGGCTCCACCACCTGTTAACACAATCCCTGCAATTAATTTTTTGCGAGGATCTTCGTGACCGTAATCTTTTATTTCGGTGAAAACCTGTTCGATAATTTCGACAACGCGTGCATGAATTATTTTGGACAAATTCTTCAGCGAAATTTCTTTTGGTTCTCTGCCTCTCAATCCTGGAATCGAAACAATTTCGTTGTCTTTATTTTCTCCTGGCCAGGCCGATCCAAATTTAACTTTCAATAATTCGGCTTGCTTTTCAATAATAGAACAGCCTTCTTTAATATCATCGGTAATTACATTTCCTCCAAAAGGAATGACCGCAGTATGACGAATAATTCCATCTTTAAAAATGGCCAAATCTGTTGTTCCACCACCAATATCAATTAACGCAACACCAGCTTCTTTTTCTTCTTGGCTCAAAACTGCATCGGCGGAAGCCAATGGTTCCAAAGTTAATCCCGACAATTCTATTCCTGAACTTTGAATACATCTTCCCACATTTCGTATCGAAGAAGCTTGACCAACCACTACATGAAAACTAGACTCTAATCTTCCGCCGTACATTCCAATAGGCTCCTTGATGTCGGATTGTCCATCAATTTTAAATTCCTGCGGCAAAACGTGAATTATTTCTTCGCCAGGCAACATCGCCAATTTATTTACTTGGTCAATTAAAAGTTGAATATCATTGCCTCCTATTACTTCTTCGGCATTTTTTCTAATGATATAATCGCTGTGCTGAATACTTCGAATATGTTGACCTGCAATTCCCACAACTACATCTTTTATTTTGTAACCTGACTTGGTTTCTGCTTCAAGAACGGCTTGCTGAATCGATTGTATAGTTTGGGTAATGTTATTCACCACTCCTCTTGCCACACCTAGACTTTTAGATTTACCAACGCCTAAAATCTCCAGTTTTCCATATTCATTTTTCTTGCCGATCATGGCAACAATTTTGGTTGTCCCAATATCTAGACCAACTGCAATATTCTCTTTTTCCATTATCTCTTATTTAGAACACACGACTTGTTGCGCAAACCTGAGGTCAATTGTTTTATATTTATATAACGAACTATCTAAAACTGCTTTTTGAAAAAAAGCTTTGTAGTTATTGAATTTAGCTTTCATTCTTATGGTTTTGCCAAAATCAATTTGATAATTAAAATTCCTGTTGAGCATTCTCAAGCTTCCGTTTGGCATAATTTGAACACCAATGATGTTTTTTTTCAAAAATTCATCATCGTGAATTATGCGAAATAATTCGGCTAAATCTTCACTATTTTTTTTATTAATTTTCCCCGAAACAAGCGGAACTCTCGCTGTGAAATTAGTTGACAATGGCATTCTATTTCCTTTGTAATCAATATAGAAAGATTTATCCCCTTCACAAACTCTAGCTATTGGAGTTTTTTGTTTCACTACTGCTTTTAAAACCCCATCAATGCTCACAAACACATCTGACTTTTCAATCATTTCCTGTGAATTTAAAGCCTTTTCCAGTTTATTCAAATCTAATTTATCTTTACCAATACTTTTTGCATCCTTGCTATTTTCTATTAACAATTTATTAACCGTTTCTTGGTCTACAAATGGAGCGTTATCTCCTACAAAAACAACAACTGATTTGGTGATTTTTCTATTTTCATTCCGTTTTGAAGTGAATGAAAACAGAAAAATTACTAATGCAAACATTAGCACTAATCGAATATTTGTCCAATTAAACAGTTTCATTTAACGCATTTTTAATTGACAGCACCATTTCTCCAATATCACCCGCTCCTATAGTCACAATTATGGCGGCATCACTTTCTAAAATCGAAGAAATTAATTCCAGTTTTGAAACTAATTTCTTATGATTATTATTTATTTTCTCTAATAACCAAGTTGATGTAATTCCCTCCATCGGCAATTCACGAGCCGGATAAATATCCAACAAAATCACTTCGTCAAAAGCAGTAAGACTTCTTGCGAAATCATCGGCAAAATCCCTAGTTCGGCTAAACAAATGAGGCTGAAAAATGGCCAACACTTTTTTATTTGGATACAATTCCCGAACCGCCTGATGCACCGCGTTTATTTCGGTGGGATGATGCGCATAATCGTCGATGTAAACTAGATTTTCGCTTCTAATTTGGTATGAAAATCGTCGTTTTATACCTTTAAACGAACGTAAGGCACTAGCAATGTCTTCGTTTGGGAGGCCGAATGTTTTTGCCATTGCCAATGCCATAAGTGCGTTCATTAAATTATGTTTTCCCGGTAAACCAAATTCAAAATTTTGAATGGTTTCTGAAGGTGATATTACGTCAAAAACATACTGACTGTTTACAATCCTGATATTGATTGCCGAAAAATTAGCTCCTTCATTTACGGCACAAGTAACTCCTTTAATCGGCAAATCCTTAGCAATAAAAAGTTTGCTTTTGTCTTCTACTTTATCTGCGAATTCCAAAAACGATGCTTCAATAGCCGCTTTGTCTCCATAAATATCCAAATGATCTGCATCCATCGAAGTCACGCAAGCAATATTGGGATGCAAATGCAAGAAGGAACGGTCAAATTCATCCGCTTCAACAACCGTCACGGTTTTTCCGTTTCCAATTAAATTCGAATTATAATTTTCGACAATTCCACCAACAAAAGCCGTAACGTCTACTCCGCTTTCGAATAAAATATGCCCAAGAATTCCTGAAGTCGTAGTTTTTCCATGAGTTCCCGCCACTGCAAAACAGAAAGTATCCTTGGTAATTATCCCCAATACTTCGGCTCTTTTTTTCACTTCAAAATCACGTTCTATGAAATAATTCCATTCCGAATGTTGCATTGGAACTGCCGGAGTAATGATTACCAAGGTGTTTTCCGCGTAATAATCGGCCGGAATTAAATCTATATTATCCTCAAAATGAATAGCAATTCCAAGTTCTTGCAACTCTTTTGTCAGTTGTGTTTCAGTTTTATCATACCCCGATACATTCTTATCAATGGCTTTGAAAAATCGCGCCAAAGCACTCATCCCGATACCACCGATGCCAATGAAATAAACGTTATGTATTTGATTTAGATTCATTTTATTAATTTCACGATTTCGTCAACTATTTGTTTTGTTGCGTTTGGCAAAGCCAATTTCTTTATGATTTTTCTCAACTGATTTTGTTTTTCTTGGTCTTTTAGTAAGGCTTCAAAAACAAGGCTGAATTCTGAATTGAGTTCGTTTTCCTTGATCATTATTGCCCCTTTTTTATCGACTATTGATTTTGCGTTTTTGGTTTGATGGTCTTCGGCTACGTTTGGCGACGGAATAAAAATCACCGGTTTTCCCACGATACACAACTCCGAAACCGACGATGCGCCGGCGCGAGAAATGACAATGTCCGCAGCAGCATAAACCAAATCCATTCGGTCTATAAATGCCATAACCTGAACGTTTCCTGAATCATATTTTTTGTAATCTTCGAAATATAATTTCCCGCATTGCCAAATCACCTGCACATTTTGAGAAACTATATTTCCCAATTCATTTTCTATTAATTGGTTGACTCTTCTCGCACCAAGACTTCCTCCAAGAACCAACAATGTTTTTTTATTGGCATCCAAGTTGAAAAACTGAATTGCTTCTTCTCTTTTTCTTTCAATATCAATCAAATCCTGACGCACTGGATTTCCGGTCAAAATCATTTTGTCTTTTGGAAAGAAACGTTCCAAATTTTCATAAGCAACGCAAATTTTATTGGCTTTTTTACTCAATAATTTATTGGTTATTCCCGGAAACGAATTTTGTTCCTGAATCACCGTTGGGATATCCAGCATATTTGCCATTTGCAATAACGGTCCAGACGCAAAACCCCCAGTTCCAATCACCACATTGGGTTTGAACTGCTTGATTATCTTTCTAGATTTCCATAAACTATCGATTAATCTGAACGGAAAAACCGCATTCTGCAAAGTCAATTTTCGTTGTAATCCGGCAATCCAAAGACCTTCAATTTTGTAACCTGCCTGAGGCACTTTTTGCATTTCCATTTTGTCTTTGGCACCCACAAAAAGAAATTCGGCATCAGGAAAACGTGATCCTAATTCATTGGCAATAGCAATTGCAGGATAGATATGCCCTCCTGTTCCGCCACCACTTAATATGAATTTGTATTTTGCCATTTTCCTTAAACTCAATTTTATTTTAAATTAATTATTTACCAAAAACTGCCTTAATCGGATTAGCTGCTTTATCTTCGATGGAATAATTTTCTTCTGATTCATTTATTTCCGCTTCGTTTTCTTCTTCTATTTGCTTATCGATTAATTTTTGCAACGCCGCTTCCCTTCTTTCTTTATCCTTTATTTCTTCGGCAATTTCTTCGTCTTTTTTGGTTACATTAATGATAATCCCTAACGCAATACACGTCATCCAAATTGAACTTCCACCACTGCTTATGAGTGGCAAAGTCTGTCCCGTTACCGGCAATAATTCTACCGCAACAGCCATATTGATCATTGCTTGAAAAATCATAGGAAATCCCAACCCAACGACTAATAATTTCCCGAATAATGAATTGGCCTTATGGGCTGCGATTACAAATCTGAAAAACAACAACAAATACAAGAACAAAACTCCTAAACCACCAATTAATCCCCATTCTTCTACAATAATAGCATAAATAAAATCGGAGGATGATTGTGGCAAAAAGTGCTTTTGCACGCTTTTTCCTGGACCAAGTCCGTAAATTCCACCAGAAGCAATTGCGATTTTTGCTTTTTCAATTTGGTAATCGTCTTCGCCTGGTTTATTCGTTCTGAAATTTTCTATTCGACTTGTCCAAGTATCCACTCTACTGAAAAAATGAGAATCCGGAAAAGCCTTGGCCAATAACACAAATAAAACCAATGCCGCGATTCCTGCTCCGATGATAAATCCTATATATTTCAAAGGGTATTTTCCCACGAAAGCCAACATCAAAACCATTGAAAATATCAATGCCGCCGTCGAAAAATTAGACGGTAAAATAAACATCAACGTGATGAAAACCGGCAACCAAAGTTCCAACAGCGACGATTGGAAAGTTGCTTCTTCTTCTCTATTTTTCGATAAATATCTTGCCACAAAAAGCATCAATACGATGGACGCCAAAGTCGAGGTTTGGAAAGTTATTCCAATGAAAGGTACCTGAATCCAGCGACTGGCGTTGGCGCCGGCTATAACGGTTCCCTTTATCATTGTGTAGACTAGCAATATCCAAACTATTGGCAACGCAATTTTCGAAATTCCTCTGTAATAATGGAATGGCACTTTATGAACCCAATAAATAATGATAAAACCGATGAAAATATGTGCCAAATGCTTCAACAGAAAACTGATTGTGTTTCCCGTTCCGTGGTTCATATAAGCCAAATTACTGCTCGCACTAAAAACAGGCATAAACGAAAACAGCGCCAATAAAGCCACGAATGACCATATTACCCTGTCTCCTTTTAGATTGTTTATTAGTTCTTTCATTCTGCTTTTTTATAAATTTCTAACTGCTTTTTTAAATTGATTTCCTCTGTCTTCATAGTTTTCGAATAAATCGAAACTCGCGCAAGCTGGCGACAACAAAACAGTATCTCCTTTTTCGGTTAGACGTTGTGCCATTTTCACGGCATCTTCCATATTGTCAACTTCAACCATAATATCGACCACATTGCCAAAAACACCAATGATTTTCTTGTTGTCGACACCAAGACAAATGATGGCTTTCACTTTTTCGCGAACCATCGACATCAATTCGTTGTAATCATTTCCCTTATCAACTCCACCCACAATCCAAACTGTTGGTGTGTTCATACTGTCCAAGGCAAAAAAAGTGGCATTCACGTTCGTCGCTTTTGAATCATTAATATATTGCACATTTTGAATTTTCAAAACTTTTTCCAAACGATGTTCCACTCCTTGAAAACTGGACAAACTTTCTCGAATTGTCGCATTTCTAATTTTCATCAATTTTGCCACCGAAGTCGCTGCCATTGCATTTTTCATATTGTGTTTTCCTTCCAGTGCAATGTATTCCGTCTCCATAATGAATTCTTCTTCGTTGATGATGTTTACTTCCATATTTTTATCTTTTATAAATGCTCCGTTTTCGAATGTTTTTGTCAATGAAAAAGGAATTAATTGGGCTTTTGTTTTATTGTTTTTGAACCATTCTGCAATCGCTTCATCATCTGCGTCATAAATGAGAAAATCTTCCTCGGTTTGGTTCATTGTTATTCGGAATTTCGAGGCGATATAATTTTCGTATTTGTAATTGTATCGATCTAAATGATCCGGGCTTATATTCGTAATTATGGCAATATGTGGTTTGTAATTTAGGATTCCGTCCAATTGAAAACTGCTTAACTCTAACACATAGGAATCGTATTTATCTTCGGCAACTTGCCAAGCAAAACTCTTTCCAATGTTACCTCCCAAACCCACATTCAATCCCGCTGATTTCAGCAAATAATACGTAAGCATTGTGGTGGTTGTCTTTCCGTTGCTTCCTGTAATTCCAATAGTAATCGCTTTTGTAAAAGGTGAGGCAAACTCAATTTCCGAAATCACCGGAATTCCTTTTTCGACCAGTTTTTTTACTATCTGTGATTTCTCTGGAATTCCCGGACTTTTCATCACCACGTCGGCATTCAAAATCAGGCTTTCCGTATGAGTTCCTTCTTCCCAAACGATGTCATTAATGATAAGAACTTCTTTGTAATTGTCTTTTATTATTCCAAAATCGGACACAAAAACATCATATCCTTTCTTCTTCCCAAGAATTGCGGTTCCTACTCCGCTTTCGCCGCCACCTAAAACTACTAGCCTCATCACCTTAATTTTAAAGTCACGATTGACAATATAGCGAGCATTATGGCAACAATCCAAAACCGAGTTACAATCTTGCTTTCATGATAGCCTTTCTTTTGATAATGATGATGCAATGGAGCCATCAGAAATATTCTTCGGCCTTCTCCAAAGCGTTTTCGTGTGTATTTAAAATATCCAACTTGCAACACAACCGATAAGTTTTCGACCAAAAATATTCCGCATAATAGAGGAATCAGCAATTCCTTTCGAACCGCAATAGCAAGAACGGCAATGACTCCGCCAATTGTCAAACTTCCAGTATCACCCATAAATACCGTCGCCGGATAGGAATTGTACCAAAGAAAACCGATCAATGCACCCACAAATGCAGCAATGAAAACGGTCATTTCGCCCGAATTTGGGATGTACATAATGTTCAAATAAGTGGAGAAAATAATATTACCCGAAACGAAGGTAAAAATCCCCAATGCCAGAACCGAAATTGCTGAAGTTCCCGCAGCCAATCCATCGATTCCGTCCGTAAGATTAGCACCATTCGAAACTGCTGTGATGATAAAAATCACAACCGGAATAAAAATCAACCAAGCCCAATTTTCATATCCTTCACCAGTCCAAGCTAATACTTTGGCATAGTCAAATTCATTGTTTTTGAAGAAAGGAATTGTTGTCGCTGTAGATTTTACCTCAACTGGCGCTTGCGAAATCATATTTTCCGTCGAAACCCTATAAACATCACTATTGCTTGCAGAAGTTCTCACGGTTACCCCCGGATGAAAATACAGAACCGACCCTACAATCAAACCCAAACCCACTTGACCGAAAACCTTGAATATTCCTTTTAAACCTTGTTTGTCTTTTTTGAAAATTTTGATGTAATCGTCAATAAAACCAATGGTTCCCATCCACAAAGTGGTGACAATCAATAATACGATGTAAATATTTTGCAATTTGGAGAACAGCACAACAGGTATCAAAGTGGCAAAAATGATAATCAATCCACCCATTGTTGGCGTTCCCGCTTTTTCGTTTTGACCTGACAACCCAAGTTCGCGAACCGTTTCGCCAATTTGTTGTTTACGTAAAAAACTAACGACTCTTTTCCCGTAAATGGTAGATAAAAGCACCGAAAGCATAAATGCCAATGCCGATCTGAAAGTAATATACTGAAAAACCCCTGTTCCAGGAATGTTCAACACTTTGTTAAAATAGTCAAATAAATAATACAGCATATATTTCTATTTATTGAGTTGTTCTAATATTTCTTTTACCGTTTGCATATCATCAAAATCGTGGCGAATACCATGAATTTCCTGATACGTTTCGTGTCCTTTTCCTGCAATCAGGATAATATCATTGGTATGTGCGAATTGGCAAGCTGTTTTTATGGCTTGTTTTCTATCGGTTATCGACAATGATTTTTTATAATTTTGAGGTGCTATTCCAAGTTCCATTTCTTGGATAATAGTTTCCGGATCTTCATTCCTTGGATTGTCCGATGTCAGGATAACTTTGTCGCTCAATTCAGCGGCAATGTAAGCCATAATTGGTCGTTTTGCCTTATCTCTGTTGCCACCACAGCCTACAACCGTTATCAGTTGTTCGTTTTTCGTGCGAATATCATTGATGGTTTTTAGCACATTTTCCAATGCATCTGGCGTGTGTGCATAATCGATAATTGCCGTAATATTCGAATTGGAAACAATGAATTGGAAACGTCCCGAAACACTTTCCAAATCGGATAATAATCTTAGCACTTCCAGGCTTTCCAATCCTAATTGAACCGCGGTTCCATAAATTGCCAATAGATTATAGGCATTAAAAGTCCCGATAAGTTTTACCCAAACTTCGTTTCCGTTTATTTTCAACAACAATCCCGACAATTGATTTTCGAGGATTTGCGCTTTATAATCGGCATAGGATTTTAAAGCATAAGTAAGTTTTCTGGCTGTCGTATTTTGCAACATCACCTGACCGTTTTTGTCATCGATATTCGATAATGCAAAAGCTCTTTTTGGTAAATTGTCGAAAAATGATTTTTTCACGTCACGATATTCAGCAAAAGTGGGATGATAATCTAAATGATCGTGCGATAAATTAGTAAAAACTCCTCCTGCAAAATGCAAGCCTTCGGTACGTTTTTGATGGATTCCATGCGAACTCACTTCCATAAAACAGTATTCAACTCCGGCATCAACCATTTCTTTCAGATAATGATTTATCGTTATCGAATCTGGAGTGGTGTGTGTGGCTTTGTATTCTTTCTCGTTAACTAAGATTTTAACGGTTGATAAAAGTCCCACTTTGAAACCTGCTTTTTTGAATAATTGATATAACAATGACGCAACTGTCGTTTTACCATTTGTCCCGGTGATGCCTACCAATTTCAGTTTTTGAGAAGGATTTCCAAAATAATTAGCCGACATATAAGCCAAAGCTTTATTGGTATCTTTCACCTGAATATAGGTAATTCCTTTTGTAATTATTTCCGGAAAAGTGTCGCAAACAACGGCGATTACACCTTGCCAAATTGCTTTTTCAATATAATCGTGACCGTCAGAAATCGTGCCGCGAATTGCCACAAAAACGTCGTTTGCCCCAACAATTCTGGAATCAAAATCCATTTTGTTGATAGCAATATCCGTTGAACCTTTTACAGCTTCAATAGCGACTTTGTGCATTATTTCTTTTAAAATAATCACGATAATTCTAATGTTATAGTTGTGTTTTTATCTAAGCTTTCTCCAGGATGAATGGATTGTGATTTTACTTTTCCAATGCCAATTATTTTTACTTTTACTCCAAGATTTCCAAAAAGCGAAACAGCATCCATTCCTGACATTCCTTTGACATCTGGCACTACAGATATTTGCTGTTTTTGTAATTTTAAAGAGTAAGAGTCATAATCATTTTCCTGTTTTTGTACTTTCCTGTTAATATTTTGTATCTCGTTTGTCGAAGGTGTATCAGTAAAAATCTTTTGGGCAATTTTCTTAAAAACTGGTCCAGCCACATCAGCTCCGTAATAATTGTTATGAGCCGTGCTCGGTTTCTGTACCACTACAATACAAGAATATTTTGGATTCTCAGCAGGAAAATAACCCACAAATGAGGAAGAATAATATTTATTGGCACCCCCATCTTTAGCATAATTCACTGCCGCTGTCCCTGTTTTTCCCGCCATAGAAAAGTCTTTCGAATATAATTTTGAAGCAGTTCCTCTTTTAACCACATTCAGCATAACTGCTTTCAGCTTCTTAATAGTTTCCAGCGAACATACTTTAGGATTTAAAACTTCCTTATCGTATTTTTTTATCGTTTTATTCCACTCTTTAATTTCTGAAACAAATTGTGGTTTTACCATTTCACCATTATTGGCGACAGCATTATAAAATGTCAAAATTTGCAAAGGCGTAATTAAAACTCCGTAACCAAAAGCCATCCAGGGAAGCGAAAGACTTGACCAATGTTTATCTTTTGATTGTGGAACATAAGGAACTCCTTCTCCCTTTATTGAAAGTCCCAATGGTTTATTTAATCCATAATTATCAATATGATTTACAAATTGAGAGGGATTGTTTTTATAATTTTCATAAACTGCCTGAACCATCACAGTATTTGACGATAACTCGAATCCACGTGCTAAACTTATTTTTCCATAACCACCTTTATGAGAATCTCTTACTGATTTTCCAAAATAGGTAACCACTCCACCATGAGTATCAAAAACGGCGCTTGTATCAATTTTTTTATCCTCGAGCAAATTCATCAAATCAACTAATTTGTAAGTTGAACCCGGTTCGTGTGCTTCGGCAACCGCATAATTTGTGGTTTCATAATAAGAGCCATCGCTGGCTTTTCCCAAATTCGAAATGGCTTTTATTTTTCCTGTTTTAGTTTCCATAACCACCACGCAACCGTGGTCAGCCTGATAATCTTCCAATTGTTTTAACAAGGCGTGATGGGCAATATCCTGTATAAAAACGTCAATTGTCGAAATCACGTCGTAGCCGTCTTGAGGATCAACTTCATTGACATCACGAATGGGTTTCCACTGCCCTTTTGAAATTTTTTGCTTCAAAATCTTGCCGTCTTTCCCGTTAAGATAATTGCGATACGCCCATTCAATTCCTTTTCCGTCGGAAGTTCCGGTTGGAGTTTTTCTTTCGTAACCAATGGTTCGCTCAGCAATCCCTCCGATTGGACGTTCTCGTACCGTTTCCTGTTCGATGATAATTCCTCCTTTGTAAGCGCCAAGATTGAACAATGGAAAGCCTTTAATTTTTACAAATTGGGTATAACTCAAATCGCGAGCCACTAAATAATATCGGTTTTTGTTGGCTCTAGCTTTCCTTAGTTCGTTATGATAAAATCCACTAGGTCTTCCTAAAAGTGCAGCAAGTGAATCGGACAATGGCTTTACGTATTTTTCGAACGCTTCGGCTTTTGGGGCAACGGCATCAAGTCGTATTTCGAAATTTGGAATTGAAGTTGCCAAAAGGCTACCATCGGCCGAATAAATATTTCCTTTATTAGCTGGAATTACAAAATTCCTGACCGTTCTTTCCTTGGCCAATTTTCTATAATAATCGCCTTCAACCCATTGAATATTTGTCAATTTTACGACAATGGCAATTGCAATCAAAAAGATAGCGAAAGCCACTAGATAAATTCTGTAGGAAATATGCTTATCTTCTACTGCCATATTTTTTGGAAAAAACTTTTTTCTTCTACTTTTTTAACTTTTATTTTAACTGGCGGAACTGTAGATGGATAAATTTTTCTTTCCTCCATTTTTCCAGAAACCGTCGATTCCATTTTTAATTTCATTAATTCAGAACGTCTGTCAACAAACTCTGAACGCAGTTCTTTTACCTGGTTTGTCAACTCGGTAATCTTGAATACTTTTTGTTCGAAACGCTGTGTGTTGGCAATCATAATTATAGCAAGAATAATCAGGAAAACGATGAAACGCCAGTTTTTTATCGCGTCATCGTGAATAAGAAACCGTGCTTTCAATATGCCGTAAACTCCGTTTTTTATCATTTATATCTAAATTATTTCTTTTCTGCAATTCTTAATTTTGCGCTACGAGACCTGTTGTTTGTTTTAATTTCGGCATTATCGGGCACAATCAATTTTCCTATGGTTTTGAATGGAACCGAAAAATTGCCATAAAAATCGCGTTCTGGTTCGCCTTCGAACATTCCGTTTTTCATAAATCTTTTCACCAAACGGTCTTCCAATGAATGATAGGAAATCACGCTTAATCTTCCGCTAGATTTTAATATCTCTAATGATTGTTCGAGAAATTCTTTCAAAACATCCATTTCCTGATTGACTTCAATTCGAATGGCCTGATAGATTTGAGCCAGAATTTTATTTCTAACTCTTTCCGGCAAATACTTCACCAAAACTTCTTTCAATTCATCTGTGGTTTTGATTGGCCGATCTTCTCTAGCTTCAATAATTGTCCGTGCCAAAACTGGCGCATTTTTCAATTCTCCATAATCCAAGAAAACCCTTTTCAGGTTTGACTCGTCGAATTCATTAACTACTCTATAAGCGTTCAATTCGTTTTTCTGACTCATTCGCATATCTAATTCGGCATCAAAACGGGTGGAAAAACCTCTTTCAGCAACGTCAAATTGATGTGATGAAACTCCTAAATCGGCCAAAATTCCGTCAACACTTTTCACACCGTAAAAACGTAAAAACCGTTTTATAAATCTGAAATTTTCATTGATTAATGTAAATCTTTCGTCTGACAAAGCATTTGCCAATGCATCTTCGTCTTGATCAAAAGCAAACAATTTTCCGTTTGGACCAAGTCTGTTCAATATTTCTTTTGAATGCCCGCCACCTCCAAAGGTCGCATCAACATAGATACCGTCAGGTTTTATATTCAAACCATCAACCGAAGCCTGAAGCAATACCGGATTATGATATTCCATTGTCGTCTTCATTTATGTTTCCCATTACTTCTTCGGCTAAATCAGCAAAATCAACATCTTCGCCGCTTATCGATTTTTCGTATAACTCTTTATCCCAAATTTCCACTATATTCACTGCCGATGAAAACACGACATCTTTTGAGATGCCGGCAAAAAGAACCAAATCTTTTGGAACCAATAATCTTCCCAAGGCATCGATTTCAACTACTTTTACACCGGCAGTAAACCTGCGAATAAAATCATTGTTTTTCTTGACAAATCGATTGAGTTTATTGATTTTTTGCATCATCAAATCCCATTCTTCCATCGGATACAACTCCAAACACGATTGAAAAACAGAACGCTTCAAAACAAAACCGTTTTGAAGAGATGAAGCCAATTGCTTTTTTAAGGGTGCTGGTATGAGTAGCCTTCCTTTAGCATCGACTTTACATTCATATGTTCCGACAATTGTATTCAAGAGAAAAGATTTAAATGATGTAGAGCAAAAATATAAAAATTATTACCACAATTTACCACAATACCCCACTTTGTTAATAAGTTTTACCACTTCCGAGGAAGAAACCTTAGTTTTTAGTCAATCAGAAGATTAAGCGTTATTTAACTCTTTGTTAAGAACTCTCAAATTGCAAAAAAATTAGGAACCAAAAGCAGATTTAATGCCTTTTTAAATGTCTTTGAATCAAACAAAAATGAAACCTCGTAAAAAAATAACTTGGTCTATCTGATTTCAATTTGCCAAAAAAAATGAAATTTATATTTAAAATATGATTTCAAAAATTCTTTTTTGTCTATTAAATCCTATATTTGTGGCAATTGAAAATTCGCTATAAAAAGTATGGAAAAATACTATAAAAAAGAAGGAAGATACAGCTATTACGAAGCTGGAGAAGGAACTCCAATTGTTGTCTTACACGGTTTAATGGGTGGATTGAGCAATTTTGATTCCGTCGCCAGTTATTTTTCTGAAAAAGGATACAAAATAATCATTCCGAATTTACCAATTTACACTCAAAGCATATTGAAGACGAACGTTAAAGCTTTTGCAAAATACGTTAAGGACTTTATCACTTTCAAAGGATTTGAAAGGGTAATTCTTTTGGGAAATTCTCTTGGGGGACATATTGCGTTATATCACACCAAAATGTACCCTGAAAAAGTGGCTGGACTCATATTGACAGGAAGTTCTGGACTTTACGAAAGTGCTATGGGTGATAGTTATCCAAAAAGAGGTGATTATGAATACATCAAGAAAAAGGCCGAAGCTGTTTTCTATGATCCAAAAATGGCGACCAAAGAACTGGTTGACGAGGTTTATGCATCTGTCAACGACCGGGTAAAATTGATAAAAACTCTGACCATTGCCAAAAGTGCCATTCGACACAATATGGCGAAAGACTTGCCTAAAATGCACGTTCAAACCTGTATTATTTGGGGCAAAAACGACAATGTTACACCCCCAAATGTCGCCGATGAATTTCATAAATTATTGCCAAATTCAACCTTGTATTGGATTGACAAATGTGGCCACGCCGCGATGATGGAAAATCCTGAGGAGTTTAATCGCCTGCTTGAACAATGGCTGAAAGAAACTCATTTGAACGCACACTAGCTTTCAACGAAGAATTTACAAAAACAATTATGAAAATTAATACCGCCGAATTTATTGTCAGCAACTCCGAAGTAGACAAATGTCCGAAAGACTTTTTGCCTGAATATGCCTTTATTGGCCGATCAAATGTGGGAAAATCATCTTTAATCAATATGCTGACCAACCATAAAAATTTGGCAAAAACCTCGGGAAGACCAGGAAAAACGCAGTTAATAAATCATTTTAAAATAAACAACAATTGGTTTCTAGTCGATTTACCGGGTTATGGTTATGCCAAAGTTTCGAAGAAAACAAAATCCGTTTTTCAGCAATTTATTACTGATTATTTTGAAACAAGAGAACAACTCGTTTGTGCCTTTGTATTGATTGACATACGCCACGAAGCACAAAACATCGACATCGAATTTATGGCTTATATGGGTGAAAGTGAAATTCCATTTTGCATCGTTTTCACCAAAGCCGACAAGATTAGCAAGGTGAAAGTTGATTCCCATATCGCGGCTTACAAAAAGAAAATGTTCGCCAACAACTGGGCCGAAATGCCGCACTATTTTGTGACATCAGCAACGGAGTCAACGGGAAAAGAAGAAGTTTTAGATTATATTGACGAAGTAAACCAAGAGGTTTTCAAGAATAATTCTGAATTTTAAAGCCCATTTACCAAAACAATAAAATCCCAAAACTGAAATTCAAGTTTTGGGATTTTAAGTTTTAAAAATTTCCATTTACCGTTTCAACTCTAATTTCTCGGCAAAATAATCACAGAAATCTTTCATTGTTGCGGCCATTTTTTCGTCGCTGGTGGCCCGTTCGAAAGTTTCGGTCATTGACAATAAAGTTTGATGAAAGAAAATTTTCATTTCATCAACTGGCATATCTTTTGTCCATAATTCGATACATTTTGTAGCTTTATCGTTATTGTCCCAAACCGAAAGCATAAAGGCTTTTGCTTCTTCAGCATATACTCCCCCTTCAACTGCAGACCATGCTAATTTTTCCGGCACTCGGTTTTCATCTAATTGGATTTGAATTTTAATTTCTGAAGTCTTGTTATTCGTCATTTTTTTGGGGTTTATATTTAGATTTTTCAAATATTTCTTTGGCATTCATTTTTAATAATTGAGCAACGCTTACATCATTGTTTTTCATATAAGACCGAACAATCTGCCAACCTATCCAAGTGCCGACTCTTCCTGGAGATTCATTATCAATTTCGAGATAAAATTTGGAAAATGGCGCCAGATTGATAAATCGGGTATTGAGTTTTTGATCGTCGCTGTAGAGCATTTCTTTTTCTAGGAAATAACGCCACATATAACTTTCGTTTTCCTGACACCATTTTAATTGTTCTGGTGAATATCCAATTTTGTCAGCATCTGTATAATCAGTTAAAAGTAGGTCTTTTAGATATAATTGTTTGCCAAAATATATCATTTGGCTCAACAAGTTTTTATCTGTGATGGGCGCTATTTTTCTGGTCGAAAAACTCGAAACCATATCCGGCATAATCTGTTTTTCCTCGAAATTTTGTTTTAAATATTTAGGAAATTGATAAAACTTATGGTCTTTGCCCAAATACAATTCGAGCGAAATAATCACCAAACTATCGGTATAAATTACCTTGTTATTATAATCCATTTCGGAGATTACGGTAATGATTTTAGGCGTTTTGGTTTGGGGAAAATAATATTTTACGTGTTTAAAAAGTGTTTCCAATTCATTGTGAACCGGTTCGAAATTCGAATATTTTTTTTGAACTTCGGTATATAATTCTCGCCAGATAGGATCCTTCATTTTGTTTGTCCAAACGCTGTCGACATTTCCGGGAGGAAAAAAAAACGGAAATTGTTTTTTAAGTTTGGCCAAATCCTTTGGTGACGTTTCGAAAAACAGCTTGTCGAATCTTTCCACTTTGAGTCGAACAGGAATTGCTTCGACTGCTTTTTCTGTTTTAGATTTCTTGTTGCAAGAAATCAAAGCGATTGTTATGGTGATTATGAGAAATATTCTTCTTGTCATTTGTTTTATTTTAGCCCCGATAGCAGTGAAAATCCTTTTGTTTTTTTTTAAAAACAAAAGATTGAAAAGAATAGCGGGAATAGCTCCTGAAAATTATTATTTTTGCAAATATACAATTCCTGTTTTTTAAAAACTCAAATTATTATGCCAAAAAAAAGCACCCTTCAAATTGAAAAAACTAACATTCATATTGTAAATTGGTTGAAAACATATGCCGAAAACGCAAAAGTCAACGGTTTTGTTGTGGGCATTTCCGGAGGAGTCGATTCGGCCGTAACTTCGACGCTTTGTGCACAAACTGGATTGCCCACTTTATGCGTCGAAATGCCGATTCATCAAGCGCCAAGCCACGTGAGCCGAGGTCGTGAACATATTGAACAATTGAAAAAACGATTTTCTAACGTGACAAATGTAGTGGCTGATTTGACTTCGGTTTTCGAAGATTTCAAAAAAGTTGTTCCGAACGAGGCTGATTCTGACACGGCAAATTTGTCTTTGGCGAATACTCGTGCGCGTTTGCGAATGACTACTTTGTACTATTTTGCTGGCATTCACGGATTATTGGTTGCAGGAACAGGAAATAAAGTGGAGGATTTTGGCGTTGGTTTTTATACAAAATATGGTGACGGCGGTGTTGACTTAAGTCCCATAGCTGATTTAATGAAATCGGACGTTTATGCTTTGGGAGCATTTTTAAAAATTCCGGATTCTATTTTAGTGGCCTCGCCTACTGATGGATTGTTTGGCGATGACAGAACCGATGAAGACCAACTTGGCGCTAGTTATGATGAGTTGGAATGGGCAATGAAAGAAAATGAAAAAGGAAAAATAACAGCCGATTTCTCAGGGAGAGAAAAAAATATTTTCGAAATTTATAAAAAATTAAACGGAATTAATCAACACAAAATGAAGGAAATACCTGTTTGTTTAATTCCAAAAGAATTTAAGTAGTATTTTTCTATTAATTAATTGCTGTTAACAAATTTATTTTTAGTAACTTTACTATTCAGAGAAATAAACAATTCTAAAAAAACCAATATTATGATAAAAGTTTGTTTAGCGGATAATCATCCCGTTGTGCATTTTGGAGTAAAATCTTACTTCAAAGATCATGACGATATCTCAATTGTTGCCAACGTTGGGAATTTTATAATGGTAAGAGACATTCTCCTCACTAAGGAAGTTAATGTTTTGATTTTGGACCTAGAATTGGAAGGTCTTTCCAGTATTTTTGAAGTTAAAAATATTTTGAAAAATTTTCCAAAAACGAAAATCATCATATTTAGTGACCTTTCAGAACAGATATATGCGCCAAATGCTATAAAAGCTGGTGTTTCAGGGTTTATTTCTAAAAAAGAAAAACTTGAAACTTTAGGTCAGACGATAATTAAAGTAAATCAAGGAAAGATAATTCTAAACGAAACTATTAAGAAGAACTTAGCATTAATTGCAAAACAAAACAAAAGCGAGCGTTTGTACAGAAAGTTATCTAATCGCGAAGTGGAAGTTTTGCGGTATTTAAGTGACGGAAAGAAAAACAATGAAATTTCTAAAATTCTTGGTCTTAATGAAAAAACAATAAGTACTTATAAATTAAGATTGTTGCAAAAGTTAAATGTAACCAATCTGGTAGATTTGGTTAACAAAGCAAAAACACTCGAAATAGTTTAGTTATTACGGAACATTACTCTTCCTAATTTTTTCGAAAACGAATTAATTAATTTGTAGTAATCCATTGCTAAAGACATAGGCTCAATATTATCAGAACCAGGTTCTGATGGTATTGAGCTTTTTATTTCTTCGATAATTTTATCTACTAAATACCATCGTAATGTAAGGATGGTTTCTGATACATATTGACTTATAGAATCGTTTTTTGTCTTCGGAAAAATACTTTGCCCTTCCCAATTATGCAGAATTACTCTTTCGTCTTGCATCAAAATATCGGTTACTTCTTGGGCAAAATCAGGCTGCAAGTGCATTAAATATTGCTCGATACTAAAGCTTTCGTTTTGATGATAAAAATCAATTAAATTATTATAAATATCTCTGAATAAAGGATTTGCTAATTCAACTTCATCTTCTTGAAGGCTTAAGAATATTCTTTGATATACTTTATATTCTTTCTTTTCTGTGGTATTTTTAATTTCACCTTCGGCATTTGTTTTCAAAAGAACATCTTCAAATTCTTCTGTTTTATTTCCATACAACAATAGAATTTCTATAATTTTACGCTCTAAACCATAGAGAATATCAACTTTCTGTATCTGAGTTGGCGCTTCGTTTTTTACTATATCAAAGGCTTTTTGCTCTTGCCTTTGTTTTTTTCCAACATCAGAAATATCTTTTTTGACCAATTGTGCCAAGGTACTTACAAGCACTTGTTCCGAAATATCCATAATTCGAGAACATTCCTGAATATAAATTTCACGCTGAATACGATCCGGTATTTTAGAAATAGTCACCACCATATCCCGTATTAAATCGGCTTTTTTTATTGGATCATTCTTAGCATCATTCATCAATAATGACGCTTTGAACTGGATGAAATCCTTAGAATTTTCGTCTAAATATTTCACTAACTCTTTGTAAGGGGTTTTCTTAGCAAAACTATCAGGATCTTCTCCATCAGGAAAAGCGCATACTTTTACATTCATTCCTTCTTCAAGAATCAAATCGATACCTCTAATTGAAGCTCGAAGTCCTGCGGCATCACCGTCAAAAAGGACAGTTATGTTTTTGGTCAATCTATTGATCAATCGAATTTGATCAGGCGTTAATGCAGTTCCAGAGGAAGAAACTACGTTTTCTATTCCTGTTTGATTAAACTGAATTACATCTGTATAACCTTCAACTAAATAACAATTATTTTGTTTGGCAATAGCTTGTTTGGCCTGGAAAATTCCATACAAAACCTTGCTTTTGTGATAGATATCGCTTTCGGGCGAATTGAGATATTTTGCAGCTTTTTTATCGTTAGTTAAAATTCTTCCTCCAAAACCCAAAACCCTTCCCGACATACTTTGTATAGGAAACATCACACGCCCTTTGAAGCGGTCGAATGGTCTATCATCCTTAGAAATTGTCAAACCAGTGCTTTCTAAGAATTCTAATTTATATCCTTTTCTTAGTGCATCTTTGGTAAAAGCATCCCAAGTTTCGGGCGAATATCCAAGTGAGAATTTCTTGCTAGTTTCATTGGTAAAACCTCTTTCTTTAAAATAAGAAAGTCCAATAGCTTTGCCTTCTTCGGAATGTAAAAGTGTGTTGTGAAAATAATCTTTTGCAAATTCAGAAACCAAATACATACTTTCGCGAACGTCGGTATTGATTTTCTCTTCGTCGGTTTGAATAGTTTCCTCGATTTCGATATTGTACTTTTTGGCCAAATATCTAATGGCTTCTGGATATGTAAAATGTTCGTGTTCCATCAAGAAAGCCACAGAATTTCCGCCTTTGCCAGAGCTAAAATCTTTCCAGATTTGCTTCACCGGAGAAACCATAAACGACGGAGATCTCTCGTCCGAAAACGGGCTCAATCCCTTAAAGTTACTACCAGCTCGTTTCAATTGAACAAAATCGCCAATAACCTCCTCAACTCGAGCAGTTTCGAAAACGGTGTCAATGGTAGCTTTTGAAATCAATTTCATTTTTTTTAGAAAGCCAAAGTTACAAAGTTTAACTTGACTAAATTATTAATAACAGTAAA
>CAIOTL010000075.1 GCA_903861155.1 uncultured Bacteroidota bacterium
AAACAAACCCTTGTAAAATAGGGTTTTTTTGTGGTTACAAATATACGTTTATTTTGCGATATATTGTATTATTATGTTTATATTTGTACCTTATTTGTACCTCAACAGGATTTGATAGTTTATTTGTACCTTAAAATCCTTTTTGTTTGCACTTAATTGCACTTAAATTAACTTAATGATATTAAAAGATATAAAATGAGCAGTAACATAACTATTCAAAGGATTTGCCAAAACTGTAAAAACGAATTTACCGCAAAGACCACGGTAACGAAATTTTGCAGTATGAAATGTAGTAAAGCATCGTGGAGGAATGAAAAAAGAAATGTCAAAATAGACAATAGTAATCTTGAAACTCGATTGAATAAAATTGCACCCATTATAGACTTGAAAGCAAAAGAATTTTTGAAAGTTAAAGAAGTGGCTATTTTACTAAATTGTTCGGTACGTTCGGTTTATTACTACATTGATAACGGAACAATCCACGCAGTAAATTTGGGCGAAAGGATAACGAGAATTAAACGCAACGAAATTGACAACCTTTTTAAAAAAATGAAATCCACACCTACCGAAACACCGCCCCCTCCTCCCGAAGCAAAAGAGTATGATATTTTGGAATGTTACACCATAACCGAAGTACAAACGAAATACAATATTTCGCCTGCTGGACTTTATTTGTTAATGCAAAAAAATAATATTCCAAAGATTAAAAAATGGCGGTATGTGTATGCTCCTAAAGAATTAATCGACAATCTTTTTAAATTATAGCAGTATGGTGCAAATTCCAGTGATATTGACCACCCAATTCCAATTTAAAGTGAGCACCTGATTCCAATTCAAAATGACCACCTAATTCCGGAGCAAAATGACCACCTCCATTTTTCATTAAAAACTACTTTTTTTCATCTGTTAATTAGTATTCAAATATACTTAAAATATTACGTTTTGTTTATACCTCTTTTCTTTCTCATAGATTCTCCATGTAATTCAAGTCGGTGAGATTGATGTATGAGTCTATCCAGAATCGCATCGGCTATGGTTTTCTCTCCAATGATGTCATACCAGCCTTGTACCGGGATTTGTGAGGTCACGATTATGGAACCATTATTATGTCTATCTTCAATAATCTCCAAAAGAGTAATTCGGTTATGACTATCCAATGCTTGGAGTCCAAAATCGTCCAATATAATGACGTCTTGCCTTTCTATTTTGGCAAGTTCCCTGAGGTAAGAACCATCTGCTTTGGCCATTTTTAATTTAGCAAACAACTTCGAGGTATTAAAATAACTCACTTTAAAACCTTGTATACAGGCCTGATAACCTAATGCGGTGCCTAAGTAACTTTTGCCAACGCCGGTGCTTCCCGTGATTAATATGTTTTCGTTTTTTTCTACAAATTCACATTCTGCCAAACGCAGTACCGAGTTTCGGTCCAGATTACGAGTTGGGTCAAAATTGATACTTTCAATATTTGACTTGTAATGGAATTTGGCATTAGTGATACTGCGGGCAATACGCCGATTGTGCCTTTCATCCCATTCGGCATCAATAATCATCGATACAAACTGATCGAGTGTGTAGTGGTCTGTTTTTCCGCTTTCAATGGCTGTTTTAAATGCATTATGCATGCCATAAAGCTTCATTTGTTTCATTTTTGTTACTGTGGATTCATTCATGTTTTCAAGATTTAATTTAGTTATAATATTGTTTTCCTCTTATGTTACCGTGATTTGGGAGTTCCTGCTCGGGTTCTTGTTCAAAATCAATAAGGTCCAAGTTGTTTTCTAAAATATTTTGTATCGTCTTAAAATTGTAAATTTTAAAATCAAGTGCCCGTTTACAGGCGTTTATTAATCGCTGCTTGCCTACTTTTTTTTCGAAGTTAAGTATTCCCAAACAACTTTTGTAGGCTTGTTCAGGGTGGTTTCTACTTTCGATTATCTGCATAATATATTCTCCCACCGACTCGTCAATACTGCTTGCCCAATCAATGAAGCGGGAGGCGCTCCACTGGGCTACAAATTGATGTGTGCTGGCCAAATGTTCCGGAGTTGTGGTATAAACATAAGACCTGTAATTTCGTGCATGGACAGCTATTCGATTGTATTTATGATAGATCTCGACTGTGGATTTGGTATACAATAGTTTGGCTTTTTTCTTTACGTATTGATACGGAACACTGTAGTAATTTTTGTCTTGACTTAATTGAACATGTCCGTTTTGCATCACTGTAGCAAAGGATTGGTATTTGATTTCAAAACGTTCTTGAGGCAGTGCTCGCAGTTGTTGTTGCTCATCTTCTAAAAACAATTCTATACGAGAGTAAGGACGTCCAGTGAGTTTTCGACTGTTATGAGTGTCTAATAAATCCCATACCTGCTGGTTTAATTCTTCCAATGAAAAGAATTTGGTTTCTTTTAGAGTTACATAAATCCTTCGGTATAATATCTTCACAGCCCCTTCAACTAATGATTTGTCTCGTGGTTTATAAGCCCTGGCAGGCAAGATTGTAGTTTGGTAATGTTCGGCTAAATCAGCTAAGGTTTCGTTTATTGTTGGTTCAAAACGACTGCTTTTTATTACTGCCGACTTTAAATTATCTGGAACAATTGCCGCAGGAGTGCCTTCAAAAAAACGCATGGCATTTTCTACCGAAGCAACAAAATCTTCCTTTTGTTGGCTCATAGAAGCTTCGGCATAGGTATATTGGCTAGCTCCCAATATGGCTACAAAAAACTGCACCTCTTTGATTTCTCCCGTGCCTTTATCAATAATGGAGAGTGTTTTTCCAGCATAATCAACATACATTTTATCACCGGCTTTGTGATTGATGTGCATTACGGGATTCACCCGTTTACCCCATATTTTGTAATGATGGCTAAATTGTGAGCTCTTGTAACCATCGGGATTTACTGCAATATATTGCTCCCACTGGTGTTGTATGGTAACGCCAACTTTTTTTAGTTCCCGTTCCATTTTAGGAAAAAAATCATGGAGTTTCTGCAATTTGGGACTGATTGATTCCACGGCAGTGTGTGAAAACAAAATTTCCAGTTCGGCATCTGTTTTTTCATTAATTACTTCTAAACTTAATCCAAGAACTTCAAATAATGAAATATACTTCTTTACCGTATTTCTGGAAAGTGATAAGTATTTGCTTATGAATAACTTACTTTTTCCGTTACAATAGAATTTAATTGCTTTTCTAATTTTACTCATGTTTGTTATTTTATTTGCCATAATCCGTATTTTTTTAACGAATGTATGGTGCTAACAACATGAAAAAGTTAGTAGTTTTTAATGATCAATTGTACCTCAAAATCAGGTGGTCAATTTGAACTGGAAAGTGGTGGTCAGTTTGCTCCGATACTGGTGGTCAATTTGAACTGGAAATGGGTGGTCA
>CAIOTL010000076.1 GCA_903861155.1 uncultured Bacteroidota bacterium
ACCATCAAAAAGCCACTCAACAAGTACACTTAGATTGCATAAAAAAAGCCTCACATTGCTGTAAGGCTTGGTATTACTGGTGGAGAATATCGGATTCGAACCGACCACCTCTTGCCTGCCAGGCAAGCGCTCTAGCCAAATGAGCTAATCCCCCAAACTAGGGCGCAAATATAACATTTTAAAATAGTATAATGCAAATTTCGAAAAACAAATTGATCCTATTCGAAAAAAAAGCACACGCTTCCCTTAATATTTTTAACTTTACATCAAAATTGGTGAAATGACAAATCAAAACCCAAACGGTGTACTCATCACAACAATAGAAAACACTGTTGCAACCCTTGAATTTGGACATCCGGCGAGCAATTCTTTTCCGTCGAACTTGCTTGACCGCTTGACAAATGAACTCAATAGTTTGAGCGATAATCCCATTGTTTCGGTGATTGTTTTGAAAAGTAGTGGCTCGGGAGCTTTTTGTGCAGGTGCTTCTTTTGACGAACTCAAATCGGTTTCCAATCTAGAAGAAGCCATTAAATTCTTTTCAGGATTTGCCAATGTATTGAATGCGATGCGTAATTGTTCGAAAATAATCATTGGTCGCATTCACGGAAAAGCCGTTGGTGGTGGTGTTGGCATTGCCGCCACTTGTGATTATGCTTTGGCAACAAGCGGAAGCGACATCAAATTATCCGAACTGGCGATTGGAATTGGCCCTTTCGTAATTGAACCTGCCGTTATCCGAAAAATAGGAAAAAGCGCTATGGCTGAAATGACTTTGGAAACGAAATGGAAAACCGCTACTTGGGCAAACCAAAAAGGATTGTATGCCAAAGTGTTTGAAACCACAGCAGAGTTAGACGTTGAAATAATGGTTTTCGCCAATAAATTAGCTAGTTACAATCCGGATGCTTTAATCGAAATAAAAAAAATGTTTTGGGAAGGAACCGAGATTTGGAAGAATTTGCTTTATGAAAGAGCTGAAATATCGGGAAAATTATTGCTTTCGGATTTTTCTAGAAAGGCACTAAATCAATTTAAAAAATAATCAATGACACATCTCTTCTTGCCTTTGTTACAAGTAAATGTTGCCGAAAAATTAAAGACAGCACCTGACAACAGTTATGAAACCGGAGTGTTGATTGGCTCATTTCTTCCATTCATTTTATTGGTTGGTGTTGCCTATTGGATGTATTATCGAGCGAAAGAAGCAGACAAAAAAAAGTAGATGTATTAATTTTGAACACAAAATAAAACAGAATGAGCAAAATCAGAATCACAAAGAAGTTCAGTTTCGAAACCGGACACGCCTTGTATGGTTATGACGGGAAATGCAAAAACGTGCACGGACATAGTTATAAATTGTCGGTAACCGTATTAGGAACTCCAATTATAGACCGTAGCGATGCAAAATTTGGAATGGTTATCGATTTTACGGATTTAAAAAAAATTGTCAAAGAAGAAATCGTCGATCAGTTTGATCACGCCACAGTTTTCAATGAAACGACACCTCATATCGAATTGGCAAACGAACTGAAAAATCGTGGTCATCATGTCATTTTAGTCGATTACCAACCCACAAGCGAAAATATGGTGGTCGATTTTTCGAAACGAATCATTAGCCGATTACCCAAAAACATTGGCCTTTTTTCCTTAAAATTGCAAGAAACAGAATCTTCCTTCGCAGAATGGTTTGCAAGTGATAATTTGTAATTCAAAACCCCTATTTTAGCTTTATGCAAATCACTCCTAACAAAAAAATATATTTCGCCTCCGACCAGCATTTTGGTGCGCCAACTCCCGAATTGAGTTTTCCAAGAGAACAAAAATTCGTCGCTTGGCTCGACGAAGTCAAGAGAGATGCTGAAGCCATTTTCCTTTTGGGCGATTTATTCGATTTCTGGTTCGAATACAAAACCGTTATTCCAAAAGGTTTTGTGCGCGTTCTTGGAAAAATAGCCGAGATTCGCGACAGCGGAATTCCCATTTATTTCTTCGTGGGCAATCACGATTTATGGATGGATGATTATTTCCAGAAAGAATTGAATATTCCCATTTATCGCGATAATCAAGAATATACTTTCAACGGAAAAACCTTCCTGATTGGTCACGGTGACGGAAAAGGCCCTGGTGATATGGGTTACAAACGAATGAAAAAAGTGTTTACCAATCCTTTTTCGAAATGGCTATTCCGTTGGCTTCATCCTGACATTGGGGTGCGATTGGGACATTATCTTTCGGTGAAAAACAAACTGATTTCCGGTGATGAGGATGTGAAATTCCTTGGCCTAGAAAACGAATGGCTGATTCTTTATTCCAAAAGAAAACTGGAAACCAAACATTATAATTACCTCGTTTTTGGTCACCGTCATTTACCCATGATTAAAAAGGTTGGCGAAAACTCCGAGTATGTCAATCTAGGAGACTGGATAGGTTATTTTACATATGGTGTTTTTGACGGCACCACCTTCGAATTAAAAAACTATAAATAAGTACCCTATTTATTTTTCTATGCCATTGTATAGGATTATTTTCAATTTGCATACTATTTTAAGTATAATTGAATACTAATTAACAGTTAAAAAAAGTAGTTTTAATAAAAATGGAGGTGGTCAATATAAGTGAAATATGCATATTATTATAGATTTTTTTGATTTTAATTCTGAAAGTATTGAGATTTTTGATATGCTAGGCAAATTAAAAACGCAAAAATAATTTTCATAAAGAATTAGTGAAAATAGATATCACTGCTTTTTCTGAAGAAATTTACTTTTATACTATCAAAAATGAAAGCGGGAAAATAAATAGTAAATAGGAAGCTTATTAAAAATTAAATTTTAATGTTTTGTAAATTCAAAAAGTGTTTCCGAGATACACTTTGGATAAAAGATAAACAAAACCTAAATATTCTAAAAACATTAAAAATGAAAAAATTAGTTTTACTTTCACTAGCCATTGTGATTTGCAATATGAATAATGCTGACGGACAGAATCCAAAACAAGACTTGTCGAAAGGAAATTATTTGTTAATGCAAAAACGCTTTCAGATAGAAGCATGGTCATACCCTAATTTTGTAGTAAATGGAGTTTTGGAAGATAGATTTAATCCTAGTTTTTATGCAACATCAAATTTTACTTCGTTTGGATTAACCAATTCTGTATTAGAAGATTACCCTGCCGAAGTGCAGAATAAGCCTTGGTCTAGAATTGAAGAAGTTCATCATGGATTATCTGTATTCGAAAATACAAAAATAAATACTTTATTCAGATTACAATTTGAGGATGACAATCTAAATCCAACCAATACTGAATTAGTTCAATCTGCCAATTTATGGTTTCATAATAAACGTAATAACCCAGCATTTGATAAAACTATATTAAGTTTAGATTTACCTTTTTCCAATTATGGCTCTGAGTTTGCTGGTCAGTTAAAAAATATGGTAAGTCTCTTAAGACCAGATTTAATTATGTTCAATAGATATCCATGGCAAAAAAGCGACTTATACAATCCTGTAAAATTACTTTATGGATGGTATGGAATGCTTATTTATTATAGAAATATTGCATTAAAAGGTTATGATGGGACAGGGAATACTCCTATTCCTTTTGGTGCTTATACACAAACTTGGTTAGCATATAAAAATACACCTCCATCCTATTCGCAATTGAGACTCAACAATTTTGGGTCATTGGCATTTGGTGCTAAAGTATTATCAGCATTTGTATATAATGATTACCCTGGTGATGCTGCTAATCCATTTAAAACTATTTTATTTAAAAATGAGCTCCCTACCCAGCAGTTTTATCAACAAGCTGAAATTAACCGACAGATAATTAATCTAGGACCAGCGCTGTTACAATTACAAACAAGTGATATTAGGTTTATCCATAGGAAATCAACTTCTGTTTTTCCAGGAGGAACAGATATTTCAACTCTTAAATGGGTTGAAATAGCCAAACCTCGCCCTGACCCATATTTAAATGATGTTATAGCTAAACGTGTAGAACCACGTAATGGAGAAAATGGAGATTTAATAGTCGGCTATTTTAAACCCATCCATAAATCGTTAGATGGAACTAACACAACTAAAGAAAACTATTTCATGATAGTTAATGGACTTTATGGAGATGATAGTATATCTACAACCCAAAATATCCGTTTGCATTTTAATTTTGGAACAGTTTCAACTATAAATAGCATATTGCGGATTAATCGTCTAACAGGAAAAGTAGAAGTTCTCCCTTTGATAAAAGAAAGTACCCTAGGAAACAAATATTATTTTGATTTATTACTTAATGGAGGTGAAGGAGATTTGTTTAAATATAATGATGGAGTACCATTTGTCGGTTTTTACCAATCTAAGTAATTAGAATAAAATAATGTCGTATCTTTTTTATACCTAAAATAATATTCATATAGAGCTTATTATGAGATATGGCACTTATAAAATAAGATGTCAGTATCAAATGAAAATTTAATTTGATACTGACATAATTGAATTAGGCCATTTATCCCGCGGAATTTATATATTCAAAATTTGGGATAATAAAAAATAGCCTTTTAAAGTGGTAAAAAAATAAATCTAGATAGTATAGAGATTTATTAAAACGGATACATCCAGTGGACAAAAATAACAATAAGGAAAAACAGATTATAAATAGTCTATTGCATAACACTAAAGCGAATAATGTTTTACGAAAAAACTTTTAAAATATTTATTCCTGATTCTCATGTTCATCTAAATCTTTTTGCAAATCCAAATTCCTGAACGAAGGCAGTTTTGCTCCAGTGAAAAGCACTACTAAAAGTGTCATGCTTCCGCCAAAAACAACTGCCGAAACCGTTCCCATCAACTTTGCGGTCAATCCACTTTCGAAAGCACCCAATTCATTGGACGAACCCACAAATATTGAATTTACTGCCGCCACTCGACCACGCATCTGGTCTGGAGTTTTGAGCTGCAAAATAGTTTGACGAATCACCACCGAAATTCCATCGGCTACGCCACTGAAAAATAAGGCGAGTACCGACAACCAAAAAATGGTGGAAATCCCGAAAACTATGATACAAATCCCGAAGGCAAAAATGGCCATCAAAAGTTTCTTTCCTGCATTTTTATACAAAGGAACATAGGCCGAAATGAACATTGTCAACAAAGCGCCCACTGCTGGCGCAGCTCTTAAAACACCAAAACCTTCGGGTCCAACTTTTAGAATATCCTGGGCGAAAATAGGCAAAAGCGCCACTGCTCCACCAAAAAGAACCGCTACCATGTCGAGAGTTAAAGCCCCAAAAATAGTTTTGTTGGTGAAAACAAATTTCACGCCTTCCTTCAAACTTTCCAGTATGGGTTCGCCAATTTTTTTGTTCAAAATAGGTTTGGTTGCAATTTGTGTCAATAGTATCAATGCCAAAAGGGAACATCCAAAAACAAAGCACATTGACCAGTGAACCCCCAGCAAAGTGATGGAAAACCCCGCTACTGATGGCCCCATAACGGCACCAATTTGCCAAAACGAACTACTCCAAGTTGCTGCGTTGGGATACACTTTTTTGGGAACAATTAATGCCAAGAGCGAAAAGATTGTCGGCCCAAGAAAAGCCCGAACTAATCCGCCAAGGAAAACCAGAAAATAAATGCCATACAAAATGGTGTTGGTTGCAAAACCGCTCACCACCCTTGGCCATGTCAACAGAAACATTCCAAAACTTATTGCCGAAAAGGCCAAAATACATTTAAAAAGCAGTCCTTTCTTCTCCCTTTGGTCCACAATGTGTCCGGCGAAAAGAGCCATGGAAATTGCCGGAATTACTTCCATTAATCCTATAATTCCCAACGAAAGTGGATTCTTGGTCAAGCTGTACACTTGCCACTCTATAATAATAAATTGCATTGACCAAGCAAAAACCATGGCGAAACGCAACAATAAAAATGTATTGAATTCTTTGTAACGCAAGGCTGCGTAGGGATCTTTTTTCTTCATTTAATGGACAAATAATTATTTGATGTCTTTCAATCTAAGTTGGATGGAGACTTTCCCGTTCCATTCATTTTCATCAATGCAATACACCGTTTCGAAGGGCTTTTTATTGGTCGCCAACTCCATTTTACTCCCCAATCCAAAGCCAATGGCGGCAATACCTTCGGAATTGTTTTGTTTTACAAACAGTTTTAAATGTTCGTCATCGGCGCCCAATTTTTTAGGATAACCGGTGTCTTTCACGTTTTTGGTCAAGAAAACCGGCGTCATATTTTGCGGGCCAAATGGCTCGAATTGTTTCAGAATCCGAGTCAGTTTTGGCGTGATATCGTCAAAATTGATTTCGGCATCCACCGAAATTTCTGGAGTTAATGAATCGGGATGAATGGTTTCTTCGACTACTTTTTCGAAAGCATCTTTAAATAATGAATAATTCTCCTCTAACAAAGTCATTCCTGCCGCATAAATGTGTCCGCCAAATTGCTCCAAATGTTTCGAACAAGCTTCCAGGGCGTTATAGACATCAAAACCTTTTACAGAACGTGCCGAAGCTGCATATTTATCGCCACTTTTGGTAAAAACTAATGTCGGACGATAATACGTTTCTATCAATCGCGAAGCCACAATTCCTATAACACCTTTGTGCCAATCTTCTTGAAAAACCACCGTTGTAAATCGCTCTTTTTCGTCGTTTTCTATGATTTGACCCAAAGCTTCTTTGGTGATTTGCTTGTCTAAATCTTTCCTTTCAGAATTATATGCTTCAATTTCGGAGGCAAATTGTTGCGCTTGCTCGAAATCAAATTCCGACAATAATTCCACCGCGTGATTGCCGTGTTTGATGCGTCCCGCCGCGTTGATTCTTGGCGCAATGATAAAAACAACATCGGTAATATCTAAAGTTTGTTTTTTTATTTGATGAATTAAAGCTTTGATTCCAGGTCTTGGATCGGAATTAATGACTTGCAAACCAAAATGAGCCAAAATCCTATTTTCGCCAGTCATCGGCACAATGTCGGCGGCAATCGCAGTGGCCACCAAATCTAAATAGGAAGTCAAATCTTCTATAGTTTGATTTCGATTTTCACCCAATGCCTGAATCAATTTGAAACCAATGCCACAACCACACAATTCGTCATATGGATAAGTACAATCGTACCGTTTTGGATCTAAAACCGCCACAGCTTCGGGTAAAAATTCTCCCGGTCGGTGGTGGTCGCAAATAATAAAATCGATGTGTCGCTCTTTGGCGTACTCCACGTGATTGATGGATTTAATTCCGCAATCCAACGCAATAATCAGCGAAAAACCATTGTCATCGGCAAAGTCGATTCCCTTGAAAGAAATGCCATAACCTTCGTCATATCGATCCGGTATATAGGTGGCAACATTTGGATAATAGGTTCTCAAATAGGACGAAACCAGCGAAACCGCTGTCGTTCCATCAACATCGTAATCGCCAAAAACGAGAATATTTTCACCCTTTTCAATCGCCAATTCGATGCGCTTAACCGCTCTATCCATATCTTTCATCAAGTACGGATTGTGCAAATCGTCTAAAGTGGGACGGAAAAACTGCCGTGCTTCTTCATACGTTTCGATACCGCGTTGCACGAGAAGCGTTGCCACAAAATCTTCCACGTTCAAAGATTTGGCAAGATGCCTTACTTTTTCTTCCGAAGGTTTTGGTTTGATGGTCCAGCGCATAATTGATTACGAATTCTGATTTTGTGTGATGGAACAAATTTAGTTTAAATTACTGTAAATCTATTTTTAAATTGAAACAATTCAATCCATAAATTTAGAGTATTATTTGCTATTTTTGGTTATAGTATTTTGAACCTAATTAAAAAAAATGCAAATTCAAGGACAAATCGTCGACATTCAAAACAAACGAATTTACGCTGGTGAAATCATTGTCGAAAATGGGAAAATCATCTCGATTATCGAAAAAAACCACGAGGTAAAAAGTTATATTATGCCCGGATTTATCGACTCCCACATTCATATCGAAAGTTCGATGCTCGTCCCTTCTGAGTTTGCAAAAATCGCCGTGCTTCACGGAACGGTTGCCACAATTTCGGATCCGCATGAAATCGCCAATGTACTTGGAAAAGAAGGCGTTTATTATATGATTGAAAACAGTAAAAAAGGGCCGTTGAAATTCCATTTTGGCGCTCCTTCTTGTGTTCCTGCCACCACTTTCGAAAGCGCTGGCGCCGTTATCGATTCAGAAGGAATTAAGGAATTATTGGCTTCTCCCGACATTTATTATTTGGCGGAAATGATGAATTATCCCGGCGTTTTATTTGATGAGGAGGAGGTTTTAAAGAAAATTGAATGGGCAAAACATTTCAACAAACCAGTAGATGGTCACGCACCAGGATTAAGAGGCGAATCTGTTAGAAAATATATTTCGGCAGGAATAACAACAGATCACGAATGTTTCACCTTTGAAGAAGCCGAAGAAAAATTATCGCTCGGAATGAAAGTGCTTATTCGTGAAGGAAGTGCCGCCAAAAACTTCGAAGCACTCATTGATTTACTTCCTGAAAATTACGAGAATATGATGTTTTGCTCGGACGACAAACATCCCGACGATTTGATTGTTGGACATATTAATTTGCTTTGCGCTCGGGCTGTCGCCAAAGGAATTGACGTTTTCAAAATCCTACAAGCGGCTTGCGTAAATCCAGTACATCATTACAAAATGAATGTGGGATTATTGAAAAAAAATGACGCTGCCGACTTTATCGTGGTCGAAGATTTAGTTGATTTCAAAGTACAACAAACGTATATCAACGGCGAATTAGTTGCCAAAAATTGCGAATCATTTGTGATGCATATTCCATTTGAAACACCAAATAATTTTAATATTACATCCAAAGAAATTAGTGATTTTTCCGTTTCGGGTTCTGGTTCAAAAATTAGAGTTATCGAAGCCTTGGAAGGACAATTAATCACCAATGAAATTCATCATAAATCGAAAATTGTTGATGGAAAAATCGTTTCGGATACGGAAAATGACATCTTGAAAATGGCTGTTGTCAATCGGTATCAAAACGAGAAACCCGCCATTGCTTTCATTACCAATTTTGGTTTAAAAAAAGGGGCGATTGCCAGTTCTGTAGCGCACGATTGTCATAATATTGTAGTCGTGGGAACTTCGGATGCCGAAATTTGTAACGCCGTCAATCTTATTATTAAAAATAGAGGTGGAATTTGCGCGGTAAATGGATCTTCAACTAAAATATTACCTTTACCCGTTGCCGGAATTATGAGCGACAAAAACGGTTGGGAAACCGGAAAATTATATCAGGAAATTGAAGCGATGGCGAAGGAATTGGGCAGTAATTTGAAAGCTCCTTTTATGACACTTTCGTTTATGGCTTTACTCGTTATCCCCGATTTGAAATTGTCCGATAAAGGATTGTTTAGCGGAAATACTTTTTCGTTCGTGGATTTGAAAGTGGAGTAAATTATAATGTTTTCAAAACCAAAGCTTCTCCTTCAAATTGAATTCCATCCCATCCCGTTTTCATAAAATTACGAATGTTTTGGTGTTTTGTTCCTTCAGCATTTTCTAATACTTCTTCAAAATAATAGGCTCCAAAACAAGCTAATGTTTCTGCTTGAGACAAGTTTTGCAATTGCGCAAAAGCAAATAATTTGCAAGAACCAGAGTTTTCTCCTGCAGCATTATGTTGAATTCCATTTTCGAAAGCCGTTGGAGTAATATTGTAATTTTCCTCAATCACGGATATAGTTTCTGGAAATGAAATGGTGTTGGGTGTTTGTTTTAATTTTTGCAAAAAGGATTCTATTGTCATCGATTACTTTTTTATTCTCTTTCTTTTTTATTCTCTTTCTTTTTTATTCTCTTTAACTGTTGCTTTCCCACCAACCACAACCACAATTTCTCCTTTTGGTGGTTTATTTTCAAAATGCGTCAACACTTCGCGTACCGTTCCCCTGACATTTTCTTCGTGTAGTTTTGACAATTCTCGTGAAACACAAATTGGGCGGTCTTCGCCAAAAAAGGTTATGAATTCGGCTAAAGTCTTGACTAATTTATGAGGTGAAACATACAAAATCATAGTTCTTGTTTCTTCGGCAAGCGCCAAATATCGAGTTTGTCTTCCTTTTTTGTCAGGCAGGAATCCTTCGAAAACAAATTTATCATTGGGCAAACCGCTATTGACCAAAGCCGGTACAAAAGCCGTTGCGCCAGGCAAACATTCCACATCAATTTTATTTTCAACGCAAGCACGAGTGAGCAAAAATCCAGGGTCAGAAATCGCTGGTGTTCCCGCATCAGAAATCAAGGCGATGGTTTCTCCATCTTTCAAACGTGAAATTAAATTCTCGACCGTTTTGTGTTCGTTGTGCATATGATGGCTGTGCATATGCGTTCCAATTTCGAAATGTTTCAATAATTTTCCGCTGGTTCGCGTGTCTTCGGCGAGAATCAAATCGACTTCTTTCAGGATTCGAATCGCCCGAATAGTCATATCTTCGAGATTGCCAATTGGGGTTGGGACAATGTATAATTTACCCATTTATGCAAATTTTTTCTCGATGATATCCATAAAACGTTGAGAGTAATCTTCCTTACCTTCCCAACTATTGTAATCTGGTTTTACCATATCTTCAATAAAATTGTGAGCTTCCTCAAAACTGTCATAAGTGATTAATTGATTCAAAACACGGTTGTAATCTTCTTCGCTATTTCCGAAAAGATTTTTTATAAACGCAATTCTATCATTCAAATCGATGCTTATTCCTTTAGAAACTTTCTCATTCAAAGAAACTTTTTTGGGTTCAATATCTTTTGGATTTAATTCCATTTCGGCAAGAAGTCTCTTTTCCTCGTCATGAATAGCTTCCTCTTTTGGAATGTCAAAAGCAATAGCAGGTGGTATTACTTCGCTTTGATCCAATTTTACAAACGTCGTTTCGGTATAATCTCCGCCTAATAAATCCATAAAGGAAATTTGAAATTCCTCTCTAATTGGCGCTTCCACTTCTTGGTCTGGGTCTAATTCAAAAGCGGGTGGGAATAAAACCTCTTTTTTTTCTTTGGATGAATCCGATGCTATATTTTCCTCTTTAATTTTTTCCAATTCTACTTCAGGAACGTCTTCTAGTGGAACCTCAATTACAACTTCAGCAATAGGTTTTTCTTCAATAATTTCCTTATTTGAAGGACTTGATTTGAATGTTGACAAATGATTTTCTTCGAAAAATTGTTTCATTTTTTCTACAATTTCAGCTTGACCAATAGTTGGTTTTGCATCACCAAAATGTTCTTCGACAAATTGCAAAATCGTTAATTTCTCATACAATTTTCTGGTTTCATTGCATAATATATTCACATCTGACTTGTCTTTAATTTGCAATACTCTATGAGCTATACTCATTAAATCAGCTTCCAATCTTTTTTTCATAACTTTTAAAATTATAGTGAGTAAGGTTGTGTTTTAATAAATGTCTTCTTTATTTTTTATTTAGCCAAGGGAAGAAGTAACCTTTGCTAAAAATTTTCTACTTTTGATATGACGTAAAAGTATAATTTTTTTATGTCGGTTTGTTTCGTTACAAAGTAATAAAAACTATTCATTTTAAGCGCTAGAAAAATACAAAATGTTTCTCGAAAATACAGTAAATCATAAAGAACAATTTGGTTGGATCGAAGTTATTTGCGGTTCGATGTTTTCGGGCAAAACCGAAGAACTCATCCGCAGACTAAAAAGAGCGCAATTTGCCAAACAAAAAGTCGAAATTTTCAAGCCGGCAATCGACACGCGCTATCACGACGAATTGGTGGTGTCGCACGATGCCAATCAAATTCGCTCGACACCCGTTCCGGCTGCAGCTAATATTGCTATTTTGGCACAAGGTTGCGATGTAGTTGGGATTGATGAAGCCCAATTTTTTGACGATGAAATAGTAAAAATATGCAATGATTTGGCCAATCAAGGAATCCGTGTTATCGTTGCCGGATTAGACATGGATTTTAAAGGCAATCCTTTTGGGCCAATGCCAGCATTAATGGCAACTGCCGAATATGTAACCAAAGTGCACGCCGTTTGTACCCGCACTGGAAATCTGGCGAATTATAGTTTTAGAAAAACAAATAACGAAAAACTCGTTATGCTAGGCGAAACCGAAGAATATGAGCCTTTAAGTCGCGCCTCCTATTTTTATGCTATGAAAGAAAGCCATGAAAATCATGAAACTTCTAAAAATAAAACTAGATAATCAAAAGTAAATTTTGAATTTAAGTGTAAACAATATCGAAAAAATCCTTCACGCCAAAAGGTTTGGGGATAGTCCTAAAATTACGATTGACAATGTTTCAATCGATAGCCGTTCTTTGCAAAACAACGAAAAAACTTTATTTTTTGCATTAGTCGGGCCTAATAATGACGCCCATACTTACATTTCGCACTTAATCGAAAAAGGAGTTCAACACTTTGTTGTCACTTATATTCCGGATGGCTTCGCAAGCAAAGCTGTTTTTTTAGTTGTCGAAAACACATTAGATGCTTTACAACAATTCGCGACCTATCATCGAAGCCTTTTCAAATTTCCAGTCATCGGATTAACTGGAAGTAACGGTAAAACGATTGTCAAGGAATGGCTAAATTTCCTTTTAAGTCCTGATTTCAACATCATCCGAAGTCCAAAAAGCTACAATTCGCAAGTTGGCGTTCCGTTATCGGTGATTTCGATTAACGAGAAGCACAATCTAGGAATTTTTGAAGCAGGAATTTCGAAAATGAACGAGATGGAAAAATTGGAGGTCATCATCAAACCAACTATCGGAATTATTACAAATATTGGTTCAGCTCATGATGAAGGTTTTGAAGATTTGGAGAAAAAAATAAAAGAAAAACTAAAGCTTTTCAAACATTCAAAACTAATAATTTATCAAAAAAATGAAGTCGTTGATGCGTTAATTAATTCAAAAACACAGTCACTTTCTTGGAGTTTTCAGGATGAAACTGCCGATGCTATTATTGCAAAAAAAACAATCGCAGACAAAACGATGCTACAAATTCGGTATGCCAAAGCTAATTTCGAAGTTCAAATTCCTTTTCAGGATCATGCTTCGATCGAAAATACCATCACCTGTTTGATGGTTTTATTGAGTTTTAAATACGACAAAACAACCATTCAAAACCGCATCCAATGGTTATATCCAGTTGAAATGCGGTTGAAAGTGAAAAATGGAACCAACAATACAACACTTATTGATGATAGTTACAGTTCAGATTTTCAGTCATTGAAAATTGCCCTGGATTTTCTGGAAAGTCAAAAACAATATAAAAATAAGACGGTTATTTTATCTGATATTTTTCAAAGTGGCTTGTCGAACGAGGAATTGTATTCGAAAGTCTCACAATTGATTGTTTCCAATAAAATTAATCGGGTCATTGGAATTGGCGAAACCATTTCGGCATTTAAATACAAGTTTACTAACTGTATTACTTTTAAAAATACAGCTGACTTTTTTTTAAATTTTAACCATTTGAATTTTGGTAATGAAACCATTCTAATAAAAGGAGCGAGACATTTCCAATTTGAAGAAATAGTTGCCGCATTAGAGAATAAAACACACGAAACAGTTCTCGAAATCAACCTCAATGCCATAAGTCACAATCTCAATTTCTATAAATCAAAACTAAAACCAACCACCAAAATGATGGTTATGGTAAAAGCTTTTGGTTATGGGAGTGGCGGATTTGAAATTGCCAAACTCCTCGAACATCACAAGATAGATTATCTGGGAGTGGCTTTCGCCGATGAAGGAATCTCATTGAAAAATGCTGGAATTCGGTTGCCTATTATGGTTTTAAATCCTGAAACTACGAGCTTTTCGGCCATTATTCAACATCAATTAGAACCTGAAATATACAATTTGAAAGGGCTGAATGCTTTCCTTAAGATTGCCGAACAACGAAAATTAAAACACTTCCCTATTCACATTAAACTCGACACAGGAATGCACCGTTTGGGTTTTGAAGAAGGAAATCTTGATGAATTAATTTCGACTTTAAACGAACATAAATCTGTAAAAGTAAAAAGCATTTTGTCGCATATGGCCACGAGCGACGCTTTTGAACAAAAGGATTTTGCACATTGCCAGATTAATTTGTTCGAAAAATTATCTTCTAAATTAATGGCTGAATTGCAAATAAATCCTATTCGCCACATTTTAAATACCTCGGGAATTAGCAATTTTCCCCAAGCACAATACGACATGGTTCGCCTTGGGATTGGACTTTATGGCATTTCGAATGAAGTCGAAGAACAAAAATATTTGGAAAATGTTGGGACATTAAAATCCATTATTTCACAAATCAGATCCATTCAAGCCGGAGAAAGCGTGGGTTATGGCAGGCGTTTTATTGCAAAGAAACCAACAAAAATCGCCACAATTCCTATTGGATATGCCGACGGAATTTCAAGACATTGGGGAAACGGAGTTGGTTTTGTGACAATAAATAATCAAAAAGCAACAATTGTTGGCAGTATTTGTATGGACATGTTGATGGTCGACATTACAAAAATCAATTGTAAAGAAGGAGATTCTGTTATTATTTTTGGAGAAAACCCAACGGTTACATTTATGGCAAATCAATTGCATACGATCCCTTATGAAATTCTTACCAGTATTTCCCAAAGGGTAAAGCGTGTTTTTTATCGGGAATAATTTTTTTAATATATTCGTAGTCACTATTAACCAATAAAAAAAATAATTATGGGAATGATTTCAGAATTTAAGGCCTTTGCGATGAAAGGCAACGTAGTGGATCTTGCAATTGGGGTTATCATTGGTGGTGCCTTTGGCAAAATTGTAAGCTCATTAATTGGAGATGTAATTACTCCACTTTTATTAAAACCCGCATTGTCAGCGGCCAATTTGTCAAAAATCGAAGAACTTACTGTTTTAGGTGGCGTAAAATATGGAATGTTTATTTCAGCCGTGATCAACTTTGTAATCATTGCTTTTGTATTATTCTTGATTATCAAAGGAATCAATGCCTCTAAAAAGAAAGAAGAAGTTGCTGCAACCACGCCTGCTGGACCAACCCAAGAAGAATTGCTTACACAAATCAGGGATTTGTTGAAAAAATAATTTCCGCTGCATTATGTATTCTAATCTAACCACGCTCTTGAGCGTGGTTTTTTATTTGTTGCAAATATAACATTTTGTTATTTTTTGTGAACATGCATGTTTTAAATTGGATATTACTTACTTTTGCAATTGAAAATAATCTTTTAAAATAAATATAATAATATGAAAATTGCAGTTGTAGGAGCCACTGGAATGGTTGGCGAAATAATGTTAAGAGTGTTAGAAGAAAGAAATTTTCCTTATACGGAATTGATCCTCGTTGCTTCTGAAAAATCAGTTGGAAAAGTAATTGAATTCAGAGGCAAAAAACATACCGTTGTCGGCTTGCAAACCGCCGTTGATATGAAACCAGAAATTGCCTTATTTTCAGCTGGCGGCAGTACTTCGCTAGAATGGGCACCAAAATTTGCAGCAGCGGGAACGACCGTTATCGATAATTCATCAGCTTGGAGAATGGATCCAACAAAAAAATTAATCGTTCCAGAAATAAATGCGAACGAATTAACTAAAGACGATAAAATCATTGCCAATCCAAACTGTTCTACCATACAAATGGTTTTGGCTTTAGCACCGCTTCATAAAAAATACAACATCAAACGCGTGATTGTTTCTACTTACCAATCCATCACGGGAACTGGCGTAAAAGCAGTACAACAATTCGAAAATGAATGTGCAGGAATTGAGGGCGATATGGTCTATAAATATAAAATTAATAGAAACTGTATTCCACAATGCGATAGTTTTGAAGCAAATGGTTATACCAAAGAAGAAATGAAATTGGTTAATGAAACCAAGAAAATATTAAGTGATGACAGTATTGCTGTAACGGCAACAGCAGTTCGTGTGCCAGTTGTGGGTGGTCATAGTGAAGCAGTGAATATTGAGTTTACCAATGATTTTGACGTTAATGAAGTGAAAAATATTCTTCACCATACCGATGGAATTGTAGTGCAAGACAATTTGGACACTTTTACCTATCCTATGCCAAGATATGCCGAAGGTAAAAACGATGTTTTCGTGGGTAGAATCCGTCGTGACGAAAGCCAAGCAAACACATTAAACATGTGGATTGTTGCTGACAATTTAAGAAAAGGTGCTGCAACTAACACAATTCAAATTGCTGAATATCTTATTGCAGCAAAATTGGTCTAAACATCCGTAGAAAGTACTAAAACTATTTGTTTTAACAATCATTAAGTTTTGTTAAAACAAATGGTTTTTTTTTATGTTTCCCTACATTTGCAAAGTGAAAAAGAAACAAGTATTATTTAATTTCTCGATGATGTTTGTAGTATTGTTTTCAATACTGCTCCAATCTTTTCATAGTTATGAGCATTTGTCGAAGCAACTTTCTCAAGACATTTGTCATCACAAATTCAACCTTCACAAAACCGAATTCACCCATCAACACAACACTTTTGACCATTGTTATGTTTGTGAATTTACTTTCAGCAACTATATTCCATCCGCTTTTTCTTTATTCGAATTCAAGATTGTAACTATTCCGATTGAAAATTCTCACTATTATTCCGATGAAAGTATCCAATACTTCAATGGGAGCTTTTTTTCGCTCCGAGCACCACCCCCAAATATTGTTTAAATACATTTTGCTTCATCTCAATTTTTTTGGATGAAATAGGCCTTTAAAACAATAAACAAATTCAATGAAAAAAATAATTATCATCCTAATCATGGGATTTTCGACGATACTTCACGCTCAAAACACAGTTTCTGGAACAATAACCGATGCTAGAAACCAGCCTATAATAGGCGTTTCGGTTTATGCTCCTGAGGTTCAAAAAGGTACTATAACAGATGAAAAAGGAAAATATGTTTTGACCAACATCCCTAATGGGGCCGTAAAATTGACTTTTGCATACATAGGATTCGAAATGCAAAATAAAATCATGAATCTTAAATCGAAAGAATCCACCTTAAATATTGTACTTAAAGAAACCGCTTTTCAAATGGACGAAGTAATTGTTTCTACGGCTTTCAATAAAATACAGTCCCAAAACGTGATGAAGGTAGAACACGAAAGCATCAAGTCATTACAACAAAAAGGAACGGCAACTTTAATCGAAGGATTGGCAACCATTCCTGGAGTTTCACAAATTTCGACTGGAACTTCCATCGGAAAACCCGTCATTCGTGGCTTGAGCGGTAATCGAGTTTTGGTGTATTCGCAAGGCGTTCGACTGGAAAATCAACAATTTGGTGACGAACACGGCTTGGGCTTGAATGACGCCGGAATCGAAAGTGTCGAAGTTATAAAAGGACCGGCTTCACTGCTTTATGGTTCAGATGCATTGGGTGGCGTTTTGTATTTTAATCCGGAGAAATTTGCCGAAGCCAATACTTTCAATGCCAATTTCAGCCAAAAAATATTTTCCAATACTTTGGGCAGCAATTCCTCTTTGGGATTAAAAACCTCAACAGACAACTGGAAATTCTTGGTTCGTGGAAGTTACAACACCCATTCTGATTATAAAATGCCAGATGGAAATCGCGTGACAAACACTCGGTATAACGAAAGTGATTTCAAAACTGGAATTGGATACAGCGACTCAAAATTTTCTAGCACATTCCGATATAATTTCAATAAATTAGATTTAGGAATGCCCGATGCCGGCATTGCGCAACAAACGACCACCAAGAATACAACATATCCAAAACAGGGTGTTTACAACAACTTGTTGAGTTTGAACAATATTTTCTTCCTGAAAAACTCAAAATTGGACGTCGATTTGGGATATATTGCTAACGACCGAAGCGAGTTTACAAATAGTAACATCGCTACCTTACATATGAAATTGAAAACCTTCAATTACGATGCAAAATACCATTTCCCAAAATTTGGAAAATTTGAATCTATCGTTGGTGTTCAAGGAATGAGCCAAACCAATGCAAATTCAGGCATAGATTATTTAATTCCTGATGCTGCGACGAACGATTTTGGAGTCTTTGCCACTGGAAATTATGAATTAAAATCGAACGTTTTACAAGCTGGCCTACGATTTGACAATAGATCCATTTCTACAACTTTACACGGTATCATTGGTCAGGAAGGATATTTTCAAGCCATCAACAAAACATTTAAAAGTTATAATGCTTCCTTGGGGTATAAAACGAATCTTGCTGATGATTTGTCTTTGAGGCTGAATGTGGCTTCCGGATTTAGGGCACCAAACTTGGCCGAGTTAACTTCAAACGGAGTACACGAAGGAACGAATCGGTATGAAGTGGGAAACAACGATTTGAAAACAGAGCAAAATGTGCAAACTGACTTGGATTTGGAATGCAAAACATCTCATTTCGAGTTTTTTGCCAATGGTTTTTACAACCACATCAATAATTACATTTACACTTCGCCAGCGGGAACCCAATTGAATGGATTTGATGTTTTTGACTATATTCAAAGCAATGCCAAATTGTATGGCGGCGAAATTGGTCTACATTTCCACCCGCATCCATTAGATTGGCTTCACTTTGAAACTAGTTTTGAAACCGTTACCGGCAAAAAACAAAATGGGGATTACCTGCCCTTAATTCCTGCAAATAATTGGAACAACTCCATTAGAACCGAATTTAAAATCAAAAACTGGCTTGAAGATGGCTTTGCCACATTGAACGTTTCAACAACCTTCAACCAAAATAAAGTAAGTGGTTTCGAAACCAAATCAAATGGTTATACTTTATTAAATTTAGGGCTTGGCGGGAAAGTGAAATTGGGCAAAACGGTCTTTAACGTTAATTTGAATGGCAATAATTTGTCGAATAAAACATATATCGCACACCTATCCCGCCTGAAAACCGATGGAATTCCTAACATTGGAAGAAACATTATTTTAGGATTGAATTTCAATATCTAAGAATGAAAATTGAACTAATTGCTTGCAATTAAAAATTCCAATAGCTTTTGTTATTGGAATTTTTATTTAATATTTGATTTTGCCAATGTGCTGCATTACACGAAGTATTTTTCCTTTTCTAGTATTGATATAGGAAGAAGAACTTGTGGCCGAATATTTTCTCGGATTAGGCAATATGGCGGCGATTCCAGCGGCCTGTTGCGGTGTGAGACTTGAAGCATCTTTTCTATACCAATGTTCTGCGGCGGCTTGGGCTCCATAAACTCCGTCACCCATTTCGATACTGTTTAAATAAACCTCCATAATTCGTTCTTTGCCCCAAATTAGTTCTATCAAAACCGTAAAATAGGCTTCCAAACCTTTACGCAAATAGCTTCGTCCTTGCCATAGAAACACATTTTTGGCGGTTTGCTGCGAAATAGTGCTTCCTCCTTTTATTTTTCGCCCTCTTTCATTGCTATTATAGGCTTTTTCCATCGCTCTAAAGTCGAACCCATTATGAACAAGGAAAGTTCCGTCCTCACTGGCGATTACCGCTTTTTGCAAATTGACTGAAATATTTTCGATGGGTTCCCAATTGTGGCTAAAATAAATTTCCTTCCCTACCGATTTGTTTTCAATCCCTCGAATCACCATCAAAGGGGTAAATGGCACAGGCACAAACTTGAAAAGCACCACAAAAAAGATGGAAATACCAAGAAACCAAAGAAATGACTTGACTAAAAAACGGTATAATTTGTTCTTAAAACTTCCCGTGTCCTTTTTTGAGAGGGGCTTCTTTTTTACCGGCGTTATTTTTGTTGCCATTGGCTTGATTGAATCTAAAAATTTTTATAAAAGTAAATAAATGCTTTCCGTTTTCAAAATTAAGTTTGAAAGAACTAACTTGAATGATGAATTGGACTCTGTATTAAAATTAATTGAACAAAAAAATATTTATAAAAAAAACAGCTACAAGAACATTCTTGCAGCTGCTGAATCTTTTAATTTATAAATCAATTTTTAGAACTAATTTACTTTATTGTGGATCATTCATTTTAAACGTATCCATAAAAGCAGTGGTATAATCTCCCGCAATATAACGAGGATCATCCATTAATTGTCTATGAAAAGGAATGGTAGTTTTTATGCCTTCAATCACAAATTCATCTAGAGCTCTTCTCATTTTGCTAATAGCTTCTTCGCGAGATTGAGCCGTAGTGATTAGTTTTGCAATCATCGAATCGTAATTTGGCGGAATAGTATACCCTGAATACACATGGGTGTCTAAACGGACTCCGTGTCCACCAGGCATATGAAGCGTGGTGATTTTTCCTGGCGAAGGCCTGAAATCATTATAAGGATCCTCAGCATTAATTCGGCATTCGATGGCATGCAATTGGGGTAAATAATTTTTACCCGAAATTGGAATTCCTGCAGCAACCATAATTTGCTCGCGAATTAAATCATAATCAATAACTTGCTCCGTAATTGGGTGTTCTACCTGAATACGGGTATTCATTTCCATAAAGTAGAAATTGCGGTGTTTGTCAACCAAAAACTCAACTGTTCCAGCTCCTTCATATTTGATGTATTCAGCCGCTTTTACAGCCGCTTCTCCCATTTTTTGACGCAATTCGTCCGTCATGAATGGTGACGGCGTTTCCTCGGTTAATTTTTGATGGCGACGTTGTACCGAACAATCTCTTTCCGATAGATGACACGCTTTTCCATAAGAATCGCCTACAATCTGGATTTCGATATGACGAGGTTCCTCGATTAATTTTTCGAGATACATTCCGTCATTTCCAAAAGCTGCCGCTGATTCTTGGCGCGCACCTTCCCAAGCTTTTAGTAAATCTTCCTCTTTATAAACGGCACGCATCCCTTTTCCTCCGCCACCAGCAGTTGCTTTTAGCATCACGGGATAGCCCATTTTTTTGGAAAGTTTTTGCGCTTGTTCAAATGATTCTAAAATTCCGTCTGACCCTGGAACGCAAGGAACTCCGGCAGCTTTCATAGTGGCTTTTGCCGAAGCTTTATCGCCCATTCTGTCAATCATTTCAGGTGAAGCACCAATAAATTTGATATTATGCTCTTGACATATTTTTGAAAATTTTGAATTCTCAGAAAGAAATCCGTATCCTGGATGAATCGCATCTGCATTGGTTATTTCGGCAGCTGCAATTATATTTGACATTTTTAAATAGGACAGGTTGCTTGGAGGTGGGCCAATGCAAACAGCTTCATCAGCAAATTTAACGTGCAGACTTTCAGCATCGGCGGTAGAGTAAACAGCCACAGTTTTGATGCCCATTTCTTTACACGTTCTAATAATGCGAAGCGCAATTTCTCCCCTATTTGCAATTAGTATTTTATTAAACATCTTCTTGAAATTTTAAATGTTGGATTTTAAATTATTTCAAATAACGATAATGAGCTATTCAAAATTTATAATTTCTTATGATGGATCTACCAAGAATAAAGGTTGGTCATATTCTACTGGCGACATGTCGTCAACTAAAATTTTAACGATTTTACCAGAAACTTCTGATTCAATTTCGTTAAATAATTTCATTGCTTCGATTACGCAAAGCACATCCCCTTTAGCAATTGTAGATCCTACTTCGACAAACATAGACTTGTCAGGTGAAGGTTTTCGGTAGAAAGTTCCAATGATTGGAGATTTTATAGTAATGTATTGAGCGTTTTCGACAACTGGTGATGGAATCGAAGCTACGGGAACGATTTGCTGAGGGACTACCGGTTGCTGAATAACGGGTTGAGCCGGCATTTGTTGAACATAAGTGGTTTCGGATACATGCCCTTCCAACGTTGTTCTAATGGTGATTTTTACATCATCCATCTCTAATTTAACTTCTGCAACTCCTGAATTTGCTACAAATTTGATCAGATTTTGAATTTCTTTTAAATCCATAATTATTTAGTTTAAATTTATTTTTTATCGTATGCCCATTTTAAATAAATAGATCCCCAAGTGAATCCGCCACCAAAAGCCGCCAAAATAAGAGTATCTCCTTTTTTGAATAGATGTTCAAAATCACTAAGTACTAATGCTATGGTTGCCGATGTTGTATTGCCATATTTTTCAATATTCATTAAAACTTTGGAATCATCCAAATTCATCCTATTTGCCGTGGCGTCAATAATACGTTTATTTGCCTGATGAGGAACTAACCAATTTACATCTTCATTGGTCAAATTATTTCTTTTCATTATGAGTTCACTCGAGTCGGCCATATTTGTTACGGCATATTTGAAAACGGTTTTCCCGTCTTGGATAATTTTGTGTTTATTGTCATGAATTGTTTGTAAAGATGTCGGAAGAAGAGATCCCCCTGCCTCAATTTTCAAAAAATCACGACCAATACCGTCACTTCGCAAATATTCATCTTGCAATCCAAGTCCTTCATAATTGGGTTCAAATAATGCAGCCCCTGCGCCATCTCCAAAAATTATACATGTTGATCTATCCGTATAATCTACTATCGAGGACATTTTATCAGCACCAATAAGCATTACTTTTTTATATCTTCCTGATTGAACGTATGCCGCAGCTACTGATATGCCGTATAAAAATCCTGAACAGGCTGCTTGTAAATCGAATCCAAATGCATTTGTCGCTCCTATTTCGGTGGCTACATATGCTGCTGTAGCCGCAACAGGCATGTCAGGTGTTGCAGTTGCAACAATCAATAAATCTATTTCTAAAGGGTCAATATTGGCTTTAGCCAATAAATCTTGCGCTGCTTTTATAGACAGATATGAGGTTCCTTTTCCTTCTCCTTTGAGAATTCTTCTTTCTTTTATTCCGGTTCGAGAGGTAATCCACTCGTCATTTGTGTCAACCATTGTTTCTAGAATTTTGTTTGTAAGCACAAAATCTGGAACATAGCCTCCAACAGCAGTAATAGCAGCTGTAATTGTATTCATTTTATTCAACTGTTTTTTGTCGAATTTCTCCATTGACAAAATTTTTAAAAAGTCTCGAAAATTACAAAAAAAAATCTAAAGCTATAAGATTTAGAACTTCTAATTGAATTAAAATTATAAACAACAAAAAAACTCTCACTAACGTGAGAGTTTAAATATCATTTACAAAAACTTATTAAGCAACCGCTACAGATTTATCTATAACAACTTGACCTCTGTAATACATTTTACCCTCGTGCCAGTAAGCTCTGTGGTATAAATGTGCTTCGCCTGTAATTGGACATGTTGCGATTTGAGCTACAGTAGCTTTATAATGTGTTCTTCTCTTATCTCTTCTTGTTTTCGAGATTTTTCTCTTAGGATGTGCCATTTTACTATATTATTTATCCGTTAATAGTTGCTTTAATTTGTCCCAACGCGGGTCAATATTTTCTTCTTTTTGTTCTTTTTTAGTCTTTTCTTTTGGCTCTTTTAATGACAATTCTTTCAGTTTGATCAAGGCTTCCGTCTTTAAACTTCCGTCTTTAATTCCTGGATGAATTCGTCTAAGAGGAACCGAAAGCACAATCATTTCATATATATATTGTGCAATATCTATTTGAAATTCTCCATGAGGCAAAATGAGTAACTCTTCGTTGTCATTGTTGAAGGCATCTCCAAAACGTACAATCAATTTCATATTGCCTTTTATTGGCAAATCAAATTCTTCGTTTGTCATGTCACAAGGAACATTTACGGTTCCTTTATGTTTCAAAGCCAATTCCAATAGGGTGCTTTTTTTCTCTAAAACCACATTTACTTTGACATTTGAATTATTAAATTCATGATAATCAAAGATTTCAAAGAACGCATTACTTATTTGATATTCAAAATGATGTTTTCCTGGCTTTAATCCTATAAAAGGAATTAAAAATTCTTTCGTCTTGTTCATTTCAACAACAATTTGCCCTAAACTTCGGGAGTGCAAAGATATAAAATTATTGTAAATCTAATAATCTTATTTGCTTTTTTTATTTAAGACTGCTTTTCTTTTATTTTAAGGGGCTTTTGGCTGATTTCTGCATACTGATTTCGTGAATTATAGATGTCTATCGCTAAATAAACGGCTTCTTTAAAAGAATTAAAATCTGCTATACCCTTCCCCGCAATGTCATAAGCCGTACCATGATCTGGTGAAGTTCTGATTTTGTTCAAACCTGCGGTATAATTCACGCCTTTGCCAAAGGACAATGTTTTGAAAGGAATTAATCCTTGGTCATGATAGACTGCAATGACTGCATCATACTTTTCGTATTGGTTGCTTCCAAAAAAACCATCAGCAGCAAAAGGACCAAAAACTAATGTTCCTTTTTCAAATATTTTTTTTAATGCGGGTTTCAATGTTGTATCATCTTCTTTTCCGATAACGCCGCCGTCACCACAATGTGGATTTAATCCCAAAACAGCAATTTTCGGTTTGTTGATACTGAAATCTTGTGTCAATGATTGTTTCACTGTTTCGATTTTTTTGCGAATCAATTCTTCTGTGAGATTTGAAGCAACATCGTTTAATGGAATATGATCTGTCAATAATCCTACTCTTAGATTGTCTTGAACCATCAACATTAACGCATTTCCTTCTAATTCTTGGTCTAAATAATCCGTGTGTCCCGGAAATTTAAAATCTTCGGATTGAATATTGTATTTGTTTATTGGGGCTGTCACCAATACGTCTATAAGACCCTCCTTTAAAGCTTTTGTTGCGGCAACAAATGACCTTATGGCGTATTCACCGATTTTTTCGTCATTTACTCCATAATTGATGTCAACTGCTTCGTGCCAAACATTCAAAACATTTATTTTACCTATGACTATTTGATCCAATCTTTCAATTCCGTGAAGCATCGAAGTCGATTCGAAGCTCTTTTTTACAAACGAAAGTGTTTTTACATTGGCAAAAATAACAGGTGTGCATAGCTCTAACATTCGAGAATCTTCGAATGTTTTTAGAACAACTTCGCTTCCAATACCGTTTAAATCCCCTATTGAAATCCCTACGATTATATTTTCTGCATTTTTTGTCATGACCTCAAATTATTTATTGCTAATTTTGAAGTGCAAATTTAGTAAAATAAAACAAGAAATGTTTACAGGAATTATAGAAACCCTTGGCATCATCCAAGAAATCAAAAAAGACAAAGACAATGTTCATATAACAATAGATTCAACTATTACCAATGAACTTAAAATCGACCAAAGCGTTGCCCATAACGGAATTTGTATGACTGTAATTGCCGTACATAACAGTCTTTATACCGTAACCGCCATTGGCGAAACAATAAAAAAAACAAATATTTCCCACTGGGAAGCAGGTGATGCAGTCAATCTTGAAAGAGCAATGAAACTAGGCGATCGACTAGATGGTCATATCGTGCAAGGACATGTTGACCAAATTGGGAACTGTATTTCAGTAAAAGAAACAAATGGAAGTTGGTTTTACACTTTTGAATATGACGAATCTTTAGAAAATATTACCATAGAAAAGGGGTCGATTACAGTGAACGGGGTAAGCTTAACCGTAGTAGATTCAAGAAAAAATGAGTTTAGTGTTGCCATTATTCCTTATACCTATGAACATACTAATTTTAAAACCTTTACAATTGGAACAAAAGTAAATCTTGAATTTGACGTTATAGGCAAATATGTTGCTAGATTATATTCCAATAAATAAGGTTTATAAAGACAAAAACCCCAATTTAAATTGGGGTTTTTGTCTTTAATTGATGTTTATAAATTGTATAAATCCCGAACAATATTGCTATCATGAAAATTATATGAAGATTTTCGTCAATGGGAAGTCCTGGCGGCGGGGGCGGTTTTTTGCCTGTAGGCATCGGTGGACTTGGAGCCGAGAAAGCATCCAACACACCAAAAAGGCATACTATTATAATTAAAAACTTGTTTGCAATAATTTTCATATTTATTTAAAGAAATAAATCAATTCTTATATAACAATCCCACTCGCTTCCTGATTTACAACTCAAATTCTTATAGAATAGCGTATGTAAAGTTATTGTTTTTTATGTACAATCCATAAAATCATCGACAAAGCTCTATATTTTATCGATAAAATGCGCGTATATTTTTAATATATAAACAAACCCCTGCAAAATAGATAAATTTGAGGGGTTTTTGTGGTCCCACTTGGAATCGAACCAAGCACCTACTGATTATGAGTCAGTTGCTCTAACCGAATGAGCTATAGGACCTTTTGTGCGGTTGCGAAATTACTACTATTTTATATTTGTTCCAAATATTTTTGAATTAGATTTTTGGATGGTCAAAATAGTGCACTCTCCTAATTGGATACCAGCCGATTACAATATTTTTTTTATGTTTTCTGAAAAATGTCTAAACTATTTCCTGACACAACTCTATTAAAACTCCGTTAGTCCCTTTTGGATGCAAAAAAACAACTAATTTATTATCGGCCCCTTTTTTGGGAATTTCATTCAAAATAACAAAACCTTCCTCTCTTAGACGATCGATCTCCAATAAAATATCATCAACTTCAAAAGCGATATGATGCATTCCCTCCCCTTTTTTGGCGATGAATTTAGCAATGGGACTTTCAGGGTTAGTAGCCTCCAGAAGTTCAATTTTGTTAGGGCCGTTCCTGAAAAAAGCTGTTTTTATACCTTCGCTTCCGACTTCTTCTTGCTTATAGCATGGTACCCCAAAAAGCTTCTCGTAAATGGAAATAGCACTTTCTAAATCATTGACCGCAATCCCTATGTGTTCAATTTTTTTCATTGGCTTTTATTTTTGCATTGTTTAAATATAAGAAAAAAGCGAGTCTGTACAACTAAATGTTGCATTAAAATGTCCCAAACACGAAGTCTTAATCATAAAAAACAATACGTCTTAGTTACTTTGTGGCTATGTGTCTCAAAATTATAGTATTTTTGCACAATGGAAACAAATAGACAGAAAAAAATAGGAGGAGTTATCCAAAAAGATTTGGTTGACATCCTACAAGGGGAAGTGAGAAAAAACGGGGTTACAAATTTAATAATTTCTGTATCCAAAGTTAGCGTAACTACAGATTTATCAGTAGCGACGGTACATTTAAGTATCTTTCCACAAGAAAAAGCAAAGGAAACTTTAGTGGCAATAAAAACGAATTCGAAATTAATCAAACACGATTTGTCGCAAAGAGTACGTTTGCAATTGCGAAAAGTTCCCAATTTGGTGTTCTTTATTGACGACTCTTTGGACTATATTGAAAAAATCGACAATGCTTTGTCTTCCAAAGAAAATCCAATCGAAAATCGTGATCTTTTAGAAAAACGCAGACATTCATAACTTGAATTTTCCACTATACATAGCCAAACGATATATTTTTAGCAGCAGTAAAAATAATGCCATCAATATAATAAATCGAATTGCCAGTATGGGAATAATCATTGGCGCAATGGCTTTGTTCGTGGTTTTGTCCGTTTTTAGCGGCTTAAAGGTTTTCAGCCTTTCCTTCTCCAACAACATCGATCCCGACCTGAAAATAAGCAGTACTTTGGGAAAATCCTTTTTTGTTTCCCCATCCCAAGAAAAACAAATTAAGGGAATCGATGGCTTGGCTTGGTACAGCAAAATAATCGAAGAACGCGTTTTATTCATTTTTAACGGAAAACAAGAAGTTACTTACTTGAAAGGCGTCGACCCGAATTTTAGCAAAGTCAACGCCATCAAAAAAATACTATATAATGGAGATTGGCTAAAATCAGACACAGATCAGGTGGTTGTAGGGTACGGAATTGCAGAAAAATTCTCGATGGGATTGCTTGATTTCAACAATTCACTAGAAGTTTTGGCTCCAAAACCTGGAAAAGGGGCCATCGAAAATCCCGCAGAAGCCTTCACTAAAATGGGCGTCATTCCAGTGGGAATTTATGCCATTAGCGAAGACCTGGATTCCAAATATGTTTTTGCCGATTTGGGTTTGGCACAGGAATTATTGGAATATCAAACCAACCAAATTTCGGGAATTGAAATCAAAGAAAAAAAAGGTGCCGATGAAAATGCCATCATCAGCAAACTTCAAACCATTTTCAACAACAAAATTACCATAAAAAACAGGGCGCAACTCAATGAATCCTTATATAAAATGCTGAATACTGAGAATCTTGCCGTGTATCTCATCTTTACTTTGGTGATTATCATTGCACTTTTCAACCTGATTGGCGCCTTGATTATGATGATTCTCGACAAGAAAGGAAACCTAAAAACACTATTGAATCTCGGAACAGAAATCAAGGATCTGCGCAAAATATTCCTGCTTCAAGGCACTTTATTGAGTGTTTTTGGCGGAATCATAGGATTGACTTTAGGAATTGCAATCGTGGTATTACAACAACATTTCGAACTGGTAATGATCACGCCAACGCTGGCTTATCCTGTAGTTTTTACCATCGAAAACGTCTTGATTGTTTTGGCAACCATTGTCACGCTTGGCTTTATTGCTTCGCTTATTGCAAGTAGTCGAGTAAGTAAGAAATTGTTGGATTAGATTTTCTTATGAATTTCACTAGTATATAAATTAGGTTTATTAAATTTTCAACTAGAACATATAGCCAAATTTCCATTGAAAATCATAATTTAACTCATTTTCATGAATATTATAAGAATACGATTTGTCCAAAAAATTATGTTTATAACCAACTCCCACTGAATACTCAGAAAAAAAATGTTTGCTAGCTCTTCGAAAACCATATTCTGGAGTTATTGTGATGAAAGGAGCAGCTTCAAAACCTTTAGTGTTTACTATAGCGTTACTGCCTGAGACAAAAGTGGTCAAAAGCGAAAAATAATTAGAACTATTATTTATTGTTTTTCTTTTAAGCCTTTCACGTCTATCTAATCCATAATACCAACGCGGTTCAACATTTACAAAAGGCACAATTAAAAATGAAGTTTCCGTATGACCATCGGAATATTTTATTGATGCAGTTCCAGTACCAAGTCCAATTTCACTTCTTAGCGAAAGTTTTCGATCCAATCTAGTTTCATTTTGATAACTAAGGCTCAGCAATCCTAGTTGGACACTATTCAAATTTTTCTCTACCGATACATCTTGAGCTTTTGCAAGAAAACTTATTAAAACGAAACCTATAACAATGTATTTTTTCATTTGTGACTTTTTTGTAAAAGTAGTTTTTATTTTACAAATGAAAGATACTAAAGTATTTTTTTATATAACCTGATAATCCGAATAAGCTCCTTCAATCTCATTCAAAACAGCAAATAATTCTTCGGGAGTACTAAGGGTAACTAACTTTTGTCGGTATTCTTTAAAAGAGTGAATTCCTTTGAAATAATTAGAATAATGAGGACGTGTTTCTACAATTCCAAGCCTTTCGCCTTTCCATTCCATTGCCCAAGTAAGATGATTGCGAACAGCTTCAACTCGATTGGCAACAGATGGTTTTGCTAAATGTTCCCCTGTTTTGAAGTAATGTTTTATTTCATTGAAAATCCAAGGATAACCAATGGCGGCTCGACCTATCATTATTCCGTCGATGCCATATTCATTTTTATAGTGCAACGCTTTTTCGGGAGAATCAATGTCACCGTTACCAAAAATAGGCATCGTGATTCTAGGATTATTTTTCACTCGGGCAATGTGCGACCAGTCGGAATGACCTTTATACATTTGGGCACGAGTTCTGGCGTGAATGCTTAAAGCAGCTACTCCAATATCCTGCAAACGCTCAGCAACTTCGTCAATATTAATGGAATTATCGTCCCAACCCAAACGCGTTTTTACGGTAACGGGCAAATGGGTACTATCGATAACAGCTTGCGTCAAACGAATCATCAAATCGACATCTTTCAAAACCCCAGCTCCTGCTCCTTTGCAAACCACTTTTTTCACGGGACAACCAAAATTAATATCGATTATATCTGGATTTACGGTAGAAACAATCTTGGAAGAAAGTGCCATTGCCTCTTCGTCACCTCCAAAAATTTGGATGCCAACAGGTCTTTCATAATCAAAAATGTCCAATTTCATTCGGCTTTTGATGGCGTCACGAATTAATCCTTCGGAAGAAATGAATTCCGAATACATCAAATCGGCACCATGCATTTTACATAATCTGCGAAATGGCGGATCACTCACGTCTTCCATAGGGGCAAGAAGCAAAGGAAAATCAGGTAATTCTATGTTGCCAATTTTTATCAAAGGGAAATTTTTGGCAAAGATAGATTTTTTAGATGAAAAGATGATAACCATATAATTAAACCACTTAGTTGCTGTTTAGAGACTTTGAAACTGCTGAATTTAAACTATATTTGCAGATTAATTAAGTATGCGTGAGGGATTGCAGAGGAAATCCTTTTTCTTTTTTCTTTAAAAAGAAAAAGATTGTAACGAAAAGCCCGACCCTTGCGGTCACGCCCAAAAAAATTGACACCAACAAAGAATGAAAAACATACGGAATTTTTGCATAATTGCACACATTGATCACGGGAAAAGTACGCTTGCCGACCGACTTCTTGGCGCAACACATACGGTAACGGCAAGAGAAGAAAAAGCGCAATTGCTCGACAACATGGACTTAGAACGCGAGCGTGGGATCACGATTAAAAGTCACGCGATTCAGATGGAATACACCTATAAAGGGGAAGAATACATCCTGAATTTGATTGATACGCCGGGTCACGTCGATTTTTCGTATGAAGTTTCTCGTTCGATTGCGGCTTGTGAAGGCGCACTTTTGATTGTAGATGCAGCGCAAAGTATTCAGGCACAAACGATTTCTAATTTATATTTAGCGCTAGAAAACGACTTGGAAATTATTCCAATTTTAAATAAAGTAGATTTGCCAAGTGCCAATCCCGAAGAAGTTTCCGATGATATCGTTGATTTGTTAGGCTGTAAACTCGATGAAATTATTCACGCTTCGGGAAAAACAGGCTTGGGTGTCGAAAATATTTTGGCAGCCATCATCGAACGAATTCCTCCTCCAAAAGGAAACATTGACGAACCGTTGCAAGCTTTGATTTTTGACTCGCATTACAATCCGTTTCGTGGAATTGAGGTTATTTTCCGTGTGAAAAACGGTGAAATCCGTAAAGGCCAAAAAATAAAATTCATGGCCACTGGGAATGAATATTTTGCAGATGAAATTGGCACTTTAAAACTAAACCAAGTTCCCAAACAAGTCATTTCTGCTGGTGATGTTGGGTATTTGATTTCGGGAATTAAAGAAGCCAAGGAAGTGAAAGTAGGAGACACCTTGACGGATGCCAAAACGCCTACCACAAATATGATTGTGGGTTTTGAAGATGTAAAACCAATGGTTTTTGCTGGGATTTATCCTGTGGATACTGAAGATTATGAAGAATTGAGAAACTCGATGGAAAAACTGCAGTTAAACGATGCTTCATTGGTGTTTTTGCCGGAAAGTTCGGCGGCTTTAGGTTTTGGATTCCGTTGCGGGTTCTTGGGAATGTTGCACATGGAGATTATCCAAGAACGTTTGGAGAGAGAATTTAATATGACGGTGATTACTACCGTTCCCAACGTTTCGTATTTGGCTTACACTAAGAAAGATCCAGAAACACCTTTTGTGGTTAACAATCCTTCTGATTTGCCGGAACCGTCTCGTTTAGATCGAGTTGAAGAGCCTTTTATAAAAGCCACTATCATTACTAAATCCGATTATGTTGGAAATGTAATGAGCTTGTGTATTGAAAAACGCGGGGTGATAACCAATCAAACCTATTTGACGACAGAAAGAGTGGAATTAAATTTTGATATGCCGTTGGCCGAAATTGTATTCGATTTTTACGACCGATTGAAAACGGTTTCCAAAGGATATGCGTCGTTTGATTATTCTCCAATTGGAATGCGTACTTCTAAATTAGTAAAATTGGACGTATTATTAAATTCACAATCGGTTGATGCACTTTCAGCATTGATTCACGAGAGCAATGCCTACAATATTGGCAAAAAAATGTGCGAGAAATTGCGGGAGTTGATTCCGAGACAACAATTTGACATTCCGATTCAAGCAGCAATTGGCGCAAAAATTATTGCCCGTGAAACAATAAAAGCATTACGTAAAGACGTTACCGCCAAATGTTATGGGGGTGATATCTCGCGTAAACGTAAATTATTGGAAAAACAGAAAAAAGGCAAAAAACGTATGAGATTGGTTGGAAATGTAGAAATTCCACAAGAAGCTTTTATGGCAGTTTTGAAATTGAATGACTAAATCCTTCCCTTCGGGAAGGACTTTGTTGCAATAAATAGAAAACCTGATGATGAAAATTGTCAGGTTTTTTTGTTTTTATTGCATCCCCTCAAACAATCGTTCCGCATCCTCCAATTTGAATAATTGTGTCCCTTCATTCATTGTTGCTGCCGAACCACAGGCAACGCCCCATTGCACAACTTCTTTTAAACTCTTGTTTTGGGATAATGCCCAAACCATGGCTCCAACCATACTATCTCCGGCTCCAACAGTGCTTTTCTTGACTACATTTGGCGCAGGAACAAACTCGGTTTGAGTTGCCGTTACCAAAAATGCCCCTTGCGAACCTAACGAAACGACCACGATTTCGGCACTTCCTTTTTCGATTAATGTTCGAGCCGCTCCAGCTACTTCATCCATTTCTAATCGCTCAACTCCAATTAATTTAGCCAATTCGCCTATGTTGGGTTTGACCAAATACACCCCTTCTTCCAAAACCTTTTTCAAGGCATCGCCCGAAGTATCTACAATTAGTTTTGTGCCGGAAGATTTTGCTAAATCAGCAATATGCTGGTAGAAATCTGTTGATAAACCCTCATTCAAACTGCCGCTTGCCACTAAATACTTCGGTTTTAATTCTCGAAGGATCTGAATGATAGTCTCTTTTTCAACTTCTGAAATTGCTGCTCCGGGAAAGCAAAACCGATATTGGGAGTTGCTAATGCTATCCAATGCCACCAGATTTTCTCTCGTCCAATTTTGTGTTTGAATAGTTTTTATGGCAATCCCTTCTTGTTGTACCAATTCTTCCAACTTAATTCCCGGCGAACCACCCGAAGTAAATACACATAAGGATACTCCTCCCAAGCGGGAAATTGCTTTGGAAACATTAATCCCACCTCCTCCAGCATCGTAACGTGGGGTTTTGCAACGGATTTTTTGTTCGGCGACCAATCCGGTGAATTGCGTGCTTTTATCAAGTGATGGATTTACCGTGAGGGTAACAATATCGAATGTTTTCATTTTCTGAAAATTAAATTATTTTATGGATGCTATAAATTTAAGGATAAATAAAGCGATTGAATCAAAACTGATTTATTAATTGACAAAAACCCTTCGCTTCTTTGTACCTTTGCACATTCAAAATAAAAAGCTAATGATAGAAGATAAAACACCTCAACGCACGAGCATTGCACAACTTGGAGAATTTGGTCTAATAGACCACTTGACAAAAAACTTCAAAGTCAATCAGCCTTCAACAATAAAAGGAATTGGAGACGATGCCGCAGTTTTAGATTTCAAGGACAAAAAAATAGTCGTTTCTACTGATTTACTGATCGAAGGCGTTCATTTTGATTTAGGTTATATGCCCTTAAGACATTTGGGTTACAAAGCCGTTGTGGTCAATGTTTCGGATATTTGTGCAATGAATGCCAAGGCTACCCAAATCTTGGTTTCCATAGCGGTTTCCAATCGTTTTCCATTGGAAGCTTTAGAAGAATTGTTTGATGGAATTACGCTTGCCGCCAATGAATACAAGGTCGACGTTATTGGTGGCGACACCACTTCTTCTCAAAAAGGATTGATTATCAGCATAACCGCTTTTGGCGAAGCCGATAAAGATGAAATAGTGTATAGAAATGGAGCCAATCAAACGGATTTGTTAGTAGTAACTGGTGATATTGGTGCAGCTTATATGGGATTGCAGGTATTGGAACGTGAGAAACAGGTTTTTCAGGTGAACCCCAATTCGCAACCCGACTTAGATGCGTATACCTATATTATTGAACGCCAATTGAAACCCGAAGCTCGAAAAGACGTACGCACTTTATTGCACGCATTGGAAATAAAACCTACAGCGATGATTGATATTTCGGATGGATTGTCATCAGAAATTATGCATTTATGCAAACAATCGAAAGTGGGTTGCAATTTGTACGAGGATAAATTGCCGCTTGATCCGCAGTTGATCAATGTGTGCGAAGAATTTAATTTGGATTCCACCACAGTGGCAATAAACGGTGGCGAAGATTATGAATTGCTTTTCACCATTGCAATGGAAGATTTTGACAAGATTAAAGGAAATCCAAATTTTACGATTATTGGCCACATGACCCAAGAAAGCGAAGGAATCCATCTGGTAACTCGAGCCAATACTCGAATTCCTCTAAAGGCTCGTGGTTGGAATGCGTTGAGCGAAGAATAAATCATTGTAACCTAATTGCGACTCCTCTTTGTCATTCCGAGGACCGAGGACTCGAGCGAAGCGAACAGGCGAAGCAATCTCATCAGTTGCTCCCATTAGGTGATTTCTCCCTTTGGTCAAATTGAAAAATTCCTTTTTCCAGTATATTTTATACTTAATTGGTTTGAATCCTAAAAAAGTAAACCCTTGTTTTTAGCTTCTTTTACTAGTTCAATGTCACTTTCGTCTTTTATATCCAGTAATTTTTTTAGATTCATTTTTCTTTTTTCGATAGCTTCTAATGATATTGGAATATATTGTGGCATATCGTTTGTTTTGGTCCCTTTCGAAATATGGAAAAGAATTTGTTTGTCAAAAACATCGATTTCTATGGATTCACTTTGATCTAAATCCATCATTTTCTGAATCGACTGACTGTAATAAGTTTCGTTGTTGATCACTTTATCAAAACCAAAAAGTAGCTCATTGAATGTTAAATCATTTTTTATCACCAATCCCTTAGGATTTATAGTCTCTATAATATTCTTTATTTTCAACAATTCAGTGTACATAGTAAGCAAAATAATTTTGCAGTTTGGCATATACTCATTAAGTAATCTTGCCAAATCTTCGCCAGAAAGAATCCCTTTTTCCTCGTAAGTTGGCATACTAATATCTAAAAAAGCAATGTCAAAAGGTGTTGTGTGTGGGTCAGTTATAATGTCATAAGCCGATTTGCAATCTTTTGCTTCTAAAAAGGAATACTCATATTCATTGGGCTTGTACCGAGTGATGCCATTCTTGTAGCCTTGAATAATAAACGGGTGGTCGTCAACAATGAATAGGTTCTTTTTTATCAACGGTTCGGCAGTTGGGTCAATTGTCATTTTTCTCTTTAATTTTTTTTATATTGGAACTGTAACTGTAATAATAGTCCCTTCCCCTTTTTTAGATTTCACGTCTAATGTTCCTTTGCATTCATCAATTCTAGAAAGCATATTCTGTAAACCAATTCCTTTTTTGGCCTTATTTACATTAAATCCAATTCCGTCGTCACTAATTACCAAAAGCAAATGATCAATTTCTTTTTTGAATTCTACCTTGATGACATTGGCATTGGCATACTTATTAATATTCTGCAACGATTCCTGAACAATTCGATACAAATTGATTTTGATGGCATTACTCATCAATTCCCATTTGATATTCAAATCAATTGTCGAATCTAACTTCGGTTCGAACGCCTTTTTCTGATTTTCAAAAAGCTTGTCTACGATGGCTACGAAGTTATTGATTAATTCTGATTTCTCCCTATTCAAATCATGTGAAATTTCACGAATGTCCTGTTCTATATTTTTTAATTCCGACAAGAAACTGTTTCTTTGAAAAGCACCAAGATCATCATTCATATTATTCAAACCGTCCAAGTTCATTCGCACGCCAAACATCCTTCCCAAAACGCCATCATGCAATTCCTGAGCCACTCGTTTTTTCTCTTTTATCCTGATGGTTTCTACATCATTTTGTTGCGAAATCATTAAATTATAGATTTCCTCATTGGCTTTTTGTTGTTCTTGTTTGTACAACAGTTCCCGGTTCCTTGCTTTTTGCGCTTTGATGATGTACAAAAACATCCCTAATATTAAAATGGATCCAAAAATATAAACCAAATTCCTGTTTTGGGTCGTTAAATCGGTGTTTTCTTTTTTGATTGTATCCGTTTCATATTCGATACGGGAAAACTTATCCGCAATATTTCGATCTGCTTTTTGCAAACTATCATTGATGTGGATGTATTCTTTGTTGTAAATAGCCGATTTTGCTGGTTCTATAACCGTTAATTGTTTTAATGGCAACAGAAGATTTCTACGGTTTTTGGAGTTTCGAGCCGTAGCAAGGGCATCATTAGAATACTGAATCGCTTTAGTAGTATCCTTTTTAGAAGCATAATATTCCGACAAATGGATTTGGCTAATAATAATTCCAACGGTCAATTGTAGACTATCCTTCAGTTTCAAGGACTCGTAAAACAGTTCTGGAAGATCTTTGGATTCTTTTGTTTTGAATCTTGAATAGGCCAAATTGTCCAACAACATTACGTATAAAGAGGGTTTATATAAAAGCAAGTCCTTTTTATGTTCCAATCCTTGTTGAAAATAAGGTATAGCTTGTTTATACTGATTCAGGTTTTGATAAACCAATCCCATATTATTCAACGAGGTCGCTTTCGACTGAAACTCTACAGGGGAGGTTGCATCATCTATGCTTGTCAAAGCTTTGTTGTGGAATTCAATGGATTTGTCGTATTCCCCCAATTCATTATATATTAATCCTAAAAGGTTATAACATTCATAGAGTATGTCATTGGCTTTTTCATTTTTTAATGCTCTCAAAGCTTTAAATACGGATATTTCACTTCCTGAAAAATCGCTTTGATTATATTGTAATAACGCTTTGTTTAATCGTGCTTTGGCAAGATTTAAATTATCATTCCGTTGCAGATATATTTTTTCAGCTTTAAAATAATACAAAAAAGCACTATCTGGAGTACTTTGCGAACCATAATAATCTCCTAAATAACCATAGGCTTTGGCTGTACTTATAGTATCCTTGCTGGTTTTTGCTTTTTCTAAAATTAAATGAACCGTTTTTTTATAGGATTTCAAATTATTGACATTATAATACCGATTAGCAACTTTGAACAGATTGACTCGATTCATCGAATCGTTGGGCTGATTGATGATGATGGTATAAGCCTTTTGAATGTATTCCTGTCTTTTTTTAGTGGTGGAACTAAAATCGTTCGCCTTCGATAGATAGGTAGCAAGACTGTCTTGCGAGGAAGTAGTGGCTTGATTATTTGTATTCTTCTTGGTACAGCCAAAGAAAACGAAT
>CAIOTL010000077.1 GCA_903861155.1 uncultured Bacteroidota bacterium
ATAAAATACACAATAAAAATATTTATTAACATATATTTCTTACAATTATTGTAAAAAAAATTTAAAAAAAATCTACCGAATAGCGGATAGTGTAGAAAAAATTGCAATACAATTTTTATGGTGCCAATCTGTCAATCTTCCATGAGTAATCCGCTTGAAAATGATAGCGAATTCTGTCGTGCAACCTGTTGGGTCTTCCTTGCCAAAATTCAACTTCCACAGGACGAACCAAGAAACCACCCCAATATTTAGGTCTTGGAATCTCTTTTCCCTCGAAATCTTTTTCTAATTGTTTTAACCCTTCTTCTAAAACAGTTCTAGAAGGAATAATTTCGCTTTGGTTCGAAATGATAGCGCCCAATTTGCTTCCGATTGGTCTGGATTCAAAATATCCGTCAGAAATATTCTCCGAAGTTTTCTCGGCAATTCCTTTAATAATTACTTGGCGTTCCATCGAATGCCAGAAAAAAGAAAGGCAAACATTGGGATTATTAGCAATGGCCCTACCCTTTTCCGAATTATAATTGGTATAAAAAATAAAACCTTCGTAAGTGTATTGTTTCAAAAGCAATACACGCGATTTTGGAAAACCGTCTAATCCAAAAGTCGAAACCGTCATTGCATTGACTTCATCCATTCCTCCAAAATCTTCAACCTCGTGAAACCATCTATTGAATAAATTGATTGGATCTTCCGGAATATTAGTTTCCAAAAGTTCGCTTTTATCATATGATTTCCTGTAATTGCTTAAGTCTTCCATTTATTGAATTAAATTTATTGGATGTAAAATTACTATGTTTTAAAAGATTAACTACTTCTTAAAAACAGCTATTTTAGTTTAAAATTCAAAATTCCGACCATCATCAGCCAAAAGGACATTCGGAAAAATGGTTTCAGCTTGTTTCTTAAAGAGTTCAATGTTTTCGTATCGTGTCGAATAATGTCCTAAAACCAATTGTTTGACATTCGCTTTCAAAGCAATCGTTGCCGCTTCTTTGGCTGTTGAATGCATTGTTTTTCCTGCCAAAACTTCTTCTGAATCCAGAAAAGTAGATTCGTGGTACAGAACATCAACTTCGTTTATAATTGCAATAATACTTTCTTCATAAGCTGTATCCGAACAAAATGCATAACTTTTGGCTGGGATTGGATCAAATGTCAATTTATGGTTTTCGATAACTCGGCCATCATCTAAAGTGATGTCTTTTCCGTTCTTTATTTTTTGGTAATAACATTTGTCAATTTCATAGTTCTGAACCGCATTCAAATCTAATTTTCTATCGCCAACTTTTTCCTGAAATAGAAAACCATTGGTGTAAACCCTATGTTTTAAAGGAATTGTTTTGACTATCACTTTATCGTCTTCAAAAACAATTTCACTTTCTTTAGATTCCAATTCATGGAAAAACAAACCATAACTGGGCCAGGAATTTGATAATCGCAATTGCAGATTGATAATTTCTTTGATTCCTTTTGGTCCATGAATATGTAAGTCAGTAGTTCGATTGAGTAACATAAATGTTGAAACCAAGCCTACCAGACCAAAAAAATGATCGCCATGTAAATGGGAAATAAAAATATGATTGACCCTAGAAAACCTGATTTTGTTTTTGCGCAATTGTACTTGCGTTCCTTCTCCACAATCAATTAGAAACAGCCTATTTCTGATTTCTAAAATCTGAGAAGTTGGATTCGTAAAAGTTCGTGGAGTTGCTGCATAACAGCCGAGGACGGTTAGATTCATGATTAGTGTTCAGTGTTCAGTAACAGTATCCATTACGTGTACTTTTACCCTTTAGGGTTAGTGGCTAAAATCCCAAATCTCTTTCTATTTCCTCCATCTCAATAATATCGTGGGCTTCAAGCAATGAACGAACAACTGCGAGCTTGTCAGAAACGGCATTATGATCAAGGTCGGAAGTAACTATAACAAATGATTTTTTGGCTTTTTTGTGGATTCTTGAAAGTGGTATAAATCCACTAATTTCTTTTATCGAAAGGTTTTTATGCACCCTAATATCAATGATAATATTATGTTTTTGAAAGGTTTTATATTCGTGAGTCACTTTCATCAAAAATGAAACCAAATCTCCTTGAGTGTCTTTTATACAAACAGTATGCCCTTTTTGATCTACTTTCATTGCAATAAGAATTATTCTATTGCTAAAATACAAAGAAAATTTTGTTTATAGCATATTCTAGCGAAGGAAAATCTATTGAATTTTTGAAGCCAATAAATAAATTACAGCCATTCGAATTGCAACTCCATTTTCAACCTGATTCAAAATCACAGATTGTTTGGAGTCAGCCACATCTGAGGTAATTTCCACACCACGATTAATTGGCCCTGGGTGCATTATTATTATTTCCTTGTTCAACGAGTCAAGCAAAGCTTTGTCCAATCCATATTGTTGGGAATATTCACGAGTTGAAGGAAAAAAGTTTACGTCCATTCTTTCATTTTGAACACGAAGCATATTGACTACATCGCACCATTCTAATGCTTTGCGGATATTAGGCTCCACAATTACTCCAAGAGATTCGATATGTCTTGGAATGAGCGTTTTTGGACCACATACTTTAACTTTTGCCCCTTGCATTTGCAAAGCATAAATATTCGAAAGCGCTACTCTCGAATGCAAAATATCACCTACGATTACTACTTTTTTTCCACCTACGTCACCTAATTTTTCTCTAATGGAATAGCTGTCTAACAAAGCTTGTGTTGGATGTTCGTGTGCTCCATCACCCGCATTTACGATACTTGCTTTTACATTTTGCGACAAGAAATGTGCTGCTCCAGGATTAGAATGTCGCATCACCACCATATCGACTTTCATCGAAAGAATATTATTCACTGTATCAATCAAGGTTTCTCCTTTTTTTACCGAAGATTGTGCTGCCGAAAAACTAATGACATCAGCAGACAAACGTTTTTGAGCTAATTCAAAGGAAAGTTTTGTTCTTGTACTGTTTTCAAAAAAGATGTTAGCAATAGTAATATCCCTAAGTGATGGTACTTTTTTTATGGGACGATTGATAACTTCTTTAAAATGATCGGCAGTTTCAAAAATGAGGTCAATATCTTTCTTGTTGATATACTTTATTCCTAATAAATGATTTACACTTAGCTCGCTCATTTTTATTACTTATTATTTATTAAATAAACGGCGTCTTCACCGTCTTGTTCTTTCCAGCAAACCAATACTTTTTCGTCATTGATAGCATCCACCTGACGACCACGATAATCGGGCTGAATAGGTAAATGACGACTAAAACGACGATCTATGAGAACTAATAATTCTATTTCTGATGGTCTTCCAAAGGATTGAATGGCTGTCAATGCGGACCGAATACTTCTTCCTGTGTATAAAACATCGTCAATGAAAACGACTTTTTTGTTTTCTACGATAAAATCTATTCTGGTTTTGTTGGCTTCTAATGGCTTGGTAGTTCTTCGGAAGTCATCTCTAAAGAAAGTAATGTCTAAATATCCCAAAGCAATTTTCGAGATTTTATATTCTTTTTCTAACAAATCTTTTAATCGCTCCGCCAAGAAAGTACCACGTGGTTGAATTCCAATCAAAATAGTATGCGAAAAATCAAGATGTTTTTCGATTAACTGACAGGCCAAACGGTGCAGAATGATATTGACTTCCTTTGAAGTGAGCAATACTTTTTGACTCATAATGAAGTGTTGTTTGGGTTGTAAAGATACTATTTTTTGTCAATCTATTAATTTACTTTTATAAAAAAACCGTTTCGGAACCGAAACAGTTTAATTTTTTTATGAATACATCCTCGTTCTTAATTCCTGAACTTTTTCATCGTCAAGATAATCGTCGAATGTCATATAACGGTCAATCGCACCGTTTGGAGTCAATTCGATAACTCTGTTAGCTACAGTTTGCGAAAATTCGTGATCGTGCGTGGTGAAAATAACAGAACCTTTAAAGTTTTTCAAAGAGTTGTTAAATGCCGTAATCGACTCTAAATCCAAGTGATTTGTAGGTTCGTCGAGCATCAAGACATTGGCACGTTGCATCATCATTCGAGACAACATACAACGTACTTTTTCACCACCCGATAATACACGACAAGTTTTTAAAGCTTCTTCTCCTGAGAAAATCATTTTCCCCAAGAAACTTCGAATATTAACTTCATCCCGTTCTTCTTCAGTTTTCACCCATTGACGTAACCAATCTACTAATGAATAATCACTTTCGAAATAAGAATGATTTTCAACTGGTAAATAGGATTGAATTGTGGTAACACCCCAATCAAAAGTCCCAGAATCTGCTTTTTGATTTCCGTTAAGAATTTCATAGAATGCAGTCGTGGCGCGAGAATCTTTAGAAAAAAGTACGATTTTATCGCCTTTAGCCATATTCAAATCAACTCCTTTAAACAAAACTTCTCCATCCACAGAAGCACTTAAATTTTGCACATTCAAAATCTGGTCGCCAGCTTCACGTTCTTGGTCAAAAATAATGGCAGGATAACGACGGCTTGAAGGTTTTATTTCTGAAATATTCAATTTAGAAATCATTTTTTTACGAGAAGTGGCTTGTTTTGATTTGGCCACATTTGCAGAAAAACGACGAATAAATTCCTCTAATTCTTGTTTCTTTTCTTCGGCTTTTTTGTTTTGTTGTGCGCGTTGTTTTGCAGCTAATTGGCTGGATTCATACCAAAAAGTATAATTCCCCGAATAATGGTTAATTTTACTGAAATCAATATCCGAAATATGCGTACAAACAGCATCTAAAAAGTGACGGTCGTGAGAAACGACGATTACTGTATTTTCATAATTGGCTAAGAAATTTTCTAACCAAGCTATGGTTTCAAAATCTAAGTCATTGGTAGGCTCATCCATGATAAGTAAATCAGGATTTCCAAAAAGAGCTTGCGCCAAGAGCACGCGTACTTTTATTTTACCTTCCAAATCGCCCATTAAAGTATAATGATAGTCTTCAGTAATTCCAAGATTCGAAAGCATTGAAGCTGCATCTGACTCAGCATTCCATCCATTTAATTCTTCAAATTGCACTTGTAACTCCCCTATTCTATCTGCATTTTCATCGGAATAATCTAGATAAAGGGCATCCATTTCGGTTTTTATTTTGAACAAAACTTTGTTTCCCATCATTACAGTTTCCAAAACTGTGTGTTCATCAAACATATTATGATTTTGATTCAAAACTGACATGCGTTTTCCAGGCTCCAAATGAATATGTCCAGATGTAGGATCCATTTCTTCTGCAATAATCTTTAGAAATGTTGATTTTCCAGCACCGTTTGCTCCGATAACACCGTAAATATTGCCATTTGTAAAGACCGTATTTACTTCGTCGAATAAAATTCGTTTGCCAAACTGAACTGATAAATTATTAATTGATAACATAAGTATTTTATAATTTTTTTTTGCAAAAGTACAACAAAATTAACGTTATGTCAAGGGCATTGATTCCCCTGTTTCAATGTCAAGCATAAGCTAAGATTGCTTGATTAAACACAATTTAATTCTCTTCAAAAAAATGTTTAAAAAAGCAACTGAGTTGATATATAACACTGATTGAATATATTTAACAATATTTGTTCTGATTTATTTTTTTTTAATTTACTTTAGGAATATATTTACAGCTTAACAAAGCAAATTCGAAAAAATTGACTTTAAACCATTAACCAATTTACAATTATGAGTTCAGAACAAACAAAGTCCAACAATTCGGCACTTTATACCCTTATTACGGTATTTTTCTTTTGGGGATTTATTGGAGCATCAAACGGTGTTTTTATCCCATTTTGTAAAGCCAAATTTGGCTTAGACCAATTTCAAAGTCAACTTATTGATTTTGCTTTTTATGGCGCTTATTATATAGGTGCTTTATTTTTATTTATTTTGAGTAGCTCATTAAAAAAAGATATTCTTAATGATTGGGGTTTTAAAAAAGGGATCATAAATGGGCTTATGATAAGTACTATTGGCGCTATTTTTATGATTTATGCAGTTACCCAAGGGAGTTATGTCTTAATACTTGCAGCATTATTTGTAGTTGCATTAGGTTTTTCATTACAACAAACATCAGCGCAACCATTTGCTGCTTCTTTAGGAGAACCACATTCTGCTTCAAGTAGACTAAATTTAGCGGGCGGAATTAATTCATTAGGAACAACAATCGGCCCCATAGTTGTATCTTTTGCATTATTCGGTGTAGTGACTGGTGTAGATATTACAGAATTTGCCAAAAAACCTGAATCTTTAGATTCAATGAGAATCCTTTATTTAAGTGTAGGCGGTTTATTTTTATTGGCTGCAGCACTATTTTATTTTTCAAAAAAACTGCCAGCAGGTAAAAGCGATTCAACTTTTGAATCTGCCAGCAAAGCACAAACTGCATTAATTACCATAACTGTTATTTTAATAGGCATTTTTGGCTATATCTTTTCACGCTATGAAGACCCCAATTTTATAGAACAATTTATTACTAATAAAGGGAAAGATTACTTAGGATTAGGTTTGTCTTTCTCTACTCTAGTAGTTGTGGTTTTTGGTTTGTTATTCGCAAATAAATCTGCCCAAAAAAATCCGGAAGGATGGGGAGCAATGAAATACCCACAATTAGTTTTAGGAATGCTAGCACTCTTTACTTATGTTGGAGTAGAGGTAACAATAGGTAGTAATTTGGGAGAACTATTAAAAACAGCAGACTTTGGTAAAATTACTGGAGCTGCTTTAGCACCATTTATGTCAATGTATTGGGGAAGTTTAATGATTGGACGATGGGCTGGTGCAATTTCAGTTTTTAATCCATCATCTCAACTAAAAAAAATATTGCTTATTGCAGTTCCTTACTTAGCGTTTGGAGTTGTTTTAGCTGCAAATGCCATTTCTGGTCAAGATATTACACCTTTATACGCTTATGCTTTTGTAATAATATTTCAAATCACAGGTTTCTTTTTAGGAAAGGATCATCCATCAAGAACACTATTAATTTTTGGTGTTATGGGAATGATAGCTATGCTAATTGGCCTGTTTACAACAGGTATAATAGCTACATTTGCATTTCTTAGCGGTGGTTTATTTTTAAGCATTATGTGGCCTTCTATTTTCTCTTTAGCAATTGCTGGATTGGGAAAATATACATCCCAAGGTTCAGCATTTTTAGTAATGATGATTTTAGGTGGTGGTATTATACCGCCATTACAAGGTAAACTTTCTGATATTATTGGCATTCATAATTCTTATTTTGTACCAGTTTTATGTTTTGGGTTTATTGCTTTCTATGGTTGGTATGTTTTTGAAATCCTTAAAAAACAAGGTATTGCCAATGAAATTGAAATTGGCGGAGGTCACTAATTTCAATAGAAATTAATCAAATAAATAGTCCCATTCGCTTAAGCAAATGGGACTATTTTATGTTTTTACTGCTCACTGATAAAATGAAACAGTGGATATTTTTTATTTATTTCCTTTTTCAAAATCAGCAACAAATTGTGCTAATCCAATATCGGTCAATGGGTGTTTCAACAATCCGTATATGGCAGAAAGTGGTCCAGTCATTACATCTGCTCCAATTTTGGCACAGTTTACAATGTGCATCGTGTGACGAACTGATGCTGCTAGAATCTGAGTTTCGTAACCATAGTTATCATATATCAATCTGATTTCTTCAATCAAAGCCAAACCATCAGTTGAAACATCGTCTAAGCGGCCAATAAACGGAGAAACATAAGTTGCCCCAGCTTTGGCAGCCAATAAAGCTTGTCCAGCTGAAAACACTAAAGTTACGTTTGTTTTTATTCCTTTATCTGAAAAATATTTAGCAGCCATAACGCCTTCTTTAGTCATTGGCAATTTAACTACAATTTGCTCGTGCAAATCAGCCAATTCTTCACCTTCTTTAATCATTCCGTCAAAATCAAGTGCATTTACTTCAGCACTTACATCACCATCAACAAGATTGCAAATGTCAACATAGTGTTTCAAAATATTGTTTTTTCCTGTAATTCCTTCTTTTGCCATCAAGGATGGATTTGTCGTAACTCCGTCTAAAACTCCAAGAGCTTGCGCTTCTTTAATCTGAGCTAAATTCGCTGTGTCAATAAAAAATTTCATAGTAAAATGTTTATAGTTAATTGTTTGTTGTTTTTGGCTGGCAAAATTACGAAATCAAATACAAATAGTTATGATGAATGTTTTAAAACTAGCTATTTTCCTTCCCGACTTCGTAACTGTTGCTTATTTGGAAAGCCTTTTTATAGAAAACTCAAAGAAAGAGTAGTCCGACAAAGAACTTGACAAACTTCTTAAATTTATGCCTGAAAACAAAAAAGTTCCGAATTTCAAGACTTTTGTCTTTTATTAATCATGTACCTTCTGTAAAGATCAGGCAAAAGCGCGGCGGATTGTTACGTTTATTCTATAAAAAAAATTATATCATGTTACTTTTTTAATAGTTAAATGAATCTAATCCTTGATGCAACGTACAGATAATCCGTTGGTTTCAGAGTCAAAGTTTCTAAATGAAGAGCCATTATTGTTATTCAAGTACAGGTCATAAGCATATACACCAACAAGGGGTTCTGATGAACTCCACCAGCAACCACTCATTCCATCATTGTAGAATGCACCACGGTCACTACGATAACCTCCTGGAAGAGCCGTAAAACCGCTACTGTTAGTGCCCGTAGGATAATCGCCATACCAATAATTATTACCCGTTTCTTTCATTGCGCTACCTGCGATAGAATATCCTCCTAAACAAGTGGTTAGGGTAGTCCATTCAGCATCAGTAGGTATGTGATATCCTAGAGGAGCTAAACCTCTTGGATCATTTACAGCATACCAATTGTATAGTTTTCCTAAAACTGCGTTTGCAGGGTCATTATTTAAATAACACCAAGCTCCAGTGGTTAATCCTATCCACTGAGTAGCATCAGTAACTTGAGGGATGATATCACCATTTCTATATTTAGTTACATTCAAATTGGTTTGTATCCAAGTCTGATTGCAAATAGTGACTAATTGATACGTATTTCCGCCAATATCGGTGGTTGAGGCTCTTGAGGCCGTAGTTGTAAAACTAAACTGTTCTCCATAAGAAGCAGTTCCAGAATATGAAAAGGCATATGCTCTTACATAATAAGTGGTATTTGGCACAAGTCCAGAAATAGTACTTGAAAACACTACTTTTCCAACTCCATTATTTGTTTTTGTAGATAAACAATAGTAGGATTAGTATTGGTGCTCCAACAAACTCCCATTGCAGTTATAGGACCTCCTTCATCACTTAATATAGTACCTCCCGAAACAGCTGAAACTGCAGTAATTGATGAAACCGCAGTGGTAGTTAATGTAGGAAGATGTATTAAGTTTGTTGTAGTAACTACAGGTACAACATTGGTTGTAGAGTTTCCATTTGAATTAGTACTTGTTGAACAAGAGTATATTAAAGCTATTCCGAATAATAGAATAAATATTTTTTTCATAATAATATTTTTAATTGTACTCAAATGTAACAATTATAAATTAATACCATTTAGATTACTAGCATTAATACGCAAAACAATATAAAAGTGGAGTTACAATTTATAATGATTCATTAACATTTTTTCATAGACTTTATCAGGAAGAATTCGTTTGAGAACAATCGAAAATTTCTGCATAAAAACACCTACTTTATAATGAATTTTTGGATTTGGATTTAAGATGATTTTATAAACAGCTGCTGCCATTTCGTTCGGATTACTACCACTATCTAAGTGTTCATCCATCATTTTAAGCGTATTTCCATACGGAATTTTATAAGCCGAATCCTTGATTAAAGGTGCGTGAAAACGTCCCGAAGCGATATTAGTGGCAAAATCACCCGGAGCCACATTCGTAATCTGGATTCCAAAAGATTTCACTTCCATTCGCAAAGCTTCTGTAATTAATTCTAAAGCTCCTTTCGAAGCCGAATAAACACTGCGATACGGTAAACCCATATATCCTGCGATTGAAGTTATATTGATTATCAACCCTGAGTTTTGCGCACGCATTTGTGGCAACACCGCTTTCATCACTTCGATGGGTCCAAAGAAATTAGTTTCGAAATTATTCTTTATTTCCTCAGATGGAATTTCTTCCAAAGGTCCGGTAATCCCAACACCCGCATTATTAATCACAATATCCAATCGACCTGATATAGTAATTATTTTGGCAACAGCAGCTTGAATTGATTCCGTATTACGAACATCTAAAGCCACTAATGGAAAAATAGAATTTAAAACTCGTTCCGGATTTCGGCTGGTTCCGTAAACTACAAATCCTTTATGATGCAAAAATTCTCCAATAGATTTCCCTATTCCCAAAGAACCTCCTGTAATTAGAACTACTTTTTTCATTTTTTGTCTAGGAATTAAGATTTAAATTCATCCAAAAATAAAAAAATCCTCCATAAGGAAGACCATTTTTGTGTAAAATAAAAAAATGGCAAGCGACCTACATCGCACCGCTCAACCACTTACCCTTGCTATGTTCCCATCCTGGGGGATTTTGCAGGAGCTGGTCGTGTAGGACTTGCCAATGCAAATATACAATCTTTTTATATTTTTGCAAGAGCTTTGCACCTATAAAATATCGTTGTATATTGCATCATCAAAATTTTAATTTATGAAAAATTATAACTTCCTATTTATCATTTTATTAGGAATCGCTATGACCAATTGTGGAGGTGCCAAAAAAGGGGAAAACACTTTATTTACTTTCGATAATTCTAATTTTAAAGAACATTATCTGTCTCAGGACGCTATAGAATTGAGTGTTTTAAATCCAAATTCGAAAGAAATCGACAGCATTGTTTACTCTGCAAATGACAAAAAAATTGGTTCAACTAAAGGTTCTGCGAAACTTCCTTTTCAACTAAGAGACCAAAAATTAGGCTACCAATATCTAAAAGCTTTGGTGTATTTTGGAGGTGAAAACTCAGAAGCTACGGCAAGAATCGAGGTGGTTTCCAACATTATACCTAAAGCATTAAAATATAGTATTTTAAATACTTACCCTCACGACACGGCTTCATTTACCGAAGGTTTAGAGTTTCATAACGACACTTTATATGAAAGTACAGGCCAAAAAGGAACTTCTTATTTAAGAAAATACGATTATAGAACTGGAAAAATTTTCAAACAAATAAATTTAGATTCAAAATATTTTGGAGAAGGAATCACTTTTATAAACAATAAGTTATATCAATTGACTTGGCAGGAAAAAACAGGTTTCATATATGATGCCAACACTTTAAAACTAGAAAAAACCTTTACTTACGATAAAGATATTGAAGGCTGGGGAATGACCAATGACGGTAAATATATTTATCAAACTGACAAAACCGAGAAAATTTGGAGAATGGATCCCAAAACTCAAAAAATGATCGACTATATCAACGTTTATTCGGGAGATTCTAAGGTAAAAGCGGTAAATGAACTCGAATGGATTAACAGTAAAATCTATACCAATGTTTGGGAAAAAGAGGCAATTGCGGTCGTAAACCCAAAAACCGGTGCCGTTGAAGGGATTTTAGATATGTCAGGTTTAAGAAAGCATACAAATGCAAAACCCACCGATTTTTTAAACGGAATTGCCTACAACCCAAAAACAAAGACCATTTTTGTAACGGGAAAAAACTGGGACAAAATGTTCGAAATCAAGGTTTCGGAATAAATTTATACTAATGAAAACGCTAATCATCAACATCAAGGAATTACTTCAAGTCAGAGATTCTTGTGTTTTGAAAGTTTCAGGTGATGAAATGGCAATTCTTCCAACAATCAAAAACGCCTATTTGGTAATTCAAAAGGGGCTGATTTCCGATTTTGGCTCGATGAAAGATTTACCTGAGAATTTAAACCCCGAAAAATGTATCGATGCCGATGGGAAAATGGTACTGCCAGCCTGGTGTGACAGTCACACGCACATTGTATATGCTGGCAATCGAGAACAAGAATTCGTCGACAGAATCAACGGACTTTCCTATGAAGAAATTGCCAATCGTGGCGGTGGCATTCTGAATTCGGCAAAAAAACTAAACGAAACTTCCGAAGAAGAACTTTACAACCAATCGAAAGTTCGATTAGAAGAAGTGATGCGTTTGGGAACTGGGGCTGTCGAAATAAAATCAGGGTATGGACTTACTGTCGATGGCGAAATGAAAATGCTTCGGGTTATAAATCGGCTCACAAAAGATTATCCAATAACCATTAAATCAACTTTTCTTGGAGTACACGCCATTCCAACTGAATTCAAAGAAAATCGCAAAGGATATATCAATTTGATAATAGAAGAAATGCTTCCTGAAATCGCCAAAAATAAACTGGCAAATTTTATTGATGTATTTTGTGAAAGGGGTTATTTTACAGTCGCCGAAACAGAACAGATTATGGAAGCCGGAATCCGTTTTGGCTTAAAATCAAAAATCCACGTGAACCAGTTCAATTCCATTGGAGGAATTCAAGCCGCAATAAAACACAATGCGCTCAGTGTTGATCATTTGGAAATAATGAAGCCTGAAGACATTGAATCCTTGAAAAACACAGAAACGATGCCGGTTGCCTTGCCGTCTTGCTCCTATTTTCTAGGAATCCCATATTCTCCAGCACGGGAAATGATTGCCGCAGGTTTGCCATTGGCACTCGCCTCCGATTTCAATCCAGGTTCAACCCCGTCGGGAAACATGAATTTTGTTGTTGCTACAGCTTGCATCAAAATGAGAATGACTCCTGAAGAAGCTATAAATGCTGCTACCCTAAATGGAGCCTATGCCATGGGAATTTCGGAAACCCATGGAAGCATTACCATTGGCAAAAAAGCTAATCTTATCATTACAAAACCTATTTCGTCTTATTATCAACTTCCATATGCTTTTGGTAGCAATCTGATAGATACTGTATTTATTGAAAGTGAATTTATTGTATAAAAAAGAGGAACAAAATGCTCCCCTCTACTTTTTAATGAAACTTTACGAATTTATTTCAAGGTAAAACTAGTTTTAGAAACCAATTCTTCTTTGTCGAAAACATTTACAAAATAAGTTCCTTTTGCGAAATCTTTTCCTGGTAAATCCTGAGAAACTTGAACTGTTTTATTTTCATATTTCACATTAGATATAAAACTATATGTCAATGATTTATCGCCAAAATTAAATGTTTGTTTATCCCCCAAGACATTACTTTTACTATCGATTACTTGAACATAATAGACTTTATCACCTGATTTTGCAA
>CAIOTL010000078.1 GCA_903861155.1 uncultured Bacteroidota bacterium
ATAGAACTTCATTTTTATTTTTTGCTATAGTTTTATCAATTAAAAGTATGTGAGTTTTGACACTAGCGTATGGTTTAAAAATTCCATGAGGGAGTTCTACCATAGCCCAAAGCAAATTATCTTTTATTAATTTTTGGCGGAGTAACTGGTTGGCATCGTAATTATTATGTAAGACTCCTTCCGGAATAATAATGCCTGCTTTGGTGTTTCCTGATAAGTGTTCGATTATATAATCAAGAAACAAGACTTCAGATTTATTTGACTGAATACTAAATCTCTTGTGAGGCCGAATTCCCCCTTTAGGACTCATAAATGGAGGGTTCGCAAGGATAATATCAAATGACTCACTCCATCTTTCTTCGCTTGTTAAAGTATCATATTCGTATATATGTGGATTTAAAAATCCATGGAGATAAAGATTTACAAGACTAAGTCGTACCATATCTGGTGAAATATCATATCCTACAAAGTTATTAACCAATTTCCTTTGCTCATCTGGCGTTAGCTCGTTGTTGTTTTGTAAAATATGCTTAAACGCTGAAATTAAGAATCCAGCTGTTCCGCAAGCGGGGTCTAAAATTGAGTCGGATTTTCCTGGTTCAACAATTGAAACCAAAAAGTCGATGATATGTCTAGGTGTTCGAAATTGGCCAGCTTCACCTTGTGACCCCATTACAGAAAGTAGATATTCAAAAGCGTCCCCCAACTTTTCGCTATGCGAATATTCAAATTCACCAATGGTTTTTAGAAAAAGTTTCAGTGTTTCTGGGTCTTTGTAAGGAAGGTACGCGTTTTTAAAAATATCTCGGAAAAGCTGAGGAATATTTGGGTTATTGTTAATCCCTGAAATTGCTTCGGTATATAAGTGTATCATTTGAACAGCAGAAACTTTAGGATCCATTAGGCTATCCCAAGAATATTTTCTAAAGTTTACGCTTAAATCTTTTTTTCTGTTATTAGGGAACTCTGGATTTGGCACTTTATAGTCTGTAAAGAACTTTGCCTGACCTCCTAATTCAATTGATTCTTTATCCATGTCATCCATGAACTTATAAATTAAGCCAATGGTTATCTGCTCAATCTGGGCTTTTGGATCTGGAAGTTTACCTACTAATATATCCCTGCAATCGTCTATTCTTTTCTTTGTCTGAGTATCTAGCATAGATTATTTATTAAGCAGCGAACCGCTCTAATTTTATATAGTCTTTAATGTAAACAGGGATTACTTCTCTGTATTTAGCCGCTACCTCTTTGAATTGTGAAATGGTAAGTGTAGGATTTGTTTGCAAAGCATGGAAATCCTTTGTTTCGATTATTTTCCGGATATCTTGGTCTACAATATATGCTTTAAAAAAATATTTCAATGCTCTGAGATTTACATCCTCTTCTGGAGGATAGATAGAGATGAATTTGTCAAATTCCTCTTCCAGGAGTTCATCCTTGGATTTAAACTTGGGAATGATACCGAAGATTTTTTCAACTACTTCCCTGATCGAAATATTTCTGTCGATTTTAGCTGCTTTCCTTAATTTTTCTA
>CAIOTL010000079.1 GCA_903861155.1 uncultured Bacteroidota bacterium
ACAAATTTATATACCTCTGATATTAAATTTATTGCATTTAAACAATTAATTTAACAAACTCCATTTCTGCATTGGAAACGGAGTTTATTAAACTGATTTGATGTTTATTTTGACATCGTGGGTTCATTATGGTAGATGTAATCGCCATGAAGACCAGTAAATGCTTTGTTCATTTCTGTAAAAAATGTTTTTCGATCCTCTTCTTTTGGCCAAGCTGCTTTTATTAATTCATCGTCTTTATCACTTGATTTTTCTATATCGCTAAATGAATCAAATAAAAATGCTTCTAGAAAATCTCTACTATCAGAACCCCAAAGGTGACCGTGAGGATAATAAGCTTTGATATATGGATTTTTAAAAGTTACTTTTTCGTTATATTCTTTCATTCCTTTTGCTTGTCCTTTCATTGACAATTGTGATTTGCGAACATATACAATCATAGGTTCTTTTGAGGGATTTTTTAATTGCTTTTCGCCAACGGCAGGTATCGAAGTATAAATTTCATCGGAATGCATGGTGGTATAATAGCTTCTTTGTTTGTCAAAAAAGGCTTTTCTTGCTTTTTCGTCTGGCCAGGCCTTTTTAATTAATTCATTGGAAACATCATCCGATTTTTCTATGTCTTCCCAGGTTTTATAAACGGAAACAAATAGAACCTCAGTGCTATTTGCAGTATAATAGTGGTTTAAAATTTCTGAACCTATTATTAAATCATTTTTGCTGGTGATCTTGTCAAAGTATTCCTGTTCTGTTTTTTGCCAATCCTTTCTATCAGGAGCATCCAAATTTCGATGCATTGTCGTAACTGTAATATATACAGGTTTTGGTTCTTCTTGAGCACGAATACCAGTACTCAATAGGGATGTAAAAAGTAACATTCCTAACACTGAAATTTTGTTTGGTTTCATAAAAATTAGATGTTAAATGATTAATTAATAAGAAATTAGAGTTAAAGCTAATGATTTAATTAACAATTATTTATATCGGATTAAAATTAATTTTGGAAAAAAATAAAGGTCTATATTAAAGCCCTTTATTTAAAGGTAATTCAGCAACTACAAAAGTGCTTCCGCCAATAAAAATAAAATCATTTTTTGTAGAATTATTCCTAGATTGACTGTAAGCTTCTGTTACAGAGGAATATGCCATGCCTGAAAGATGATGTTTTCGAGCTTTTTCTTGTAAAATAGTTGTTTCTAAACCACGCGGAATATTGGGTTTGCAAAAATAATAAACGGCATTAGTAGGGAATAAAGGTAAAATTTCGTCCAAATCCTTGTCGTTTACCACTCCCAAAACGATATGTAAAGTATTAAATTTTTCTTTCTGGATTTGCTTCATCACGATTTCCAAGCCATTTTTGTTGTGCGCCGTGTCACAGATAATTTTTGGAAATTCGCCCAGTTGTTGCCATCTTCCTTCGAGTCCCGTATTTTTCACAACATTCAATAAACCGGATTTGATTTTGGCTTCAGAAATTTTAAATTCATTTTGAGAGTTTAATACAGCAATGGTTTCAATGACTGTTTTCTTGTTGTGAACTTGATAATCGCCAATTAAATCAGAAGGATAATTCTCCGAAATTAATTCGGAAGCAAAATAGATTACTGAATGATTTTCCTTGGCTTTTGCCAAAAAAACAGGTTTTGTTTCTGGAGTATATTCTCCTATGACACCAGGAATTCCGGGTTTGATAATTCCTGCTTTTTCAAAGGCGATGGCTTCGAGAGTATCCCCAAGAAACTGCGTATGATCTAATGCAATATTTGTAATTACGGAAATCAGTGGAGTGATAACGTTTGTGGCATCAAGTCTACCGCCCATTCCCACTTCGATAATGGCAATATCAACTTTTTCTTTGACGAAATAATTGAAAGCTAGACCAACTGTCATTTCGAAGAAACTCATGTCGTTGGCTTCAAAAAATATTTTGTTTGAATTGATGAAATCACAAACGAAACTTTCCGAAATTTCGATGCCATTAATCTTGATGCGTTCCTTAAAATCTTTTAAATGGGGGGAAGTATACAATCCCACTTTATAACCTGCTACTTGAAGAATCGATGAAAGCATATGGGAAGTGGAACCTTTGCCGTTGGTGCCGGCAACGTGAATGGATTTCAATTTTTCTTGTGGATTTCCGAGGTGATTTACCAGCAAAATAGCATTGGTCAAATCTTTTTTATAGGCCGAAGCACCTTGAAGTTGGTACATCGGAAGTTGATTAAACATCCAATTTATGGTTTCCTGATAGTTCATTTTTCTAACAAAATAAGGTAGGTTTAAAATATTTTTCGTTTTTTTTAGTTTAATAGTAGATCGAAAAGTATCTTTAGTGCAAAATTGAAATAATTTTTAGAATTAATGAGTAAAATAATAATATATGTTTAGTTTAATACAATTACAAGCCGACAGCATTGCTAATGCGGCCTCGAGCGTGGTTATAGAAAAAATAGCGCCAACTACCGAAATCTCTGTTTTGGAATTTATTTTAAAAGGAGGTTTTTTCTTGATTCCAATTTCAATCTTATTATTTTATACTTTTTATCTGATCATAGAACGCTATTTATACATTAGTAAAGCTTCGAAAATCGATAGGAATTTGATGAAAGATGTACGAGAAAATCTTAATTCCGGCAAATTAGATTTGGCAAAATCTATTGCCGAAAGAAGCAATACCGCTTCGGGAAATATTATAAAAGAGGGAATTCTTGTCATTGGCAGGCCCATTATTGAAATCGAATCGAATATGGATCGCGCCGCCGATATTGAAATTGGCGAGATGGAAAAGCATTTAGGGCACTTGGGACTTGTTGCTGGTATTGCGCCCACATTTGGATTCATCGGAACTATTTCGGGAGTTATAAAAATATTTTACAGTATTTCGGTTACCGAAAACATTAGTATTGGGAATATTTCGGGAGGATTGTACGAAAAAATGATAAGTAGTGGTGCAGGATTATTGGTCGGGATTATTGCGTATAGTGGGTACCATTTATTAAACGGGAAAGTGGACAATTTTGCCTTGAGTATCCAAAAACAAATATTGGAGTTCGTCAATATTATTCAAAAACCATAGTTATGTCGATAAAACGAAAAAGAAGGTTTCACGCCGAAGTGGCGACTTCCTCATTGAGTGATATTATGTTTTTCTTGTTGTTGTTTTTCTTGATTATATCGACTTTGGCCAATCCAAATGTGATAAAAATGACATTGCCAAAAGCTAAATCTAACGAAAAAACCAACAAACAATTCATTAGCTTATCCGTTACCGAAGACAAGAAATTCTATATTGATAAGCAACCCGTTGCCTTCGAAGCACTCGAAACTACTTTGATGTCAAAAATGAATCCTGGAAAAGACCAAACAGTTATTGTTCGAATCCCGTTCAACTTACAAGTTCAGGATTTAGTTGATGTTTTGCAAATTGGTGTTAGAAACAATTTAAAGTTTGTGATTGCCACGAGTCCAAAATAATTATGATTTATTGAGGGATAGAATGTTTTTCATCAAACTATTATTCAATAAAAATGCCTCGATAAATCGGGGCATTTTTATTTATATTATCCGTGTCAATCTGTTTAATCCGTGTCATCTGTGGCCCATTTTTTAATTCAAATTGAAATTATAAACAATCTTTCCCACTTGTTTTTCTGAAGCTTCATTACTTGCACTCCATTTAGTATTCATAGCCGCCATTTTGGCTTGGTCTTTTAAACATTTTGCTGTAATTGTAGTTCCTCTTATTCCTGAAACAGCACTAATAGTATTGCCATTTTTATCAACAGTTACCTCTACTACAACAACTCCAGTTTCATTACTACAGTCGCTATTAGGCTTGGGTTTTGAAATTGCTTTTCTATTTCCTAGCGAATAACCACTTCCGTTTCCGGAACCTCCGCCATTTCCAGCTCCATAGCCGCTTCCAGTTCCAATTCCGTTGCCAGTTCCATTTCCTCCGCCGGTTCCGCCTCCAGAACCTCCTGTTCCATAATAACCGTTTGAGCTTAAACTTCCGTTGGCTTTTCCTTTGTTTCCAGCCGTTTTATCATTGCCATCGCCGCCTTTATTCGAGCCTTTCAGAATGCTGGATAAAGCATCATTTGTATTGTTTGAAACCTTAGGTTTTACCACAACTGGTTTTGTCGCTTCTTTTAAAACGGGGGCTGGTTTTAGTGGTTTTTCTTTCTTTGGGATTACCACGCTTTCTTCGGTGGAATTTTCTTGGGATAAAATAGCTTCTTCGGGTGTAGTTTTTGTGGGTGTTTGTTTGGTCTGATTTTTTACATTCAAAACCTCACTTTTATAATTCGCACCCGAGCCTAAAACACTGTCGCCAAAATTCACTGTGACGCCACCTCCTCCTCCGCCACCAGTTAATTGAGCTAAGTTTGCCGGAGGCCAAAAGCGAATGAAGAACAAAATCACCAACATTGTTCCGTATAAAAGGATAGATAGTGCTATTGATTTCTTTTGGTCAGATGAAATGGTGGAACTCATTTTTGTTATGAAATTTTAAAATTGTTCTATTAAAAACGTTGAAATTTACAATAAATTGTTATTTAAAAAAAATGTTCTATTGCCATAAAGCTTAATGCTCCAGTCAAAAATCCTACAAGAGCAAGCCAAGATATTTTTTTGAAATACCAAATAAAGTCTATTTTTTCCATTCCCATTGCTGCAACTCCGGCAGCAGAACCAATAATTAACATACTACCACCAGTTCCTGCACAATAGGCAATAAAATGCCAAACTGGGCTGTCAACTTCAAAAGTGTACATTCCCATCGTGGCCGCAACTAAAGGAACATTGTCAATTACCGAGGATAATGCGCCCAACAAAACAATGGCTAAATCCATATTTGGAATAGCATTCGACAAACTTTCGGCAGCAAAATGCAATGTTCCGACAGACTGATTGTGTATGCTGCCAAAAACCAAAACTTCAAGACAACCCATGGCCATCAGGATTCCCAAGAAGAACAGAATACTCGAAAATTCTATTCGTGATAGTGCGGTATGAACCGAATATCTATGATTGTTTTTCTTGTCAAAATTTTCTTCTGGATGAATAAATTCGGAAAATAACCAAACAGCTCCCAAACTAAAAACCATTCCCAAATAGGGAGGAAGGTGGGTTAAGGTTTTAAATATTGGCACAAAAATGATGGCGCCTAAACCCAAATACAACATTTTGGAACTGCTTATTAACTGTTTTTGTTCTTGATTTTGGAAGGTTTCGGTTATTTTTACATTGCCCTTAAATATTTTTAATCTTGATGCGATTGCAAAAGGAATGATGAAACTTAGAATGGAAGGAATCACGACATATTCCATTAAACCTCCGGCCGTTATTTTGTTGGAAATCCAAAGCATTGTTGTAGTCACATCGCCAATGGGTGACCAAGCTCCGCCAGCATTGGTTGCGATAATTATTAGTGAAGCATACCAAATGCGTTCTTCTTTTTTGTGAATCAATTTTCGTAAAACCGTAATCAGGACAATTGTAGCCGTTAAATTATCGATGATGGAAGAAAGCAAAAAACCGATAATTCCTAAAATCCAAAGCAATCTAATTTTACTTTTTGTTCTGATGGCGTTTTTTATAATGTCGAAACCTTTATGTAAGTCGATGAGTTCGACAATCGTCATTGCTCCAATGAGGAAAATCAAAATTTCGGCTGTGGAGCCAAATTGATGAGACAAAGTATTTAAAAAGCCTTCCTTTTGTAATGCCAGATTATTAAAAGCAATGTTAAAAACGGCTCCTTTTTCATCAATTATTGAGAACCAACCCAAATTAAATCCGATGGACAAAAAAGCCCACATTATTGATGCCATCAATAAAGCAGGTACTGATTTATCGATTTTTAAAGGATGTTCCAAAGTAATAAGCAGGTAGCCAATTATGAATAAAAAAACTAAAATTACTTCCATTAATGATAGATCTAATGTTTTAACGTAAATGAGATAACTTTTACAAATGTAATTTTTTGAGATTAAGTTCTTGGAGTTTTTATCAAATATCGGAAAAACAGGTCGATAATTTGAGATTCAAGATTTGAGCGGGAACTTCTTCTTTATTACGAATTTAAATCCTGAATAATTTCGAAAGTTCACCTTAATCACTTGGAAACATTTGCCTATTCGATTTCATCAACAAGAGTTTCGAAACAATTACGATAACGTTGTAGTTATCTTTTGTGATTGTCCATATTTACGGAATAAAAATTTTACCTTTGATGAAATTTTTAAACAAGAAACAATATTTATTTTATATTATTATGGATTTTAATCTTACCGAAGAACAATTAATGGTACAAAAGGCCGCTAGGGATTTTGCACAAAACGAACTTTTGCCAAGCGTTATCGAAAGAGATGAAAAGCAAATTTTTCCGGCCAAGCAAGTCAAAAAAATGGGAGAGCTTGGATTTATGGGAATGATGGTGGATCCAAAATATGGAGGTAGCGGTCTAGATACAATCTCCTATGTAATTGCAATGGAAGAAATTTCGAAAGTTGATGCCTCTGCTTCTGTAGTTATGTCGGTAAATAATTCTTTGGTTTGTTGGGGTTTGCAGGAATTTGGAACTGAAGAACAAAAACAGCAATGGTTGCCAAGATTGGCTTCGGGAGAAATTCACGGCGCTTTTTGCTTGAGCGAACCCGAAGCAGGAAGCGATGCCACTTCGCAAAAAACTACAGCTATAGATAAGGGAGATCATTATTTGGTAAATGGCACAAAAAACTGGATTACCAATGGCGGAACGGCTTCGTTTTATATCGTAATTGTACAAACTCACGCAGATAAAAAGCATAAAGGAATCAACGCCTTAATTATGACCAAGGATATGCCTGGTTTTACCGTTGGTCCAAAGGAACATAAAATGGGAATTCGAGGTTCTGACACACATTCATTGATGTTTAGCGATGTGAAAGTTCCAAAAGATAACAGGATTGGAGAAGATGGTTTTGGTTTCAAATTTGCAATGAAAACCTTGGCTGGAGGAAGAATCGGGATTGCTTCACAGGCTTTGGGAATTGCTTCAGGCGCTTATGAATTGGCTTTGAAATATTCGAAAGAACGAAAAGCTTTTGGCACTGAAATCTGCAATCACCAGTCAATTGCTTTCAAATTGGCCGATATGGCCGTGAATATCGAAGCCGCAAGACACCTTTGTATGAAAGCCGCATGGGACAAGGACAATCATAATAATTATGATATTAGCGGAGCAATGGCTAAACTTTTTGCTTCACAAACCGCAATGGATACAGCTGTCGAAGCGGTACAAATTCACGGCGGAAACGGGTATGTAAGAGAATATCACGTTGAGCGAATGATGCGTGATGCCAAAATTACCCAAATCTATGAAGGCACTTCTGAAATACAGAAAATCGTAATTTCACGTAGCATTATTGCTGGATAATTAGACGATTATATTTTATTTAACCCTTTCAGAATTAGTAAACTGAAAGGGTTTTTTTATTTTGATTTGAAATTTTGCATACATTTACCGCTACAGATTCAATCTTATGTATGAAGATTTAAAATATTGGTATTTACGTGATCACAAATTGTTTCGAACATTGAGTATGTCTCAAATCAAACAATTATGTATTATTATTGGTTTTAAAAAAGCTAAAAAGGGGGAGATAATTTATTTTTCAACTTCGGATGTGCCAAGAATTTTTCTGCTAAAAAAAGGAAATATCAAAATTGTTTCTGTCGATGAAGATGGAAACGAAACCATAAAAGATATTATTCAAAAAGGAGATTTGTTTGGTGAACTGACTTTGGAGGCGGATAATCAAACTAATGAATATGCAAAAGTGCTTTCAGATGATGTTGCGATTTGTAGTTTTCTGATGTCGGATTTTGAGGATTTATTGTTAAGAAATCCAAGTTTAGCTCTTTCCTATACAAAATTTGTAGGTTTAAAAATGAAGTGTATCCGAAACAGTTATTCAAACCTGATTTCTAAAGACGCCAAAACCAGATTACATCAGTTTTTAAAAGATTGGGCAGAAAAAGAAGGGAAAATAATTGGTAATAAAGTAGTGATTGAGAATTATTTGACTCAAAACGATATTGCTCAGATTATTTGCACCTCTCGTCAAACCACTACCCAATTACTGAATGAAATGGAAGCTAACGGAACACTGATTTATGGTCGAAAAGAAATTAGTATTGCAGATATTACTAAAATATAATTTCTTAAATTCATTTTAATATTAAAATATGAGCACAAATACGGATATAATAGTTGATTTGAGGGAAGAAAGTAATTTTGCTTTCGGGGAATTGTATAAAAATTATTTCAAGTCAATTAACCATTTTGTCCTTAATAATAATGGGTCAACTTCTGATGCGGAAGACATTTTTCAGGATACAATGCTGATTCTTATACAAAAACTACGGCAAGATGATTTTCAATTATCGGCTTCCATCAAAACGTATATTACTGCAATCGCCAAGCATTTATGGCTAAAAAAACTGAGAAATTCCTACCGCGAAACCGAATTCACAGATTTGCACGACAATAAATTCTACGAAGAAATCAATCTTTCGATAGAACAGGAAAAAACGTATTGGGACAAACTGCAATTTTATATGACCAAAATTACCGATCATTGCAGCCGATTGATGCACGATATGTTTTTTAAAAAATAGACCCATCGAGCAAATCCAAAAGGAACACGGTTATTCCAGCAAACACAATGCACAGAACCAAAAACACAAGTGTGTGGAGCAAATAAGGAAAGTAAAAGAACAGGAAGAAAAAAATTAATTTCAACTTTTTTCATTCTCTTGGGTGATTTTTTGAAACTATTGGTATTAACCTTTAGTAACCCATAAAATCCACACTATGAAAAGAAAAAAAATCATTAAAATTTTATTGACAATACTTGTTCTCGCACTAATTATTGTGGGGTCAATTGTGTATTATCAATTCAACCAACCCCACCGCAATGTTCAGGAATCTGAAACAGACTTCCGGTTTACTTCCAGTCAAATCGTGAAAGAATATTTAGCCAATTCCAAAGCTGCCAACGAAAAATATTTGGACGATGAAGGCAATTCAAAAATCTTGGAAATAGGTGGAACAATTGCCGAAATAAGCGAAGATTTCAACAATCAGAAAGTAGTTTTATTGAAATCGGCTTCCGATAATGCTGGTGTGAGTTGCACGTTTACTCCTGAAACCAACGCTTCGGTCAATCAAATAAAGATTGGAGAAACTATTACTGTAAAAGGAGTAATTCGCTCTGGCGCTTCCTATGACAAAGACTTAGGAATGTACGAGAATGTAATAATGGAAAAATGTAGCCTCGTTTCTAAATAAATCAAAAACAAATATTTTTAACAATTAAATAAATTTTATAAAATGAAAAATTCAATCGTAAAAATCGTTTCAGTTGTAGTGATTTCAATTACCGCAACATCTTCTTTTGCTCAAAAATTGGTGAGCCAAAAAACTAGTATCAGTTTCTTTTCCCACACAGCTGTTGAGGATATTAAATCCAATAATTTTAAAAGTGTAAGCAGATTGGACACATCTTCGGGAGATTTAGTATTTTCCGTTCCAATGCAAAGTTTTGAATTTGAAAAAGAATTGATGCAAAAGCATTTTAATAGTTCCGATTTTTTGGATACCAAAAAGGAACCGAAAGCAAAATTAGTTGGCAAAATAACCAATCTTTCCCAAATTAATTTTAAGAAAGACGGAACTTATAATGCCGAAGTTTCGGGAGAATTAACCGTTAAAGGCGCCACGAAAACAATCAACGAAAATGCAATCCTAATCGTAAAAGGAACTACAGTCACTTTGAAAAGTAAATTCGATATTGTGCTTTCCGACTATGGAATTGCTTTCAAAAAAGGGAAGCCGTCCACCAATATTGCAAAAAGTATTGAAACAACAGTTGAAGCAGAATTTTAAAATTTAAAACTATGAAAAATAAAATATTTACCGTTATAGCAGTCATTGTTATGGTGGCTGTTTACGCCTTTAATAATCCAAAAGTAGATTTTAAAGCAGATAATAAAGAAGGAATTCAATTTCATAAAGGAAGCTGGAACGAAGCACTTGCATTGGCAAAGAAAGAAAATAAACTTATTTTTCTTGATATTTATGCCATTTGGTGTGGGCCTTGCAAAAAACTAAAAAAGAACACATTTTCAGATGAAAGAGTAGGGGAATTTTATAATTCAAATTTTATAAATGTAGCCTTAGACGGAGAACAAGCCGAAGGGTTAATGCTTGCAAATAAGTATCATTTAACGGGTTATCCATCATTGTTGTTTATAGATTCTGACGGAAATGTCGTTGTACAAAGTGGTGGTTATCAAAATTCTAATGAATTTATAGCGTTAGGAAAATCAATTTTGAAACAATAATTCAACTATTTTGTCCTAATTGTAAACTAGCTGACAAATGTTGTTTTGAGTTCTAAATATCTTTGCTAAAGAATTTATAAATCAACATTTTAAATCTCACTACAATGAACAAGGAAATTATCTATTTATTTATAGGTTTCTTTTCCTTAGCAGCATTTGCCCAAAACGATGCAAAACGATTAACTCATTTCAATTTAGAAAACAAAGTTGCCATTCAAGGGTATGATCCTGTTACGTATTTTAAAGGAAAGCCGTTAAAAGGGAAAAAAGAAATTTCTACTAATTTTGAAGGAGTAATTTATAATTTTTCATCGGTTGCAAATAGAGATACTTTTCTAAAAAAACCTTCAATTTATGAGCCGCAATTTGGTGGTTGGTGTGCTTATGCAATGGGAAGTTCGGGTGATAAAGTTGAAATTGATCCAGAAACTTTCAAAATTCTTGATGGAAAATTGTATTTGTTTTATAATGCATATTTTAACAACACCTTAAAAAGTTGGAATAAAGACGAAGTGAGTTTAAAGAAAAAAGCAGAAATGAATTGGAAAAAATTTGTAAACTAATAAAATATGAAAACACTAACTTGGATTGCCCGAATTGTTGCAGCAGTAATTTTATTGCAAACTTTATATTTTAAATTTTCTGGAGCAGATGAAAGTGTCTATATTTTCTCGACTTTAGGCATAGAACCTTATGGAAGAATTGGTTCCGGCATTGCTGAACTGATTGCGACTATTCTAATTTTAGTGCCAAGAACCACATTGATTGGGGCGATAATGGGTTGTGGTGTAATGACCGGCGCTATCTTTTCGCATCTTTTTGTTCTGGGGATCGTGGTGCAAAATGATGGAGGAGAGCTTTTTATATTAGCAATAATTACCTTTATTTGTTGTGCATTTTTGGTTTTTCAGAATAAAAATAAGATCTTAGATTTATTAAAATTAAAAATTTAAAAATGTTGCTATCCTCCATAAACAATAATCTTACGGAATTGATTGATTTACTTCATCAATTGTCCAATGAGGAATACTCCAAACCTTGCCCTCAGTTGAGCAATGCCAGCATTGGAGAGCATACGCGACATATTATTGAATTGTTCCAATGTCTCGAAAATCAGTATGAATCGGGTATAGTCAATTATGACAAACGGGAGAGAAATAGTCAAATCCAAACGGATACTAATTTTGCCATTCAGCAAATTGTTTCCATCCAGAATAATTTGGATAAAACGGACAAAAAAATTGTTTTACAGCAAAAAATTGAAGGCTACGAAATCAAAACCGAAAGCAATTATTATAGGGAATTGCTCTATAATTTCGAACATTGCATTCATCATCAGGCTTTGATAAAAGTCGCTATTTTAATGTCAGAGAATATCAAAATTGGTGAAAATTTTGGAGTTGCACGTTCCACCATAGAATATAGAAATCAATGTGTACAGTAAGTTTCGTTAATGCTAATGGCAAAACCATCATCAGTTCCAACCGCGATGAAAAAGTCATCAGACCAACTGCCATTGAACCCCGAAATTATTTTATAAACAATAAAAACATCATTTTTCCAAAGGATCCACAAGCGGGAGGAACCTGGTTTGCCGTTGATGAAATAGGAACAACCTTGGTATTGTTGAATGGTGCCAATGAAAAACACAAAGTGGTTCTTCCATATCGAAAAAGTCGAGGTTTGATTGTGTTAGATATGATTAGCAGCTTCTCTCCAAAGGATTTTTGGAAAGGAATAGACTTGGAGGACATCGAACCTTTTACCTTGGTTTTATTCCAAAACAACGAACTTTTTCAATTGCGATGGAACGGATTTGAAAAGGAAAGCACACCTTTAGATACTAATAAAAATCACGTTTGGTCCTCGGCAACGTTGTACCCAAAAGAAATTCGAGAAAATCGCGCTGATTGGTTTTATACTTTTTTGGATTCCAATACTGAAATTTCTGAAACAGAAATGCTATATTTTCATCGCTACACAGAAGAAGCAAACCAGGAAAACGGTTTGGTTATTAATAGGAACGATGAATTAAGAACCTTAAGCATAACACAATCCGTTACCGAAAAAAATAAGGTTTCCATCTTGCATTATGATTTAATTGCAAACGAGGAATTCGAAACTTCTTTTATAGTAATTTAGTCAGTCAAATTTGACCCGAGTTATGACGAACAGGCGTAGCAAACTTTTCATCCACAAAATCACCCACTGGGAATATTGGCCTTTCCAGATTGTATATATTCCCATTTATTTTCTTTGGGGATTTTATTCCATCAAGGCAAAATCGATTTTTTTCTTTAACGCCTGCAATCCATCGATAAAAAACGGAGGATTTATTATGGAATCTAAAAAGGCAATTTACAACCTTATTCCGCAGCGCTATTATCCAAAAACCGAATTGATAATTGAAGGAACTAGCTTAAGTGAAATTTTGAAAATCATCGAAGATTCAGCTATAAAATATCCATTTATTGCCAAGCCGGACATTGGATTACGAGGTTCGGCCGTCAAAAAAATTCACAATTCTAATGAATTAAAATCCTATAATAGCAAAGCCAATTTTGATTACGTAGTGCAAGATTTAATCCCTTTCGAAAATGAGGTTGGCATTTTTTATGTGCGTTATCCCAATGAAAAAAAGGGAAAAATAACCGGAATCGTTTCTAAAGAATTTCTGATTATTACCGGAGACGGAATCTTGACCACCGAAGAACTAATCAAGAAAAATCCACGCTACGAATTGCAATTAAAAACTTTAAAACAAGAATACGGCAAGAAATTGTTGGACGTTTTACCAAAAGGAGAAAAACTGAATTTGGTTCCGTATGGGAATCATGTACGTGGTGCAAAATTCATCGACGGAAGCCATTGGGTAACTCCAAAATTGAACGAAACCATCAACGAAATTTGCATCCAAATTCCAGGATTTTGCTTTGGAAGATTAGACGTTATGTACAATAATTGGGAAGAATTAGAGAATGGCGAGAATTTTTCAATTGTTGAGCTGAACGGTGCTGCAAGCGAGCCGACACACATTTATGATCCAAGACATTCGCTGTTTTTTGCTTGGAAAGAATTGGCACGTCACATCACTTATATGTACGAAATAAGCGTTCAAAACCACGAAAATGGAGTTTCTTATTTGGCACACAAAGCGGGAATGAAAGAATATCGATTGCATTTAGAGCAAAGTCAAAAAATAGTTAATTTCTAGCAAATGAAAGCGTTAAAAAATACGTTTGTTGGTTTTTTGGTAAGCTTCCTTGGCTCGATCCCATTGGGATATTTGAATATTGTAGGGTTCGAAATTTATTCAAAATTCGGAATGAACAGCTTGGTTTTTTTCTTGCTTGGAGTAATGTCTGTTGAGGTTTTTGTAATTTATTTTACGCTGATTTTTGCCAATTCATTGGCAAATAATAAAAAACTGATGAAGGCAATCGAGATTTTTGCCGTTTTCTTTTTGTTGATTTTGGCGTATTCTTTTTATACTCATTCAAACCAAACATCAAAAAATCACAATTATTTGGAAAAATACGAGATGTATTCACCATTTTTGATTGGTGTTTTCTTGAATTGCTTAAACTTTCTTCAAGTTCCTTTTTGGACGGGTTGGAATCTGTATTTGATCAATTCTGGTTATATTTCAACCAAGAAAGAACTCAAATATTTTTATGTTTCAGGAACTTTAATCGGAATATTTATGGGAATGTTGACGTTGATTCTGGCATTGCATTCCATCTCGAAAAACACGGGAAGCCTTACAGAATATGTGATGCCAGTAATAATTCCGATGTTTTTTGTGGCACTGGCGTTTTTCCAAGCGTATAAGGTTTCCCAAAAATATTATCGCTTGAAAAAGAATTAGGCTGTCGCCAAAGTAGGCTTATTCATATCATAAGCCAAAATATAATAGTTATTATTGTTGAATTCAAAATCGGAAATATCGGTCCATTTCAGTTTATCGGTCTGCTCCTTTAGTGACGGAGGATTGGTTTTGTTGATGATATAAGTCAATTGTTCTACTGAAAAAAGAGTAGTTACGAATCCAGATTTCATTTCTTCTTCAGATAAATTCGAAATCAAATATAATTCTTTGTAAGGCTTAAACACCTTCAATATTAATTAGTTTTGCCACTTCAAGTTGTAAGTTTTTCATCATTTTAACCGAATTCAAAAGTTGTTTATTTCCTGGCCAAAATTAAGAAAAGAACAAGAATCAAAATTTTTATATTTGAAGAATCACTTGGTCTAAAAAGTGCTTTTTTTAAAGTTTTTGCTTATTTTCGCTTTATGAAAAACATTATCATCACCGGAACTTCAAGAGGAATTGGTTATGAACTGGCTTTGCTGTTTGCCAATGCCGGTCACAATGTATTGGCAATGTCCAGAAAAACGCCTCAAGAATTTATCGAAAATAAAAATATCACTTGCCTTTCTGTCGATTTAACCGATTTAACAGAAATGGAAAAGGTTGAAAACTTCCTCTCTCATTCATTGAAAGAAGTAGATGTTTTAATTCATAATGCAGGTAGTTTGTTATTGAAACCTTTCGGGGAAACCTCCCAAGAAGATTTTGAAAACATATATAAAGTCAATGTTTTTGGGGTGGCCAATTTGACTCGGGTGTGCTTGCCTTATTTACAAAAAGGGTCTCATGTGGTTACCATAAGTTCAATGGGAGGGATACAGGGAAGTCTAAAATTCGCTGGACTTTCGGCTTATAGTTCTAGTAAAGGAGCAGTAATTACTTTGTCAGAATTACTGGCCGAGGAATACAAAGAACGGGGAATTGCTTTTAATGTTTTGGCTCTTGGTGCGGTTCAAACCGAGATGTTGCAAGAAGCATTTCCGGGTTACGAGGCACCAATTACTGCAAAAGACATGGCACATTATATTTTTGACTTTGCCTTGACCGGAAATAAATATTATAACGGAAAAGTGCTGCAAGTTTCATCAACTAATCCGTAAATCATTGTCAGAAACCCTTTCAAAATACCTACCTGAACATGCAGTAAAACCAGTTTTTGAATTGATTGTGGCTAATCAAGTGCATCTTAAAATTGTGAATGAACGCGTCACGCGTCACGGTGATTACCGAAAAGGACTGAGCGGAAAACACGAAATAACGGTAAACGCCAGTTTAAATAAATATAAGTTTTTGATTACGTTGGTTCATGAAATTTCGCATTTGGTAGCTTTCGAAAAATTTGGACATAACATTAAACCACACGGAAACGAATGGAAATATTCCTTTCAGCGATTGATGGTTCCGTTTATTCGTCCTGAGATTTTTCCGAATCATTTATTGCCTTTGTTAGCAAGACATTTCAAAAACCCTTCTGCAAGCAGTGATACTGATGCCACATTAGCATTGGCATTGAAACAATTTGATAAACAAAATGATAAAAATCATATCTTTGAAATTCCTTACGGGGCTGTTTTTAGGATACACAATGGCAAGATTTTCAAGAAAATTGCTTTGAGAACAAAACGTTACGAATGCTTGGAAATTAGTTCTGGAAAAACCTATCTTTTTAATCCAAATGCAGAAGTAGAAATAATTCCGGGTTAATTTTTTGACGAAATGAATAGGCGATTAAAAGAATGAAAATGGATTCTAAGGCTTCTAAATATTACATTATTTAGATTATAAATATATTTGCAACATTAAAAAATTATTAGTTCAGTAACTCAGAAAAAAAATGAATAAAAATTATTATGCGATATTAATGGCTGGTGGAGTTGGTTCTAGGTTTTGGCCGGTTAGTACAACTGAATTTCCAAAACAATTTCACGATATGCTTGGTGCGGGCGAAACGCTAATCCAGAAAACTTTTAGCAGATTGTCCAGAATAATTCCTGTCGAAAATATACTGATCTTGACCAACGAAAGATACAATTCAATTGTTTTAGAACAATTGCCAATGGTCAAACAGGAACAAGTCCTTCTCGAACCAGCAATGCGGAATACCGCACCATGTATTTTATATGCTTCACTAAAAATCCAAAAGCAAAATCCTAACGCGGTTATGGTTGTTGCGCCGAGCGATCATTGGATAGAAGATGAAAGCACTTTTACCAAAAACCTCCAACAATGTTTCGATTTTTGTTTCAAGGAAAATGCATTGATGACTCTCGGGATTCAGCCAACGTTTCCTAACACAGGTTTTGGTTATATTGAATTTGATAAAAAAGATACTAATCCAATAAAAAAAGTTTCCCAATTTCGTGAAAAACCGGATTATGAAACTGCCAAATCATTCTTTAACAGCGGTAATTTCTTGTGGAACGGGGGTATTTTTATTTGGAGCGTGAAAACCATAACCGAGGCGTTCGAGAAATTTCAGCCAAGAATGAACAGTTTGTTTCTTAAAGGATTTGAGAGTTATAACACGGCTGAAGAAAAATCTTTTATTGATAAAAATTACGCGTTGGCCGAAAATATTTCCATCGATTATGCAGTTATGGAAAATGCTAAAAACGTCTATGTCCTTCCGGCTACTTTTGACTGGAATGACCTTGGAACTTGGGGTTCTTTGCATGAAAAATTGCCAAAAGACGAATGTAATAATGCCGTGGTGAATGCAAGGGTTTTATTGCAAAATGCATCGAGCAATATCATAAGCACCTCAAAAGATAAATTGGTGATTATCGATGGTCTCGAAGATTATATCATAGTAGACAAAGACAATGTTTTGTTGATTTATCCAAAAAGTAAGGAACAGGAAATTAAAGGAATCGTTTCCCAGATAAAATTATCCTAAAAACCTAAACTCAATAATTAAGAATAAGTGTCAAAAAAAGAAAACCAAATCCTCATTTATCTAGCTTTTGCAGCTATTTACATCATTTGGGGAAGCACATATTACTTCATTTTTTTGGGATTGGAAACCATTCCTCCGTTTATGTTAATGGGTTTTCGATTCCTTATTTCGGGTTTGTTATTGCTTGTTTTACTTAAAAAACAAGGCAATTTGGAGCTGCCAAATCAAAAAAATATTTTAAAAAACGCAATCTATGGAACGCTCTTGCTGGTTGGAGGGACAGGTTCGGTGATGTGGGCTGAGCAGTATGTTCCTACAGGAATTGCATCTATCGTGGTTTGTAGTTTGCCTTTTTGGTTCTTGGTTTTGGATTATCCAAAATGGAAAGAAAATTTTTTCAACATCAGTGCGCTTTTGGGATTAATCATTGGTTTTGCTGGTGTTTTTATGCTTTTCGAAGGAAATAATTCAATTGTATCGGAGCATTTCGTGCTAGGAATCGGCACAATTTCGGTTGGTGGAATATTTTGGGCGTTGGGGTCTTTGTTTTCAAGATACTTTCCTACAACCTTGCCAACATTGATGAATGTTGCTTTGCAATTTATTTCTGCCGGAATTATTTGTTTGTTGATTTCCTATTTTGCAGGCGAAACGAAAGATTTTCAAGTCGGTAAAGTGTCTTTACTATCTTGGTTAAGCACGGTCTATCTTGCTGTTTTAGGAGTTTTGGCTTTTGGTGCTTATGTTTGGTTAATTACTAAGCGTTCATTGATTCAAGTTGGAACTTACGTCTATGTAAATCCGGTTATCGCAATTTTCTTGGGTTGGATGTTTGCCAAAGAAACTGTAAATATAAAGCAAATTTTGGCCTTATTTATAATTTTATTTGGGGTGGTTTTAATAAATTGGACGGGTTATAGGGCGAAAATAATTCGACAAAAAATCGATTAGCCTCTTAAATAGGCTTCTCTTACCTTTTTGAATAAATTTGAGGAATACACAAAGTCAACAATGGCTTGATTATCGGTTCTGAAAATTTCTTCTTTTGTTCCTTCCCATTCTTTAAAACCATTTTTTAAGAAAATAATTTTATCTCCAATTTCCATTACCGAATTCATATCGTGAGTATTAATAACGGTCGTGATGTTGTATTCGTCTGTTATTTCTTCGATAAGATTGTCAATCAAAATGGCCGTATTTGGATCTAAACCAGAATTGGGTTCATCGCAAAATAAATATTTTGGTTTATTTACTATAGCACGAGCAATGGCGACGCGTTTTTGCATCCCGCCTGAAATTTCCGAAGGTAATTTATTGTGTGCATCAACAAGGTTGACTCTTTTTAAAACAAAATCAACACGTTTCTGAATTTTTGAATTATCATCATTGGTGAACATCTTCAAAGGGAAACCCACATTTTCCGCTACTGTCATTGAGTCAAACAAGGCACTTCCCTGAAAAACCATTCCTATTTCAGTACGTAAATCTCTTTTTTCATCTTCCTCAAGTTCAGAATATATTCTGCCGTCAAACGAAATCGTTCCTACGTCCAATGAATGAATTCCAAGCAGACTTTTGAGCAAGACTGTTTTACCCGAACCACTCTGACCAATAACTAAATTTGTCTTTCCAGTATCAAAAATGGCCGAAACTCCTTTGAGTACTTTGCTGCCACCAAACGATTTTTCTGCATTTTTTAATTCTATCATGAGCCTAGTAACAAATGAGTTATAATATAATTAATTAATATAATGGTTACTGCCGTCCAAACAAATGATACAGTACTTGCTTTTCCCACTTCGAGTGCGCCCCCTTTCATATAATAACCATGAAAAGATGGAATTGTTGCTAATAACATGGCGAAAATTAATGTTTTAATAAAAGCATAGGTAATATGGAAAGGGTTAAAATCGAGTTGGGCTCCATTGATAAATTCAGCACTCGATGTGAAACCACCATAAACGGATGCCATCCAACCTCCAAGAACACCCAAAAACATGCTTATTCCTATTAGAAAAGGATAAAGGAGCAAGGCGATTATTTTTGGAAAAACAAGATAATTCAAGGAATTAACACCCATAACTTCAAGGGCATCAATTTGCTCAGTTACACGCATTGTTCCTATACTCGACGTGATAAAAGAGCCCATTTTCCCAGCCATAATTATGGAGATAAAAGTTGGGGCAAATTCCAATATTACGGATTGTCGCGTGGCAAAACCAATGAGGTATTTTGGAATTAATGGATTCGTTAAATTAAGCGCTGTTTGAATAGCCACAACACCACCAACAAAGAAAGAGATGAAAGCCACTATTCCAAGAGAACCAATAATTAAGTCGTCAATTTCTTTGAATATAAGATTTTTCATGACAGGCCATTTAGTCTGTTTGCTGAAAATTTCTTTCCACATCAAAAAGTATTTTCCTATCTGTGATAAATAGCGAAGGAGCATCATAGTTTTATAAATATTGTCAAAAATAGTTATAAGTTGTGAGTTATGAGTTATGAGTTATCGGCTTTTTTTAAATTACCAAGTGACAAGAAGAAATACCAAATATTAAAAAAACTTTTCTCTCATTTTTTGCATACGATAATTTCTGATGAATCTTGCTTGTTCATGAGTTACTAACAGGGGCTTTTTTGCAGATTTAGCCTTAAAAAAACCTCGAATATAATCCAAAAATAGGGAAGGTTTTTTTTTCATCAACGCTAGTTTTGCCGATGCTATTGCAGTAATAAAAAATCCATAACCCAAAGTATAAAAAGCTTCACCTTGTTTATAACGGGCTGTTTTGTTGTAATTAGCTCCCGTTGGTTTCAAGTGTTTTACTTTTAAACTTTCATCAGTAACCACTTTCCAACTATAAAATTTGCATAACAATTCATCTACTGTGTCCCAACCCATTGCGGGTTTCAAGTTTCCGATTTGTTCGAAACATTCTTTTCGGTAAGCTTTAAATGCACCTCGAATATGGTCTTTATCGGTCAGGTTTTCCAGAATCCAATGGCCATTTTTTTCGATGTAGGCAAATCCGCCAGCCATCCCTGCTTTTGATTCCTCTTCAAAAATAGAGGCAATACGTTCAAAATAATTGTTAGGCATAATTAAATCGGCATCAAGTTTCACGATAATGTCATAGTCATTATCCAAAGTTTCAAATCCTTTGTGAAAAGCTTGGATGACTTTACTTCCGGGCATATGAATTGCTTCGGAAGTTTTGTTTACTAAAGTAATGAATGGGTTTTCTTTGGAGAAAGTCAAGACAATTTCGGCAGTTTTATCGGTGGAATTATCATTGACAACTACCACTTTTTTTGGCAAAAGCGTCTGCGAAATCAAAGATTTCAATGTTAAATCAATAAAAGCTTCTTCATTATGAGCAGGAATAACAATATAGAAATTCATTATTTTACTTTTTCAGCGTAAACAATATAATATCTGGGTGTAATTAATCTTAAAAAAGGGCGGAATCCGATTTTCTTGACAGGATGAGTAAATCGCTCTCTGTCAATAATTTTCCACCCTGTTTTTTCCAGAAGCCAGTCCAATTGCCAGTCCTCAAATTCGTGGTAATGTCTGTCCCACATATCGGTTTTGCTGCGATAGGCTGGTGAAAACCATAGTCGTAATGGAATTGAAATGAGCAATTTATCGGATTTTATTTCTTTTAAAATTGTGTATGGGTTAAGGAAGTGCTCGAATATTTCGAAAGCGGTGACTACATCTTGTTGATCTGATAAAAATACGGTTTGATGGTTGTCTAAATCTTCGCCAGTAGTGTTTTTAACCGAAAAGCCTTCTGCTTTCATAATCTTAGAAAACGGATTTTCTACTCCTAAATCCAAGATAGTTTCGGCTGTAGAAATGTGTTTTTTTAGAAATTCCAGAGTGTGGTTGAATCGTTTATTCGGAAAGGTTTTCTCGTACATAGTCATTGCGAGGAACGAAGTGATTTCTCGTTCTTTAGTTTAATTAGGCTCAAAGTTTAAGGTTTAAAGTTAGCAAACAAGGAACCTTAAACCTTAAATTTCGAACTTTTTTTAATATCTATAAACAAAGGCGTTAATATTCATCCCTGCTCCAACTGAAGCAAATATAACAACATCTCCCTTGTGGATTTCTTGATTTTCGATTTTTCCTTGAATTAATAAATCTAGAAGCGTAGGAACCGTCGCCACGCTGCTGTTTCCAAGTTCATGAATGCTCATTGGCATAATATCTTTTGGTACTGATTTGCCGTATAATTTGTAAAAACGGTGAATTATGGCTTCATCCATTTTTTCATTGGCTTGATGAATCAGGATTTTTTTCACGTTGTCAATGCCTAATCCACTTTGGTCTAAACAGCTTTTCATTGCCACTGGAACTTGACTCAATGCAAATTCGTAAATTTTGCGTCCGTACATTTTTATGTAGCGAACATCTTCGTCTAAATCTGGGCTGTATGATTTCCCAAAGAATAAATAGTTGGCTTCATTATAAGCAAAAGTGGCATTTTCGTATGCCAACATTCCAGTTTCATCGTTAGAAGCTTCAATTATTGTAGCTCCAGCACCGTCAGAATAAATCATGGAATCTCTATCGTGCGGATCTACTACTCTCGAAAGGGTTTCAGAACCAATTACCAAACATCGTTTTGCCATTCCGGATTTAATGAAAGCATTGGCTTGAAGCACGCCTTCTATCCAGCCGGGACATCCAAAAAGAATGTCGTAAGCGACACATTTTGGATTTTTTATTTGTAGTTTATGTTTAACCCGTGTGGCCAAACTTGGAATCATATCCGATTGATTTGTCCCATATTTCACGTCGCCAAAATTGTGTGCAAAGATAATGTAGTCGATGGTTTCAGGGTCAATTTCTGCATTTTTAATCGCTTTTTCTGAGGCTAAAAAAGCCAAGTCAGAGGAACATTGATCAGGTGCGGCATAGCGTCTTTTTTGAATTCCCGTGATGCTCTTAAATTTGCCTATAACGACTTCGTTTGGATAGCCAAATGGACTGCCGTCTTCATTTAAAAATACATGTTTGTCAAAATCAGTATTGTCAACTATTGTTTCGGGAATGTAACTTCCTATTCCGGTTATTGTTATTTTCATTGGAAATTAATAAAAAAATTTTTAAACAAATTTAAATATAAAAAAACGATATTTTTTACATAAAACATACTTTGCAAATATATAATTATAAAAGACTGTATTTCTAATAAAATAGCGATATTTTGTTGAAATCTAACTAAAAAGCTACAATTTTATCCTCATTACAGTTGCAATAGATAATGCTCTAGTTTTCATGTTTTCAGCATTTTTTCCAGCAAAGTTTTCGTCAATTGTTGTATTTAAATATTTGAGCCAAATGGCAAAATGTTCTTCGGATAATCTTATTTTTTGGTTTAAATCAGTGTGAATCTCGAGGACATTTTTTCTGTAGTTTCCGTTATCAAAGAGGATTTGTTCCCAAAAATCGACCAATTCGTATAAATGTGGTGCCAAATCAATCTTTGCCACCTTGATAAAAATGAAGCTGATTTTGCTGTCAGCGAGTAACTTTAGATAAAATTCACTCATTAATAAATGCAAATCGTTGCGTGTTTGAATGTCTCTCATTGTTTATTTTTTGAGTTGTGTTTGTCCGGTTAAATTGGTCCTCTTTTATTGAATGTGCGAGTTTTGAAGCAAAATCATTTTGCATTTGATTATTAAAT
>CAIOTL010000080.1 GCA_903861155.1 uncultured Bacteroidota bacterium
GGGTCTTTACTTCGAAAAGAGAAAAAAATGGCTGATACCCTACTTTTAAACGCTGATCACCAACCTATTAGCATTCTTCCATTGAGTGTTATTGGGTGGCAACACGCCGTGAAATTAATGTTCTTGGATCGCATCACTGTGCTTGAATCATATGAAGATCGTGTGATTCGCAGTGAGCACTTGACCATTCAGATTCCTGCGGTGGCTGTCACAAAGGAGTATTACAACTTCAAAAAAGGTGTTAAGTTCAGTCGTCACAATTTGTATTTGCGTGACTTATACCAATGCATGTATTGTGCTGACACATTCCCAACTGCGGATTTAACTATCGACCACGTAATTCCACGTGTGATGGGTGGTGTAACTTCGTGGGAAAACTGTGTGACAAGCTGCAAGGCATGTAATAGCAAGAAGGGTCATAAACTACAGACCCCATTGCGGATGCCATTCAAGCCAAGTTACCATAGCTTAATTAAGACATGGAAAGATCGTCATTTCCATGTCGGACATGAAAGCTGGTTGCGTTACTTGGGAATTGACAAGCAAGTTGCCAACGGTTAATTTGGCACTGGTGGGGGCACATTAACAGACATCAAACTGTTACTGTGTTCCCCTGATTCATCACCCACTGGTTTTTCACCAGTAAGATAAGGCTTACTGAACCATAATCTAAACCACTCTGGTGAGCCTGGTTTGATATTCTTTTCGTGCTCGATTTGTTTCTTTTCCATGGCGGTAGCAGATATATTACTACCCATTGGACTTCTTAGACCACTCGGATTATTATTACCAGCATGAGCTTGCTGGTCACGAGTTTCTAACATAGGTAACCCAGCTAGACGACGCAATTCATTCATGTCGTCTTCATTCATTATCGCATCGTCAATTGTTGGCTCCTTGGGAGCAAAATCAGCGGCAGTGACTCGGAATAGCTGTCTCATTACACACCGTATTTGTTTTTAGTTGGCTTTGCCGGGAAATTTAGAAACCTATTCCATTGAATTCGAAAAAGACGAACCTTTGGAATATTACCTTTTGGAAAACGATTTAATTTCGAATAAAACAAAAAAACTTGCCGCCAAGAATAAAATAGTCCCTATGAATTATGAACTATTTGAGAATGACGCCTTAATTTTCAAATCATTACAATCTAATTTTTTGACCATTTTAGAAAATTCCAACCCAATCGTGAGGGTGAATTTTGGAGATTTTCCCAATTTAGGAATTTGGACAAAAAAAGATGCCCCTTTTCTTTGCATTGAACCTTGGTTTGGTTTTTCGGATACCGAGGAAAATTCTGGAAATCTTTTCGAAAAAGAAGGCATTCAAATTTTAGACACAAACGAGAACTTCAAAGCAAAATTTAATATTGAAATCCTTTAATTATAACCAAAAAAATCAATCAAAATGTTAAACTTAAATTTTTCTTCATTTCCTAATCTTGAAACCGAGCGTTTGATATTAAGACATATTGCAAAAGAGGATGTGAACGAAATTTTCGAACTTCGCTCTGACAAGCAAACAATGAAATACATTCCGAGACCATTGGCAACAACCAAGGAAGATGCATTGGGACATATTGCAATGATTGACGCAAAAATCGAAAATAATGAAGGAATAAATTGGGCAATTACTTTAAAGAACAGTCCAAAACTTATAGGAATCATTGGCCATTACAGAATAAAACCCGAGTATTATCGTGCCGAAATTGGTTATATGTTGCTTCCTCAATATCACGGAAAAGGCATTATGACGGAAGCGATAAAAGAAGTCGTGAGTTTTGGTTTCAAAGTGATGAAACTGCATTCGATTGAAGCTATTATTGATCCTAAAAATTTTGTTTCCGAGAAAGTTTTGCTAAAAAATGACTTTGTCAAAGAAGCGCATTTGAAGGAAAACAAATGTTTTGAAGGTCGTTTCTTGGATACCGTTATCTATTCCATTTTGAGTACTGTTTAAAACTTTGGGAAGGTATTACTATACAAATCTTCGACTTTTTTTCTTGCCCAATCCGTTTTTCGCAGGAAATTTAAACTCGATTTGATACTTGGATTATCGGTAAAGCATTTAATTTTTATCAATTTGCCCAAAGTATCAAAGCCATAATAATCGACAAGTTGTTCTAAAATTGCTTGAAGTGTAATTCCATGAAGCGGGTCTTTTGATTGCTGCTTTTCCATCCGGCAAATTTAAAGCAATTTTAAATAACTATTGGCATTTCGTTGTTTTGTTCCTACATTTGCATTCCAATGTTAAAACCAATCAACATACTCAACAAGAGAGCTCGTTTCGATTATGAAATAATCGAGAAATTTACGGCAGGAATTGTTTTAGCTGGGACCGAAATAAAATCAATCCGTTTAGGGAAGGCTAATATCACCGAAAGCTTTTGCGAATTCAACGGCACTGAGCTTTTTGCAATCAATACCTATATCGAAGAATATGCTTTTGGAAACCAATTCAATCACAAATCTAGAAGCGAACGCAAACTTTTGTTGAACAAAAGAGAATTAAAAGGATTGTCAAGAAGTGTACAAGCCAAAGGTTTGACCATTGTACCATTAAAATTGTTTACCAATGAAAAAGGAATGGCAAAACTTGAAATTGGACTTTGTAAAGGAAAAAAAACCTATGATAAGCGCGAATCCCTTAAAGAACAGGATACCAAACGCGATCTTGATCGAATAAAAAAATCCTTTTAGAATAAGGATAAATTTAATTTTTATTTTCCAATAACGGAACAAATTTAAAATCACCAAACTCATGTTTCTCGAATTGAGTTTCATTCTTTCTGATCAACAAAGTCATAATTTGCTTTTCTTCTCCTAATGGAATCACCAGCCTTCCTCCAATTTTTAGCTGTGCCATTAAGGCTTTCGGAATTATTGGCGCGCCAGCAGTCACAATTATACTATCGAAAGGTGCGTGATTGGGCAAGCCTTTATAACCGTCGCCAAAAGAAAGATGTTTGGGTCGAATTCCTAATTTCGGTAATAAAACCGAGGTTTGTTTGAATAACTCATTTTGCCTTTCAATACTGTACACCTTGGCTCCCATCAAACATAAAACAGCAGTTTGATATCCTGAACCTGTCCCTATTTCAAGGATTTTATGCTCTTTTTTTACTTGTAACAATTGACTTTGAAAAGCCACCGTATACGGTTGTGAAATAGTTTGTCCAGCACCAATGGGGAAAGCTTTATCCTGATACGCATAATCGGAGAAACTTGAATTCAAAAAAAGATGTCTCGGTATTTTCTTAATTGCTTCCAAAACATTTTTATCAGTAATTCCTTTTTCCTGCAAAAGTGTTACTAATTGGTTGCGAAGTCCTTGATGTTTGGCGGTATCTTTCAAAGTTTAGAATAATATATTTCGGTAAAAATAAACTTTAAAAATTCAAAAATCAAATAACAATTTCCAAAACTTTAAACTCTAAACTTGATACTTTAAGCAAATAAATTATATTTTTGTTAAAAATACATTTTATGTTAAAAGTAGGGGTTTTAGGTGCAGGACATCTTGGAAAAATACATTTACGATTATTACAACAATCTGAGAAATACGAATTGGTTGGTTTTTATGATGAGAATCAAGAAAATGCAGATAAGGTTGCCAAAGAATTTGGCTATAAACGATTTGACACTATTGCCACTTTAATACATGCTGTCGATGTAATTGACATTGTGACGCCAACGCTTTCGCATTATAAATGTGCCAAAGTATCCATTAAGTCCGGCAAACACGTTTTTATAGAAAAACCCATTTCGAATACCGTTGCAGAAGCCGAAGAAATTATTGCTTTAGCCAAGGAATTTAACGTAAAAGGGCAAGTAGGTCACGTCGAAAGGTTCAATCCTGCCTTCAAAGCGACCAAGGATATGATCGAAAATCCAATGTTTATCGAAACGCATCGTTTGGCAGAGTTCAATCCTCGTGGCACCGATGTTCCTGTGGTTCTCGACTTGATGATTCACGATATTGATGCTATTTTGAGTGTGGTAAAGTCTAAAGTGAAATCAATAAATGCCAGCGGAGTTTCGGTAATTAGCGACACGCCAGATATTGCCAATGCCCGAATTGAGTTCGAAAACGGATGTGTAGCCAATTTAACCGCCAGTCGAATTTCACTGAAAAATATGCGTAAATCCCGTTTCTTCCAGAAAGATGCCTATATCTCGGTGGATTTTTTGGAGAAAAAATGTGAGGTTGTGAAAATGAAAGATGCTCCCGAAATTCCTGGAGATTTTGACATCATTCTACAAAATGCTGAAGGCGTAAAAAAACAAATCTACTTTTCTAATCCTGATGTAGAGCAAAATAATGCTATTCTTGACGAATTAGAATCCTTTGCGGATGCTATCAACAATGACATAACTCCTGTCGTGACTTTGGAACAAGCGACAGAAGCATTGCGAGTTGCTTACCAAATTATTGATTGTTTTAAGAAGTAAATAATGGATAACAAACTAGAAATAAAATTTCGAAATCAAAGACAAACTTTTGAAATTTTAGACAATGAAATAAGTGTAGGTTTAAACACCACAAAACATAAGTTAAAGTATAACATCCCATTAGAAGACATAAAAAACACTCATTTTATTTCAAAAACAAAACAAAATGGTTTTACTTTAATTGCTTATTTTTCAATTATTTTAAATTTTGTATTTGCGATTTATATAACATCTGAATTCTTAAAACTTACAAAAAATTTACTTTTAAGTATGTTTTTTTCAACTTCATTTGTTGTTGTGTTTGTACTAAAAACATTATTTGAAGATTATGACGAAAAGCATATAGATTCATCAAAAATTTTCTATTTTATATATACTAAAAAAAATGCAAAAGAAGTAGATAAATTCATCGAATTAGTTTATAAAAAACAAATTGAATTCTTCAGAAAAAAATATTTTAAAATTGACCCTGTTTTACCCTATAATGTTCAATATGAAAGATATATTTGGCTTTATACCAATAAATATATTAACGAAAATGAATATGAAGTAATCAAAGAAGATTTAGATAAGTACTTCAATTTCAATCCTAATCAACAAATTTTATGAAAATTATAGCCGTCATCGGAGCAGGAACAATGGGTAACGGAATTGCGCATACTTTTGCACAAAGTGGTTTTGCCGTGAAACTAATCGATGTTTCCGAAAAATCGTTGGATAAAGGAATGGCTACTATTGCCGCGAATCTAGATCGAATGGTTGCCAAAGGAACTATTACCGAGGAAGATAAATTCAAAACCATAAACAATATTATCACTTATACCGACATCAAAGATGGCGTTGTGGGAGTTGATTTGGTTGTTGAAGCTGCCACCGAAAACGTAGAATTAAAACTCAATATTTTCAAGCAATTGAACGAAGTTTGTTCTCATAACACCATATTAGCAACGAATACTTCTTCTATATCCATCACGCAAATTGGTGCTGTTGTGGCGCATCCGGAGCGCGTTATAGGGATGCACTTTATGAATCCAGTACCCATTATGAAATTGGTCGAAATCATTCGAGGTTACAATACGAGCGATGAAGTGACGAAAATCATTATGGATTTATCCGAAAAACTGGGTAAAACTCCCGTTGAAGTCAATGATTATCCTGGTTTTGTCGCCAATAGAATTTTGATGCCAATGATTAACGAAGCCATCGAAACCTTATACAATAAAGTGGCTGGCGTTTACGAAATTGATACCGTGATGAAACAAGGAATGGGACACCCAATGGGACCTTTACAATTAGCCGATTTTATTGGGCTTGATGTATGCTTGGCAATCTTGAACGTTATGTACGACGGTTTCAAAAATCCAAAATACGCTCCTTGTCCTTTATTAATAAATATGGTTCGCGCCGGAAAATTAGGTGTGAAATCTGGCGAAGGTTTTTATGATTATAGTGAAAGTAAAAAAGCAGAAAAAATCTCGAAACAGTTTAATTAATATGTCAATAGCTCAAAACCTCCTCAAAATAAAATCTTCATTGCCTGCAAACGTTACGCTTGTAGCGGTTTCAAAAACCAAACCTATTCCTGATTTGATGGAAGCTTACAATACTGGTCAACGCATTTTTGGCGAAAACAAAATCCGAGAAATGGCCGAGAAATGGGAACAAATGCCAAAAGATATTCAATGGCATATGATTGGTCACGTCCAAACGAACAAGGTCAAATTTATGGCCGCCTTTGTGAGTTTGATTCACGGAGTGGATAGCTTGAAACTATTGGAAGAAATCGACAAACAAGCACAAAAAAACAACAGAATCATTGATTGTTTATTACAAATATATATTGCCGAAGAAGAATCCAAATTTGGTCTTGATGAAAACGAACTCGACTCAGTCCTCGCTTCCGCAGCATTTCAGGAAATGAAAAACATTCGAATTGTTGGATTAATGGGAATGGCAACTTTTACGGATAATCAAGAACAAATCAGAAAGGAATTCACCCACTTGAAATCGATTTTTGATAAATTGGTGACACTACCCAAAACCCAAAACCTAGAACCCAAAACCCTTTCAATGGGAATGTCTGGAGATTATCAACTCGCAATTGAATGCGGAAGTACGATGGTTCGGATAGGAAGTCGTATCTTTGGAGGAAGATAAATTGCAATGGTAATGGCATTGGCAATTTTAATAACAATGAAAAATTTAATAGACTAATAAAATATAAATGGAAGTTAACGAGCCTAATTTTGATAAAATTTACAATTTTGAAGATCGTTTGGTTCGATTTGCTGGAGAATGCATTTTCTTTGTTAGAAATTAGAAAAGTCTTATGAAATTGAATATTACAAAAACCAACTTATAAGATCTTCTGGAAGTTCTTCATTAAATTATGGAGAAGCTCAAGGTACGGTAACAAGTAAAGATTTTATCTTTAAAGTTTCGTTAAGCGTTAAAGAATTGAAAGAATCCAGAAATTCATTGAAAGTGCTTGATTACATAAAAGCTGGAGATTCAGAAGAAAGAAAATGGCTTTTGACGGAAGTTGAAGAACTTATCGCCATCGCTTCGAAAATGATTAACAATAAAAAATAATTCAATTACAATCACAATAGCAATTTTCATTTTTTTGGAATTGATATTGATTTTTGAAATTGCCATTGATATTGAAATTGATATTAAAAATGTACGCAATACTTGACATAGAAACTACCGGAGGACAATTCAACGAAGAAGGAATTACCGAAATTGCCATTTATAAATTTGACGGTCACGAAATCGTGGATCAGTTCATCAGTTTGGTCAATCCCGAAATTCCCATTCAGCCTTTTGTGGTGAAACTTACCGGCATCAATAACGCGATGCTGCGTTCGGCTCCAAAGTTTTTTGAAGTGGCAAAACGCATTATCGAAATGACCAACGATTGTGTTTTGGTAGCGCATAATGCCGATTTCGATTATCGAATTTTACGCACGGAATTTCGCCGTTTGGGTTATGATTTTAATGTAAAAACACTTTGTACGGTCGAATTATCTCAAAAATTATTACCCGAACAACCTTCGCATAGTTTGGGAAAACTGGTTCGCGCTTTGGGAATCCCAATGGCAGACAGACATCGTGCCAGCGGTGATGCAATGGCAACCGTGAAATTATTTAAAATGCTATTGGACAAAGATTTAAACAAAGAAATTGTCAAAGAACTCATCAAATTTGAAATTCAAAATGGAATAGCTCCAAAACTAATGGACATTGTTGAAAGTCTCCCTTCAAAAACGGGAGTTTATTACATTCATCGTGAAGATGGCAGCTTGATGTTTATTGGCAAAAGCCGAAACATCAAAAAAAGGGTCAATCAACATTTCACCGGAATTACACGAAGTGCCAAGAAAATCCAAAATGAAGTTTTCACCGTGACTTATGAAGAAACCGGAAGCGAATTGATTGCGCTTTTAAAAGAAGTCGAAGAAATTAAAATCAACCGACCCATTTATAACCGAATGTCCCCTAAAAGCAATTTTAACTGGGCCATTTATGCCGAAAAAGATGCCAATGGTTACCTGAATTTGAAATTGCAAAAGGCTGACGGCAGAAAAAAAGAAGTAAAATCCTACACCTCTTTACAGGAAGGAAAAGACGCCTTGTTTCGAATAAGTTCTCATTACCAATTATGTCAAAAACTGACAGGTTTATACGAAATCAAAACACATTGTTTTCAGCACACGATTAATGAATGTGACGGTGCTTGCATTGGAAAAATCTCCACTTTGGAATATAATGAACGGGTTCAAGCTTTTATTGACAAAAATATATTTGAAAATAAAACTTTAGCAATTCTAGACAAAGGGCGAACAGTCAGTGAGCGCAGCGTAATTTTGGTTGAAAATGGCGTTTATAAAGGTTACGCCTTTTACGATTTGAATTACCAAATTAACACCATCGAGATTTTACGAAATATCATTATCCCGATGCAGAGCAATCGTGATACTCGAAACAGTATTCAAGCCTATCTCCGTAAAAACAAGTATTTGAAAGTAGTGAATTTCTAGGATGTCTAAATATCTAATTACGATAGTCGGGCCAACAGCAATTGGGAAAACTTCCTTGAGCATTGCTTTGGCACAACATTTCAACTGCGAAATTATTTCCTGCGACAGTCGGCAGTTTTTCAAAGAAATGCGAATTGGCACTGCAGTTCCCACTGAGGAAGAATTGGTTGGAGCCCAACACCATTTCATCCAAAACAAATCGATTTTTGATAATTATACCGTTGGTGATTTCGAAAAAGAAGCCATCTCCAAATTGGATCAATTGCATTTGAACAATGATTTTGTTGTGATGGTTGGCGGTTCAGGATTATACGTGGATGCCGTTTTAAAAGGCTTTGACGAGTTTCCCGATATTGATGCTTCGGTTCGTTCAGCAGTAACTTCAAATTATGAAAAATTGGGTTTGAACTATTTACAAACCGAATTAGAGAAAAGGGATCCAAACTATTTTGAAGTTGTCGCCAAAGAAAATCCGCAACGGATGATGCGTGCTTTGGAAGTTTGCATCGGAAGTGGAAAACCATATTCTTCGTTTTTAAACCAAAAGAAAAACACGAGAAACTTCATGCCTATTCTCATTGGTTTAGAAGCTGAAAGAAGTGTGATTTACAACCGAATAAACCAACGCGTCGACATTATGATTAACGAAGGTTTACTGGCAGAAGCAAAATATTTATTTCCTCATAAAGAATTGAATGCGTTACAAACCGTGGGATACAGGGAATTATTCAGCTATTTTGAAGGCGAAATATCATTCCAATTTGCCATCGAAGAAATCAAAAAAAACACCCGACGATTTGCGAAAAGACAACTCACTTGGTTTAAAAGAAATTCAGCAACAAAATGGTTTGATTTTCTAACCAATAGAAATGAAATTATAAATTACATAACAGGAATCATTCATAATTCATAATTCATAATTCATAATTCATAATTCATAATTCATAATTCATTATATGCCAATTTCATCAAATTTCACTTCTGTATTCAGTAAAAATTGGGAAATCAATTTTACGCAATGCATGCCAAACGGATTTTTAAAATATACCGATTTGTGTAACATTTTGCAATTGACGGCTGCCGATCATTCCGAAATTGGAGGAATCAGCTTTTCGGATATGCAGGAATTTAATCAAGCTTGGGTTTTAAGCAGAATGCGTGTTGAAGTCATAGAATTACCCAAATGGAAAGACATCGTAACGGTAAAAACCTGGATCAATACACTAGAAAATTCCCGATCCGTCCGTGCTTTGGAAATACATATCAACGGAAATAAAATTGTTGGTTCTGAAACTTTTTGGGCAGTTTTTAACACTGAAATCAGACGACCAGAACCATTGGCTTTGCCATTCAAACATTTTAATTTATATCCGGAAAATAAGGCAACTCTTAAGCCTTTTTCTAAAATTAACCTCAATAATGAGACAGAAATGGTCTTTGAAAAAACCGTCACCCTTTCAGATTTAGACATTGTAAATCACGTGAATAACGTAAAATATTTGGAATGGTGCTTGGATTTAATGGATGAGAAATTAATTTTGAATCAAAAAATCGAAAGTTTTGAAATGAATTTTCTCAAAGAATTATCGTTGAAAGACAAAGTTGTAATCCACGAAAATTTGACTTCTGATGCGATGGTTTTTAGTATAACCAAGGAAGATAAAACTTGTTTTGCTTTGCAACTGAATTTGAAATAAATATTCATTACCCAAAAAAAAGCTCCAATTTCTTGAAGCTTTTTCCTTTATGCAAGTACTTTATTTTTCACAACTAATCTAAATCCTTCACCGTGAATGTTCAGAATTTCTACATTTGGATCTAGTTTAAGATATTTTCTCAATTTGGCGATATAAACGTCCATACTTCTTGAAGTAAAGTAGTTATCGTCTCTCCAAATCTTTGTCAAGGCTAATTCTCTAGGCATCAAATCATTCTCGTGAAGAATCAACATTTTTAATAGTTCATTTTCTTTGGGAGATAATTTAACTGGTTCTTCATCGTCGAAAGTCAAAAATCGAAGTTTTGAATTCAAATGAAATTTACCAATATTAAATTCAAATTGAACCGGTTCTGCTTTTACACCCGAAGATTTCCTTTGAATTATGGCTCTTATTTTCATCAACAACACCTCTGAATCAAATGGCTTGTTCAAATAATCATCTGCTCCAGCTTTGTATCCTTTCAAAACATCTTCTTTCATAGATTTTGCTGTTAAAAATATAATTGGCACTTCCTGATTTTTTTCTCTAATCTCTTTTGCCAAAGTATAACCATCTTTATAAGGCATCATCACATCCAAAATACACAAATCGTAAGTGTCTTTTCTGAATTTTTCAAAGCCTTCCATTCCGTTTTTGGCCAAAGTAACATCAAAGTCATTTAGCATTAAATAATCTTTTAGCACTGCCCCAAAATTTAGGTCATCTTCCACTAAAAGAATTCGTTTATTTACATTTTCCATATTTTTAATTTATTAATGGTAATTTTATTATGAAGGTACTTCCCTTTCCCTTTTCACTTTCTACAAAAATTTGACTATTATGGTCATCTACAATTTTTTTTACATAAGCCAAACCCAAACCGTGTCCTTTAACGTTATGAACATCTCCAGTATGTTCTCGATAAAATTTTTCAAAAACCCTTTTCTGGGCAACTTTACTCATTCCAATACCGTTGTCTTTTATTTTAACGATCACGAAATCTTTTACATTTTCTGAAAAAACGTCAATTTTTGGAACATCTGGCGAATATTTAATGGCATTCTCCAAAATGTTTACAATTACATTTATAAAATGAGCTTCATTTACTAAAACACCAGTTCGATCGGCTTCAAAATGTTTTGTTATTGTTCCTTGTCTATCTTCTAAAATCAAACTTACATGTTCTATGGCATCTTCAATAATATCCTGGATATTGCTGGATTCCTTAGCGATATCCAATTCTTTTTTTTCTAGTTTTGAAATCCTCAAAACATTCTCAACTTGGGCGTGCATTCGTTTATTTTCATCCTTAATCATTTGAATATATTTCAATACCTTTTCCTTATCATCAATGATTTTCGGATTTTTTATGGCATCCAAAGCCAAGTTTATTGTTGCAATTGGAGTTTTGAACTCATGGGTCATATTATTGATAAAATCCGATTTTATCTCAGAAATATGGCGTTGGCGAATCAATTGGTTCAACGCACTTGTATAAGCAATAATAATGATCAGTGTGAAAATAATCGACAATAAAGTGATTCCAATAAGATCTGTTATCAAAAACTTCTTTTTTTGAGGAAATGAAATTAATAATTGATATTTACTATTTCCCTCATTATCAGAAAAAATTGAAATTGAATAAGTTGAATTTTTATCGTATTTAAACCCATCCGACTTAACTTTTGTTGCCAACCCATTACTATAAACACCAAATTCAAAAGGTGTCTTTACTCCATATTCTTCAAGTTCTTTCTTTAAGAGTTTAGCCAAACTTTCCTTCGAAACTCTTTCTTGTATTGGCATTGTCGAAGCAATATCCTTAAAGAAAATCTCAAACTGAGCATTATCCAACACATCCAAGTTTCCGGACTTTTCAATCTTTATGTCGGGAGTTAATTTATGCTGAACTCTTGAATTATCGAATTGATTATTATTGTAAACTTCAGTAACTCTCTTAGAATTGAAGCTTTTGTATCTCACACTATCTATTTTTTTTTCAAAGAACGTAGAAGATATATCGTAATCTTCCGCAATTATACTGTTTGAATATATAGTGGTTTTATTAGTTTTATTGTTTTTCTGGATATAATAAAATTCCAATAAATCATTTTTTTGTGGAAGTTTTCCCGTACTATCTTTATAATGATTGTATTTATCATAGAAACTGTAAGCTTCTTGTTTTTGAATTTTATCGGCCACATTGCCCATAACCTGCTTGATATGGAATTTAAATTGTTCGTCATTATTTTTGAACGAAGTATTAAACCAGTAAACCTGAACTAAAATTATCCCAATCAAAGATAAACTCATCAACAAAACAAGTATTCTAAAAAACAATTTATTCATCGATACAAAATTAGCATTTTAACAATATAAATAATAATAAATTAACCAAAGATTAACAACAAACCCTCAGATTATTGAATCTTCAAAATTTTAAGAATTTTTCCAACTTCTGATTTTGCAGTTTCAGGATTAACGTTTTCAATAACATAATCGCTTTTTGAAATTCGTTGATCATCATTCCATTGTGTATTAATTCGCTTCAAAACCAGCTCACGAGAGGTTTTATCCCGTTGAATCACTCGTTGAATCCTTGATTCTAGCGGTGCAGTAACAGTAATTATTAAATCGCAATTTTTATAACTGCCGCTTTCAAATAAAATTGCGGCTTCATAAATAACAAAAGGAGAATTTTTATGGTCTAAAATCCAGTTGCCAAAATGTTTTTTTACGGCAGGATGAATAATGGCATTAAGTTGTTCTAATTTTTCGGGATTGCTAAATACGATTTCGGATAGTTTCTTGCGATTTAAAATTTCATTTTCGAAAATTTCGTTGCCGAATGTTTTTTTAATATCAGCAATAATTTCTGCCGATTGCATAATCTTACGGGATTCATCATCGGCGATATAAACCGGGATTCGAGCCGCCATAAAATGATTGGCAATGGTAGTTTTTCCACTCCCAATTCCTCCGGTTAAACCAATTATTTTCGTCATATTAATTTAAAAAAAACAATTCTGGAAAAGCTTCATGTGGTTTTTGTTTCAGAATAATAATCTTTATAAATGATTCTATAAAACCAGTTCCATAACCATAAAATTGTTTCCAAACTGCTTTTATTGACAAGAAGCCTATTTTTAAACTTCTATTCTTATAAGTTGACACCAAAAACAATACCAAAAAGTAACCAAAATACAATTGAAGCAACAAATCATGGTTAAAAATTAACGACCGAAAAAGCGCAACAACAAATCCGATTATAAAAACCGAAGGAAAGAAAAAAACATACTTGTTATATTGAGGATACCAACTATTCAGTATTGGTCTGGCTTTACCAAATTTATTCACCTGAACCGAAAATCTTCCCCAATCAATTCTTCTTTTGTGATAGACGAAAGCTTTTGAAAAAAGCTTGGTATCAAAACCCAAATTCCATAATCGTATCGACAAATCTGGATCTTCACCCGGATGGATATTACCAAAACCATTTGAAGCTTCAAAAGCTTTTCGAGACAATCCCATATTAAAACTTCTTGGCTGGAACTTGTCAATTTTTTCGGAACCACCTCGAATCCCACCAGTTGTAAAAAAGGAAGTCATCGCGAAATTAATTGCTTTTTGAATGTCTGAAAAACTATCTAAAGCTTTGTCAGGACCGCCAAAACAATCTACATAATTTTGTTTTAGAGCATTGACTACTTCGGTCAAATAGTTTTTTGGAATAATACAATCTGAATCGAAAATGATAAAATAATCACCTTTCGCCTTTTCCATTCCAAAATTCCTAGAATTCCCTGGGCCTGAATTTTCCTTGTAGAAATAGGAAATAGTCATTTTCCCATCATATTTACGAACTATGTCATCGCATTTTAATGAAGAACCATCTTCAACGATTACAATTTCAAAATCTTCTTCATAATCTATCTGCGACAAACTTTCTAAAAGTTCGTCAATTTCATCTGGTCTATTGTAAACTGGAATGATTAAAGAAAACAACATAATCTTAGATTAAGGATTAAACTTTTATGCTTGAAAATTTTAACAAAGATAATCTTTATCCATAAAAAAAACATCCCTAAAATTGTGATGGTTTTAAACATTTATATTTTTAGAAGCCTATTTTATATCATTAAACTATGCTTGAAATACCTACCATTTCATCCACATCGGCTTTATAATCCACACCTTCAAATTCGAAACCAAAAAGATTTAAGAAGTCATTTCTATACCCTTCTAGATCCCCTATTTGAGGCAAACTATCGGTGGTTGCTTGTTTCCACAAAGTTGCTATTTTTTCTTGAACATCGGCACGCATTTCCCAGTCATCAATTCGAATTCTACCTTTTTCATCTGTAGGAATTGCTGTTCCGGTGTACAATCTATCGTGAAACAAACGTTGCATTTGCTCGATACAACCTTCGTGAATTCCTTCTTCTTTCATTATTTTATACAGCAACGAAATGTACAATGGAATAACAGGAATGGCTGAACTTGCTTGTGTTACCAATGCTTTATTAACGGAAACAAATGCTTTTCCGTCAATCGGTTTTAAACTATCCTTAATGGCAAAAGCCGTGGCTTCAAGGTGGTCTTTTGCACAACCTATGGTTCCTTTTCTGTAAACTGCTTCTGTTAATGATGGTCCAATATAAGAATAAGCTACGGTCGTAACACCTGGCGCCAAAAGATTTTCAGCTTTCAAAGCATCAATCCACATTACCCAATCTTCGCCTCCCATAACGGCAACTGTATTTTCGATATCGCCGTCTTGACAAGGTTCGATACTGATATCGGAAACTATTCCAGTATGAAAATCAACAGTTTTGTTGGTATAAGTGGTTCCAATTGGCTTCAAAACCGAACGATGCAACACACCAGTAACTGGATGAACACGAACCGGAGAAGCCAAACTGTAAATCACCAAATCAATCTGACCCAAATCGGCTTTTATTAAATCTAAAGTTTGTTTTTTAATTTCATTAGAAAAGGCATCACCGTTAATGCTTTTTGCATATAATCCTGCTTTTTGTGCTTCATTTTCGAAAGCTGCCGAATTATACCAACCTGGAGAACCTGGTCTTCCTTCAACGGGTGGTTTTTCAAAAAAAACGCCAATTGTCGAAGCACTGGAACCAAAAGCAGCCGTAATTCTTGAAGCTAAACCGAATCCGGTTGAAGCACCAATTACTAAAACTTTTTTAGGTCCATTAATTGCTCCTTTTGATTTAATATATTCGATTTGATTTTTCACGTTTTGCTCGCATCCTTTTGGGTGTGATGTCAAACAAATAAATCCTCTCATTCTTGGTTCTATGATCATATTTGTAAAGGTTAATTCGGTTATTCGGTTATTCGTTGTTCATTTTTAAGTTGACAAATATAGGGAATTTCTTTAGCCCAACAAGGCTTTTGCGTGGTTTAATGCCGAATCAGAAACGACGGTTCCTGACAGCATTTGAGCAATTTCGACAAGTCGCTCTTCGCGGGACAATAATTTCAATTCAGAAAGTGTTTCCTCGCCAATGGTTGATTTAGAAACTTTAAAATGCGCTTTTCCTTTTGCGGCAATTTGCGGCAAATGCGTAATGGCGAAAATTTGCATTTTCTGACTCATCTCTTTCATAATTTCGCCCATTTTGTTAGCTATTTCGCCAGAAACACCGGAATCAATTTCATCAAAAATGAGGGTTGGTAGTTTTGAATATTGTGCCAAAATTGATTTCACAGCCAGCATAATTCTCGACATTTCCCCGCCGGAAGCCACTTTTTTCAACAATCCAAAATCAGTTCCTTTATTGGCCGAAAACAAAAATTGAAGTTCATCTTTTCCATTTTCAAAATAAGTGGAAGTGATATTAATATCGATTTTGAAACGCACGTTAGGCATTCCCAAAGTCTCTAAAATTGCAATCAGCTTTTGAGATAAAACAGGAATGGAATCTATTCTTTTCTTATGAATCGTATTTGCTAAAGTATCTAATTCAACTGTTTTTTTTTCGATTGAATCCGTCAAGACAGCAATTTCCGTTTCTAAATTTCCAATTTCTAAAAGTGAATTTTCCAATTTGGTTTGAATTTCCAACAATTCTTCAACCGAAGAAACCTGGTGTTTCTTTTGCAAGCTGTATATCAATTGTAGCTTTTGACTGATTAAATCTAGTTGTTCCGGGTCATTTATTAATTTTTCCGAACAACGATTCAATTCATCCGAAATATCATCAAACTCAATGGTCAAACTCGTTATTCTTTCCAACAAAGAAAAATATTCTGGAGAAAAAGTCTCTATTTTTTGCAGAGAAACCTTGATTTCTTTCAAATTGTACATCACTCCTATTTGTTCTTCATTGGCAATAGCCAGAGATTTATCAATAGATTCTTTTATAATTTCGACGTTATTCAATTTTTCAAAATCATTTTCAAGGGTTTCTTGTTCACCTGATTTTAAATTTGATGCCACTAATTCATCCAACAAAAAAGTATTGTATTCCTGTTCTTTATTAGATTCAGATTGTTTTTTGACAAGCAAATTTAATTTAGATTTATCCGATTTATAGCTTTTCAAAAACACTTGATAATCCCAAATATTCTCCTGATTGCCTGCTATTGCATCAATAATTTCGAACTGTACTTTTTCTTCCGAAAGTTCCTGCGTTTGATGTTGCAAATGAATATCGATTAAAAGTAAACTCAATTCCTGCAATTCCTGAAGATTAACTGGACTGTCATTGACAAAAGCTCTCGATTTTCCAGAAGGCAAAATTTCACGTCTAATAATGGTTTCATCTTCATAGTCTAAATCATTGACCTTGAAAAAAGATTGCAAGTTGTATTTCGAGATTTCAAAATGTGATTCGATAATACACTTTTCTTCCTTATTTTTCAAGGAAGTCAAGTCGGCTCGTTTCCCTAAAACCAAACCCAAAGCGCCTAAAATTATTGATTTTCCTGCACCAGTTTCTCCTGTAATAATTGAAAATCCATCCGAAAAATCGATGGACAATTTTTCGATTAATGCATAGTTCTTTATCGACAGTGAAGTTATCATTTATATTTTTTTTGAAATAAAGAATCGGAAATAGTTACGATTTAAAAACTAATTAATACTTAATTAGCGACCATTTACTGGAGTTCATGGGAGAAGTTTTATTCAAACTATCGATTAAATCTGAAATCGAAATACTTGGCCCTCCAGAAAAAACAGAAACAATCTCATCTGATTTAGCGTCAAAAAATACCCGTGTCAAAAAGGCATTTGGTCTTGATGAACTTAATTTTCCAAGATTTAGCAGAGCATCTTTAATTTTTTCTTTTGACGTTTTCAAATCCTGATTCATTAAATCAAAACCAGAGTGATAGCCATAAACGGTTTGCCTAATTTCACTATAAGTTGGAGACATTAGGTCGTTTATCAAAAAATATCTGCTTTGGTTTCCATCTGCTTGGTTCCAGCCTTTATAACCACTTTGTTGTGCAACATTTGCAATATTTTGCGCAATTTCAAAATAAGAATCTCCTGAAAATGACACAAAACTGTCCGCATCCATTCCTAAAATCACATAACTATAAAAAGAAACCACGGATACCAAATTCGATTCAAATGAGGTAGGATTAAAATTTAAACTTTCGAACTCCGTATAACTAAAGCTGAAATCTTTATCGTTGAAATTTAATATTGGCGACGAATAAGAAGAATTATAAATTAGCCTTGATGATTGAACTTGGATTGTAGCCACAAATTGATCGGAATTGTTGGATGAAATGGTAATGTACATCGAACAATCAATTTTTTCGTTTTGTTTAAATGTCTTGTTTGTCCAATGGGTTTGATTTACAAATTCTCCTAATGAAGTTTCAAGAGTTTTAAAAACCTTTTGGTTAGAATTCGATAATTTTTGTGTATTTACCGTCACAGTACAATTTAATTCTTGCGCTTGAATGATACCGCAAGTAAGCAATACAAAAAAAACAACTATTTTATTCATGAAAATGGGCTATTACCTTGTTTAAAATATCATTGGCGACTGCTTCTTTCGATTTCAATTCCATAGGTTCTACCTTGAAATTCTTGTCAATGAAAGTGACTTTATTGGTCGACTTTCCAAAACCGGCTCCTTGATCCTGTAAAGAATTAAGAATAATCAAATCTAGGTTTTTTTTCTGAATTTTCAACTTTGCATTCTCAATTTCATTTTCTGTTTCCAAGGCAAAGCCAATTAAAAACTGATTTCTCTTGATTTCGCCCAATGAAGCCAGAATATCATTTGTTTTTTCGAGCTCAATTGTGAAATTATCGGCTGATTTTTTAATTTTTTGTGACGCTACATTCTTTGGTTTATAATCGGCGACGGCAGCAGCAGCAATCATGACATCCACATTTCCAAAATACTGATGACATGTCTCATACATTTCTTGAGCCGAAATAACTCGAACAACTTTTATCAAATTATTTACTATCGTAAAATTAGAAGGTCCTGAAACCAAAATTACCGAAGCACCAAAATTTACTGCACTTTGCGCAATATCAAAACCCATTTTCCCCGAAGAATGATTTCCTATAAAACGCACAGGATCTATCGCCTCGTATGTGGGACCAGCAGTAATTAGTATTTTTTTTCCCTTTAATGGTAATCGACTTTCTATATCGGCTTCGAGAAAAGCCAGAATATTTTCCGGTTCAGCCATTCTACCTTCACCGGATAAACCGCTTGCCAATTCACCGCTTTCGGCAGGAATCATTGTGTTTCCATACCGTTCTAATTTCTTGAAACTCGCCATTGTTGATGGATGAATGTACATGTCCAAATCCATTGCTGGCGCAAAATAAACGGGACATTTTGCCGACAAATAAGTCGCGATCAGGAGGTTGTCACAAATTCCATTTGCCATTTTCGACAATGTATTTGCAGTTGCAGGAGTAATGACCATCAAATCTGCCCAAAGGCCTAATTCGACATGACTATTCCATTTTTCGTTTTCTTCACTTTCGTCGTAAAAACTAGAATAAACGGGATTTTTGGATAGAGTGGATAACGTGAGAGGCGTTATAAAATCCTTAGAAGCAGGTGTCATTATCACTTGGACATGTGCACCTGCTTTTATAAAAAGTCGAACTAATGTAGCAGTTTTATAGGCTGCAATTCCACCGGAAATTCCCAGTAAAATCTTTTTCCCGTTTAAAACTGACACAATCAATATTATTTATTTCCTTCTCTGTGGTAGATTTTACCATCTAACCATTCTTGAACTGCCAAAGCATGAGGTTTAGGCAATTTTTCGTAGAATTTTGAAACCTCAATTTGTTCTTTGTTTTCAAAAACCTCTTCAAGACTATCATTATAGGTAGCAAATTCTTCTAGTTTTTCAGTCAATTCCTTTTTAATTTCGGAATTGATTTGGTTTGCTCTTTTGGCCATAATGGTTATAGCTTCATACACATTGCCTGTAGGCTCTTCAATAATATTTTTATTATAAGTTATTGTGTTTACTGGAGCATTTGTCTTTCTTAAATCCATGGCTTATTTATTTAGTGAAATTTTTTAAATCTTTTTCAATTCTTACTAACATTTCGTCAGCATTTTTTTTATATTTTGTATCAACTTTAAATTTCATCAAGTTCGAATAGGCTGTTTTGGCAACATTCAATCGTTCTTGCATTTTTGAAGGAACACTATTGATCCCTAGTTGGTAAGCCGAATCTAATTTGTAATATAAAGCATCTTCTTTGAATGGCGTTCCAGGATAATCAGTTACAAAGTTGTCTAAAGCTATCATTGCTGATTTATAATCCATAATGGTGTTATATCCTTTGGCATTTTCAAATACTTTTTTCTCGATTTTTTCATTCAATTCCTTTAAAGTTTTATTGGCTTCTACCAAATACTTTGAATTTGGATAACCATCAATAAATACCTGCAACTTTTCGATTGCTTTAAAAGTATCCGTTTGATCTAAACTATAAACTGGTGACAACATCGAAAAACATTTGGCTCCTAAATAAGCGGCTTCTTCTATTTTTTCGCTTTTTGGATATCCCGAAACAAAACTTTCAAATTGATATCCTGCCAAATAATATTGTTTCGTTTTGTAATAGGATTGAGCAAACATATAGAACAATTTTTCAGCTTGCGGTTTTCCTCTATATGCTGGTGCAATTTGTTCAAATAGTCGAATAGCTTTTGAATAGTTTCCTGCATCATATAATTTAGTCCCCATTTCAAACTTTACGGCAACATCTTCGTTTTTTAATGCTTTTTGATAATTACTGCAAGAACCAAAAACAATAATAACAAGTAACAGAGAAATTATTTTTTTCATTTTATTTTTTTACTTTTTTTTTGATTTATCAGTTATTTCCAACTACCATAAATCATGCCGAAGTTTCGATGGCAAATTTAGTTATTAATTTAGCTAATACAAAATATATTTTTGCTTAATAAAGGGAGGTGATTTTATGTCAATTTATTGATTATTTCTACGAATTGATTAATTCTGCTGGTTAGTGATTCATCCGTTTTCACCAAAGGTAAACGGACCGTGTTCTCGATCATTCCCAGTGATTGAAAGACCTGTTTAATTCCGGCCGGATTTCCTTGCTCAAAAATCATGTCGATACAATCCATAAAAAAATAATGTATTTTGTTGGCATCATTTACTTTTCCGTTTAATCCTAACCGAATCATTTCGGAAAATTCTTTTGGAAAACCTTGTCCAATTACCGATATAACGCCAGCTCCCCCAGCTAAAACCATTGGCAACGCAATCATGTCATCTCCAGAAATTACTAGAAAATCTTTCGGTTTTCCTTTAATTAATTTCATTGCCTGTATCATATCACCTGCGGCTTCTTTGATGCCTATAATGTTTTTAAAATCATTTGCCAAACGCAAAACCGTTGACGGCAACATATTGATTCCCGTTCTACTTGGCACATTATATAAAATCACCGGAATTGGAGAAGCTTCAGCAACAGCTTTGAAATGTTGATAAATTCCTTCCTGTGTAGGTTTGTTATAATAGGGAGCTACTGATAATATGGCGGCAAATTGCGACAAATCTCTCGTTTTTAATTCTTCTGCAAGTTTCGCAGTGTTATTTCCTCCAAGTCCTAGAACCAATGGCAATCTTCCTTTATTTGTTTCGAGTACTGTTTTTATAACAAATTCCGTTTCTTCACGAGATAAGGCTGCATTTTCCGCAGTTGTACCAAGTATTACAAGATACTCAACTCCACCGTTGATAGAAAAATTTATGATCCTTTTTAATGCTTCTACATCGATTGAAAAATCGCTTTTGAAAGGAGTTACGAGGGCAACGCCCGTACCTATTAATGATTGCATATTGAGTTTATATTTTGTTTAATATTTTTAAATACCTAAATAGTTCGTGTACAAAAACTTTATAATTCTCGGCATTGGTATTGATCATCAAATGGTTTAATCTTTTATCTATTGACGAAAAACCAACTTTAAACTGTGCCTTCGAATTTTGGGTAATGGTCAATAAAATTGCTTTCTCCACATCGTAATAACTGATTAACAAATCAAATTTTTCATTAATGAAATCTTTGACCGTCGGATTTGTAATTTCAGCTTTCCAATTGAGATGTTTAATGCCAAATGTTGGCTGTGAATAGATTTCTTTTTTCTTTAATTTATCTCTGTATACAACAATTGTTATATTGCTTTCTATAATTCCTTTTGAAACTAATTCCTTTATCAAATCGTCTTTTTCGAAAAAATAGCTCTCATCTATAAGAAGTCCAATGGTCAGAATAGAATCAGTGAACATGCTACTTTTTACGTTGTGTAGCCTATTTTTCAATATTCTTTTTAAAAAAAAATTCTTTAAATAATTTAAAAACATATTACTTTTACCTGATTACAAAATTAATTATTTAAGTCACATTTCAGATGGTAAATTTAAAAAAGTATAATTGTGTTTTAAAACTTTTTGTTATATTCTTAACACTTTTTTTTGTTTTTTCTTGTGGCAATCAAAATTTTCATGTTTCGAAGATTGAATGGAAACGAATACCAATTACCGAAAAAGGAAATCAAGTTCCTAACACGAATCTACAAAGTGAACAGGCAAAGAAAATTAAAAACTATATCAAACCATATCGGGAACACATTACCAAAGATTTAGACAGTGTTTTGGTATATTGTCCAGTAACATTGGACAAAAGCACTGGAAAATGGCAAACCACCATTGGCAATTTAATGGCCGATGTCACCTTAAAACAGGGAAATTTGGTTTTTCAAGCCCGAGAAAAAAAGAATATCGATTTATGCTTGCTAAATCACGGAGGCATTCGCTCTATCCTTCCTAAAGGGAATGTTACTTCGAGAACCGCTTATGAAATTATGCCTTTTGAAAACAGTCTTGTGGTTGTAGGATTAAAAGGGGAGCAAATTTTTGAATTGGTCAACTATTTTATCGTCGCAAAAAAACCGCATCCTTTATCTGGAATCACCTTTACCATTGGAAAGGATCAGGTTGCCAAAAATATTTTAATTCAAGGAAAACCGGTCGAAAAAGAAACCATTTATTATGTTGCCACCAATGATTATTTGGCAAACGGAGGCGACAGCATGAATTTCTTCAAAAAAGGAGTCCAGAGATATGATTTAAATTACAAATTAAGAAATGTGCTAATTGATTTTTTCAAGGAAGTGGACACGATTCCCTTGATCAATGACGTGAGAGTGAGCGTTGAATAATATTGCAGATTTTAGATTAAAAAAAGAAAGAAATGAAAAGAAGAAATTTTATCGAAAAGACGGCTGCAGGAACGGCTTTATTGAGTTTGGGTTTGTCATTGAGTAGTTTTGAATCGGCAAAAGTAAAACACATAACAATACTTCACACCAATGATGTCCACAGCCATATTGACCCATTTCCGTTGGATGATCCTCGAAATCCCAATATGGGCGGCGTTTCCAGAAGAGCTGAATTGATAGAAACCATTCGTCAGGAAAATCCGAATGTCTTGCTATTTGATGCCGGCGATATTTTTCAAGGAACTCCTTACTTTAATTATTATGGAGGCGAGCTTGAATTCAAGTTGATGAGCATGATGAAATATGATTTATCAACAATAGGTAATCACGATTTTGACAATGGTGTTGATGGTTTGACTGTACAAATGCCTCACGCCACCTTCGAATTTGTTTCGGCAAACTATGATTTCAAGAATACTTCGATGGCCAGCTTTGTAAAGCCTTACAAAATTTTTAATAAAAACGGCGTAAAAGTGGGTGTTTTTTGGGCTTGGAGTAGAACTCGACGGTCTGGTTGACAAACAAATGTTCAAGGAAACGGTGTATCATAATCCCGTTGAAACTTCTCAAGAAATGGTTCGGATTCTAAAAAAAGAACAAAAATGTGACTTGGTCATTTGCCTTTCGCACCTTGGCTACAAATACAAGGAAGAACCAAATAAAATTTCCGATTTGAAACTGGCCGAACTTACGAAAGACATTGATTTAATTATTGGTGGTCATACCCACACTTTTCTTGACAAACCAACTATCGTGAAAAACTTGGACGGAAAAGAAGTTTTGGTAAACCAAGTGGGTTGTTATGGTATCAATTTGGGTCGAATCGACTTTTATTTAGACAATGACAAAGCAAAATCATCCATCGGAAAATCAATTGTCGTTTAGTCTTTCCGTTCCAATTACAAATTTGTAAAAAGTATAATAAACAGCTGTATTCAGTGTCATCGCCATTGGTCTAAATATTGTTGGCAAAAGATCTGATAGGTAATATTTTTCAATAAAAACGATGAAATAAAGTGTTACTGACAATAATCCAAATATTAGCAACCACGGATTTTTTCTATTGTAATTCATCACATAATCCGACACTATAATTCCTCCAAGAATGGAAACCAGTATATTCTGAATTAATAACACAATATGGGTTGGTGTTGGCATTTCTCCCGAAACAGACAATAAGTAAAAGAAAAAAAAGAGGAAAGGTATGGTTGCAATAATCAATGGGATACAATCCTTGATTTTCGTCAACTTAACCAAGTATAAAATCGTTAGAATTCGGTGTACCGAAAAAGCAATCAGACCTAAAAATAGCCATTTTTCGGTGTTTGGAATAAAAAGAAAATTGGTAATCAAAGAAAAGAATATCACCAAAAAAAACAATACGTTTCTTTCATTGGAAGTCTTCCAATAAAGAGCCATTAAAAATGATGAAATTAGGGGCTTAAAAATAAATAGAATGGGTTTATAAGAAAACAATTCAGCGGATATTTCTACTAAAGCAACAGCAAAGTAGGAAACTATAATTAATTTTTCAAGATTACTTTCGTTTTTAAAAATATTCATAATCATCCTATTTAGCATGCAATTATTCCGTTTTTAATTCTTCGTCCAAAATTAAAAATTTATAAAAAGTATAATGGGAAGCAGCAAATATAATAACGGCAATAGGTTGGAAAATAGCATTTGAAAAATAGAATTTTTGAACAATAAAAAGGAAATTTTGAGTCACGCACATCAATGTACTTATGAGCAACAAAGAGTTTTTCTTGTTATCGTTCAAAATATAATTCGACAAGGAAATCCCTCCTAAAAACGATATTAAAAAAGCGTTGAACATCGCAGGGTAAAAACTCGTACCAAGAGCATCTTCGGTTATACTTAATAAATATAAAAAAAAACACACAAAAATGGCACGGTTGCTATGGTAAGTGGCAACAAATTATTATGGTCGATAACCCTGTAGATCACCAAAATGATCAAAAACCGAAAAATCATAAAGGCCGTCAACCCATAAAACAGGTATTCCGGTAGGATTCCAAAAAATAGAACATTAGAAATAAACGCAAACAAAAGGGCAAATAGATAAATAAGATTTTTTTTCTTTGAAGAGAAAAAATACAATGTTATCAAAATTGGAATCAGGAATGGTTTGGCAAAATATATCAAAAGCTGAAATTTCACTATTTCGCTGATTAATAAAATCAAGGCTGTAGTAAAAAAACTGATTTTCAAATATACTACCGTTTTATTGCTTTTCAATGCTTCCATAAATTTTATTTATTCAAAATATTCACGATCATTGTTTAATTTGTTTTAATCATTTGCATAAAATCTAATTCCGAAATAATTAAAATTTTCAACTTGACTGCTTTCTCTAGTTTTGCTGGCCCCATATTGGCTCCAGCGACTATGTAATCCGTTTTTGACGAGATGGAACTTCCTGTTTTTCCGCCATTGTCTTCAATTAATTTCTTCAAATCATCTCTCGAAAATTGTTCGAAAACACCCGAAACAACAAAGGTCTTACCGGATAGTTTATTCGTGGTATTTGGATTAATTTTTTCAACAATTTCAAATTGTATCCCGTACTTTTTTAATCTATCAATGATAATTCTATTTTCTTGATTTTCAAAGAAATCAATTACACTTTGTGCAATTCGGCCTCCAATTTCATCCACCAAAACCAAATCCATAAACGGAGCTTTACTTAAAGCTTCGATACTTTTGTAATGTTTGGCTAATTTTTTAGCCACAGTTTCACCCACAAAACGAATTCCAAGGGCGTACAAAACACGTTCGAAAGGAATAGCTTTAGAATTTTCGACACCTTTGACCAAATTTTCTGCCGATTTTTGCGCCATTCTCTCCAAAGGCAGAATTTGACTTACGGTCAATTCATACAAATCAGCATAATTATGAACCAGTCCGTTATTAAAAAGTAACGCAACCGTTTCGCCGCCAAGCCCTTCAATATCCATTGCTTTTCGGGAAATATAATGCTGGATTCTGCCAATAATCTGCGGCGGACAACCATAGAAATTAGGGCAATAATGATTGGCTTCGCCTTCGCTACGAACTAATTGAGTGTTGCATTCCGGACAATGCGTGATGTATTTTGTAAGTTCGGAATTATCTGGTCTTTTGCTTAAATCTACAGCGATAATTTTCGGTATAATCTCCCCTCCTTTTTCTACAAAAATGGTATCGCCAATGCGAATATCTAATTTTTCGATTTGGTCGGCATTGTGCAAAGAAGCCCGTTTTACGATAGTTCCTGCCAATTGCACGGGTTCTAAATTCGCAACTGGAGTAATAGCACCAGTTCTTCCGACTTGATAGGAAATAGAATTTAATCGTGTTGCAACTTGCTCCGATTTGAATTTATAAGCAATTGCCCAACGCGGACATTTAGCTGTAAAACCCAATTCATCTTGGTATTCAAACCGATTTACTTTTACCACCACTCCATCGGTTTCGTAGGGTAAATTATGTCTATGAACATCCCAATAATCTATAAATTCGAAAACTTGGTCTAAACTATTGGCTAATTTGGCTTCTTTCGGCACTTTGAAACCCCAAGTTCTGGCGGTTTCCAGACCTTCGAACTGAGATTTAAACGGTAATTTATTTCCAATAAGAAAATAAAGCAAACAATCTAAAGGACGTTTTGCAACTTCAGCACTATCTTGTAATTTCAAACTTCCCGAAGCTGTATTTCTAGGATTCGAATAGGGCAATTCACCAATTTCGATTAATTCCTGATTCATTTTTTCGAAGCCAGCAAAAGGCAAAATAATTTCACCACGAACATCAAATTTATCTAGATAATTCCCTTTTAGCTTTAGCGGAATCGATTTTATCGTTTTAATATTATTGGTAACATCATCCCCTTGAACCCCATCGCCTCGGGTGACGGCACGTTTTAATTTCCCATTTTCATAGGTGATCGAAATAGATACTCCGTCATATTTCAATTCGCAAGTATATTCTAAAGGAACATCGCCCAGAACTTTCTGAACCCGTTTTTCCCAATCGATTAATTCTTCTTTCGAATAGGAATTATCAAGGGAATACATTCGGTATTCGTGCGGTACGGTTTCGAAATTTTTTGTAATCGCCCCACCAACTCGTTGTGTAGGTGAATTTTCATCAAAATATTCTGGATGTTTATCTTCTAATTCTTGAAGTTGTTTGAGTTTTTGGTCGAATTCAAAATCAGAAATCGTTGGCGTGTCCAACACATAATAATTATAATTATGTTGATTGAGTTCTTCTCGTATTTTTTGAATCGTATTTTGAATGTCCATTGAA
>CAIOTL010000081.1 GCA_903861155.1 uncultured Bacteroidota bacterium
AAACTCAATTGGTCGCAAGTTTTACCCGATTTCAAAAAATAGTCACCTTTTTTAATCGTTGTCGCCTTGAATAAGGAAACGATTTTTGCCAATTCGTCTGGTTTAACGATTCCAAAGTAGGAGTTGATGTAATGTTCGAGTTCGGTCATTTTAGTATTAGAAATTTCAGCTATAAAGTTTTTAATACCTCTAATTTATTCAAAAATCACTTGTAAATGATTAATTAGTAAATCATTTAATAAATTCATTCAAATTAAAATGCCCATCCAGTTTTGGATAGGCATTTTTTTTATGTTTTGATGGAATCAATTATTCTGCAGTTGTCGGATCAATGATTGTAGCAACTTCACTAACCGAATTGGCCGGAAATCCACCTTGCCTTGCATGCTCCCGAACCATTTCTTCGTTGGGCGCGTTGTAAATACAATAGATTTTATCCGTTGTTACATAGCTTTGAACCCACTGAATTTGGGGTCCCATCTTGCTCAATACTCCACAAGAAGTTTGTGAAATAGCTTTCAATTGTTCGGCAGTTAGTTTACCTGCACCGGGAATTTCTCTTTCAATAACGTACTTTGGCATCTTATTCTATTTTTTAGTTTCCTACTCTTATGGCTTTTCGGTTGTGCCCCGTTTTTTAAAGTGGTAGCTGGATTCCACTTTTGTAATTTTTATCAATTATTTATATTTTTATAATTGCTTAAACATCAAATATATAAGTCAAATATAATCAAATATATTTAAATTATTTAGATTGAATCTAAAATTAATAAAACCCAGACAAAACCCAATAGGGCATACACTTTTAAACTTAAATCCTATTAATTAAAAAAGAAAAAAAAGAAAGTCGCCACGAATTACACCAATTGACACAAATTTGAATGCTATATATTCCACGAATCTGCCAAAGCCAGATAAAATCAAGGTAATTTTATTTTTAGAATCACTTAAATCAGGGTTAATTCGTGGCAAAAAAATAACTGGTGCGTTTGACCTGTACCCAATAGGTGAAACCCAAAAAAATATTTATATTTGCGCCATCCTCCTTCGGCGGACAAGCAACAAAACGACACAACAATACAATGAGTTCAGATTCAAGCAAACGATATGCACTTCGTGGTGTTTCGGCATCCAAAGAGGATGTGCACAACGCCATAAAAAACATAGACAAAGGATTATTTCCCCAGGCTTTTTGTAAAATCATCCCGGATTATTTGACCAATGATGATGATTATTGCCTCATTATGCACGCCGACGGTGCGGGGACAAAATCGTCTTTGGCCTATATGTATTGGAAAGAGACCGGCGATATTTCAGTATGGAAAGGCATAGCGCAAGACGCCCTGATTATGAATATCGACGATTTATTGTGCGTGGGTGCCACCGATAATATTCTGCTTTCTTCCACCATTGGAAGAAACAAAAACCTCATCACTGCCGAAGTAATTTCGGCCATCATCAACGGAACCGAAGAACTCATCAAAGAACTCGATTCCTTTGGTGTGACCATACATTCTACCGGTGGCGAAACTGCCGACGTGGGCGATATTGTGCGCACCATCATCGTGGATTCAACGGTTACCGCCCGAATGAAACGATCGAAAGTGATTGATAATGCCAATATAAAAGCCGGTGACGTAATTGTGGGGTTGGCTTCCTTTGGTCAAGCCACTTACGAAAAAAGCTATAATGGTGGAATGGGAAGCAACGGATTGACTTCGGCGCGTCACGATGTTTTCGGGAAATATTTGGCCACCAAATATCCCGAAAGTTACGATGCTGCCGTTCCTGAAGAATTAATTTATTCTGGTCAGGTACAATTGACCGATGCTGTCGAAAATTCGCCCATCGATGCCGGGCAATTAGTACTTTCGCCAACGCGAACCTATGCGCCCATCATCAAGAAAATCTTGGATCACTATTCATCCAATGAAATTCACGGAATGGTGCATTGTAGCGGTGGAGCGCAAACCAAGATTTTGCATTTTATCCAAAACCTGCATATCATAAAAGACAATTTATTTCCGGTTCCGCCCTTGTTCAAGTTGATTCAGGAGCAATCCAAAACCGATTGGAAAGAAATGTACCAAGTTTTCAATTGCGGTCACCGTATGGAAATTTACGTTCCCGAAGCCGTTGTTCAGGAAATTATCGCCATTTCAAAATCATTCAACGTCGATGCGCAAATCGTGGGTAGAGTAGAAGCTGCTGATACTAAAAAGCTCACCATTACCAGCGAATACGGAACTTTCGAGTATTAATTCTATTTGCAAAAAAGTTTAATTGTCAGTTCGAGCGCAGTCAAGAACAGTTATTGCATCTCGACTGCGCTCGATGTGACAAAAAGACAATAATTTTTTTAAAATTTCATTTGCTAAAAATTTTAACTATGTACGAACTACTTTTTTGGCACTATCAGGACGGAATCTATCTGAACCATCATTTGGTTTACGAAGCCTTGGTCGAACAACAAGTAGTCGAAGGATTAGAAACCCTTCCTGTTCAAGTAATCCTGAATCGTATTAATTCGGTGTTTTCGAGCTGGGAAAAAGTAGATGAAAATAGTTGGAAAAACACCAACGGAAAAGGTGCTTTTCACGTCAAAACTACTTCTCAAAGCATACAAATTGATTGCTACGGTACCGAAGGCAAAACGATGGATTTACTTGCCGATATTTTGGAAGAATTCAAATGTCCGCTGTATGATCCTCAAATTCCGGTGCGTTACGACGAAATGAACGAATAGCTTTTCTTCATTACAATCTAGGCCAAAAAAAAACGGTTTAATTCGTCCTATCCATGTGCGATTCTATATAAATTCTATGCCAACAACTCCTAACTTTCCGCAAAATATAATCCTCGAAGACGACCTTGTTTTGCTTCGTCCATTACAAGAATCTGACGTTGAAAATTTAGTAGAAATCTCTAACAATGAACCAGAAACTTGGGAATTTTCATTAACTCGTGCCAACGGAAAAGAAAATCTAATCCATTATATTCAATTGGCATTAAAAGCCAAAGAAAGTAAAACCGAATTTCCATTTATCGTTTTCGATAAGAAATCAGGAAAATATGCCGGAAGCACCCGTTTTTATGATATTAATTTAGCGTTCAAAACCCTGCAATTGGGTTATACTTGGTACGGAAAAGATTTTAGGGGAACAGGATTAAACAAACATTGTAAATTTTTGCTCTTGCAATTTGCTTTCGAAACCCTTGGAATGGAACGCGTAGAATTTCGTGCCGATGCCAACAACCAACGAAGCATTGCCGCAATGAAAAGCATTGGTTGCAAAGTCGAAGGCGTTTTACGAAATCATATGCCCACTTTTGGCGGTGAGGTACGTCGCAATAGTATTATTTTGAGTATTCTTCGCAGCGAATGGTTCGATGAAGTAAAAGATAATTTGAGAAGAAAATTGTAATTTATATTTCTACTAATTTATGGGCGCATTTGTTATCAGTAAACGTTTTGATGATCGATACAAATTTGTATTTACTTCCAGAAAGGGAAAAACTATTTTTACGAGTACATCTTTCGAGCTAAAGATGGAATGTGAAGATAGTATTGAAGAGATAAAGTTAAATATCGAAAAATACTCTTACGTGAAAGCTAGGGCAGCTAATGGAAAATATTTTTTTAAAATGATGATGGAAGATACCGTTATTGCCACCAGTAGAAAATATACCACACCATTATTACTTCAAAAAGGAATCGATGAAATCATACTCGCGGCCGCGAAATCGGATGTGTTGGATTTTTCCGTGAATGAATTCGTTTTTCCGGATTAGACTTTGTAAAGCAAGGTTTTTGAAAAGAATATTTTTAAAAAAAAGAGTGTGTAGTCATAAATATTTTTTTTAACGGCTATGGCACCAGACGAAGAAGCGTTTTTGAAGATTAAAAACCAATACAACAAAATACTTTGATTTTCGTATTAATTAATCAGCATAATTACTTTTTAATAAATTTATCTATATAGGTTTCTCCCTCCGATGTTACTTGAATAATATACATTCCTTTGGTTAATTTTTGAACATCAACTTTTTGAACATTACCTTTTTGCTCAAAAACGGTAGAACCTAAAATATCGATTATCGCAATTTTATCAATAGGTTGATTCGTTTTGTTTGCCACATTAAGTTCTGTTGCTACAGGATTTGGATAAAAAGAGAATAGATTTGTTTTGCCAATTTCATTAGGAACGGTTCCAAGAGGATCAGTCGAAAACCCACCAAAAGTTACTATTAATTTAGAAGGAGTTGTCGTAAATAAAGTGGAAGATTGATCAGCAACATCATCATAAGCAAATCCATAAGAAAGTCCATTTACACTTACGTTAGCTTCATGCCAATATTTTGCGTAATAGTTATAAGGTAATTCTAAATAGAATTTACTTGAATTCATTAAATCTTGCAAACCAACATTAGGAGTAGTGACATTAATTGCGTGTCTGTTGATTGCCGCGCAAATACGCGCTTGTACGTAGGTATCTATGAGATTGTCAACTATACTTATTTGTTGATTTAAAGGGCCTCTTCCTTCAAAAGCCTCTACGGTAGTTGGTCGTCTATCTACAATCGCTTGTAGTCCTTTCCAATAAAAATCATCTTGACTTACCATAATCAATTGTTCGTTGATAACTCTTCCTTTGAATATTCCTCTTTCACCAGTGTTAAAAATCAAATCTTCATTTTTATATTTTTCCCAAATAGCATCAATATAAGGTTTCATATAATCTTTATACGCACCAGTTGATGAAAATGCGGCTGTTTTTGCAGGGAATCGAATTTGTCCTGTAGTAGGATTATAACATCCTTGGAATTCGATAGGAGCATTTGCAATAAAATCGATTCCATTTTTTGAATGTGATTTGAGTTCCCCTCTTTTTTGATAGGGAGTAGTGCCGAATAATTCAATACCCATTGGATAGTTGTAGGAATCAACACGAGTAGTATTTGTCCAAATGCCAATATTGTCATAAGTAAGTTCAATAAACTCATAAAGAATACCATTGTTTGGATCGCTAGGGTTATCAGGGTTAGGACCTGCATACCCATCATTTGGACCAAAAAATTTTAAGTACATTTGACTTCCTTTAGAAATAAATACCCTACAACCTGAAATTTTGTTAAGAGAAATTTTTTTATTTGGAATATCGCTCAATTTGGTAAAACAATCGGCATAGCCATTAATTGTATTGTAGGAGGTATTCATTGGATTTTGAACGCCTGTTTTTAAATCCACAAATATATTTTGTGTGGCATTTCTTCCAACTATGGCTACGTAGATTGCGCTATCAGGGTAAGGGGAATTGTTTTTTATTTCAAATGGTAGGGCTTGGGACCAAGAATAATTAAACATTAAAAATAAATATAAAATTGTTGCAACGATTTTCTGTCGTTTTTTACTCGGTTTAATCTTCATTATAACGTGTCTTTATTAATTAATCTTTAAATTTAAAAAATAAATTTTAATTGAGCAAATGTTAAAATATATTTTAAAGGCAGTTAATTTATTAAACTTAATAATAGGCCTTTAATGTAACAATTAAAAGTTTTTACTTTGGTATTCCTAAAAAGATTAAAAATCGGGTTAAGCAATAAATAAAAGGTGCATAGCCTTTTTATGGAGTTACAAAAATTGAATTGCTAATTATTCAAAACCACTCTTTTGGGTAGATAGGATAAATGTCATTCTTTGATTTTGATTCAAATAGTTAAATAATTCTTGACAAGTTATCAAAACGACTTATAATTAGTTGAATACTTTTCGTGCTAATGTGAGTGTGAATTTTTGTTGTTCTACCACCTCGGTTTTGAAGGAATTCTAACGATTGTGACAAATTGAAACAAAGTGTATCTTTGCACCCGAAATCAAATTTTACAAATGATACGATTTAAAATAAGAACAATTACAACCTTTCTATTTATCTTAGTTGCGGTCACGGTTTTTTCTCAAAATCCACTCCGATTGCGAAACGAAATCCTTGACAAAAAAATCCAAGACAGCACCAAAGGACTTTTTATTGAAGGGTGGAGCATCGGTAATCCCGCGGTGCTAAAACACTTTATCGACTTGGCCAATCGTACCGAAATAAATACTTATGTAACTGACGTGAAAGAGGATGATGGTTATGTGAGTTATCCTTCGGAGGTGGAAGAGGTGAAGCAATTAAAAAACTGGATTCCAAAATACGACCCAGTTATGGTCCTTAACGAGCTTCACAAGAATAATATCCGCGTTATCGGCCGGATTGTTTGTTTTAAAGATCCGGTGATGTCGGCCAAAAGGCCTGATTTGGCTTTGATGAATAAAAATGGACAAATCTGGAAGGATGCCGAAGGCACAACCTGGCTTAATCCCTACAATAAAAAATGCTGGAAATATTTGGTAAACATCGCAAAGGAGGCCACAAATAAAGGTTTCGACGAGATACAGTTCGATTACGTCCGCTTTACGAACAATGGCGACTTGTCAACTATCGATTATGGGAAAACCAAACTAAAAAAATATGAAACGATCAATAAATTTCTAGCCTTTGCACGCCGGCAAATGCCTCATACTATTATTTCGGCCAACGTTTTCGGCATCATTTGCGAAAGCGAGAAAGATACTGAGGGCATTGGACAATACCTGGAATTGATAGGCAAAAATATCGAGTATATCTCCCCTATGGTTTATCCGTTTCTCTATGCGCCGGGTCAAACGGTGAACAATGTTGTATTCCCCAAACCCGATCTGGACCCTTATGGCGTAGTTTATAATGCGGTTACCAAAGCGAAAGCGAGAATTGACGCTGTGAAAAATTACCGAGCCAAATTAAGACCTTACTTACAGGATTCTACCGAATCAGATTTGGGACCAGGTTATTTTCAGGCGTATGGAGCCGAACAAGTGAGGCAGCAAATCGATGCGGTGTACAAAGCTGGTGGCAAGAGTTGGTTTTTTTGGAATTCGGAAAATCAATATTCAGAAGATGCATTTTTGCCAAAGACTTTAGCCAATAAAAAGGGATAATTGTGCACCTAATAATTCAAAAAAAGACAGGTTTCTTTTGAATTATTTTGCCCATACGCATATGCCGATATATAGGTTAAAAAAGAGTAAACAGAAACAGTTTTTGAAAAGGATATTAGACAAAAATGGCGAGTAGCCATAAGTGTTTTTTTTTGCTAACAAGCCCCTGCTTTGTAGTCGTTTCCGAGGGAGATTTCTCCCGAAGGAAATGCGTCAAAGCTGGAGATGTGGGAAGTCCTGAAAGGGCTTTACGCGCATCGACTGCGGAGCAGGGGCTTGATGCTGGGAAAGACGGAGGATTTCCCAGCATCTCGTTTATATGTATGACAAAATCATACAAAGCCACCCAATTTTGGGTAGATAGGTATGACAAACGTCA
>CAIOTL010000082.1 GCA_903861155.1 uncultured Bacteroidota bacterium
AGTACTTGGTCTCATAACTGAAATAATTGATACGTTTCATAATTTGAACCAACAATATTATCTATTTTAACAAATGTTGCTATTTCTCCGTTATTTAATGCAAGACTTGATTTTAGAGTTAAAAAAATATTATTTGTGTTATCAAATGTAATTGAGCCATTGTTAGCTCTAATAATTAACATTTCTGATGCGTTTATTGAAGATGTTATGGTCTTGATAATAGTTGTGGAAGTCTTCACAAATATTAATTTATTTCTTCCACAATTTATTGTATTCGGACTTGCAATTTCAACAGACCCTTTTAGTTCAGGATCATTTAAGGTGTAAAGGGATGCAAAATCTATAGCATTTTGAAATGCAGTTGTGTAATCTTGTGTTTTTCCAAAAGCCCCAAAATATAAAACATTTATATGTCCTTCGTATTGTCTAACCCATCTTCCAACATTCCACCCTGTACTAGATGTTGTTTTTAAAATAGTTCCATTATTGTCATTAATATAAATACCAGTTGTTGGGTTTTTAAAAATATCATAAGTTCTCCACATAAAAACGCCTTCACCCCCATCACCTAGATTTTTGTGTCCTTTTACATAGTAAAGTTCTCCGTTTGTACTTCCTACAATTCCTCTTAAAGCTTGTGAATTTGCTACTTCTGTCATATTTTTTTTTAATTGAAAGTTAATTTTCGCATTGTTTTCAACATTACAACAACTATTAAATTGTTCTGAAATTTATTTGCTTAAAGATAACTAAAAAAAAATTAAATTACATCAAAATATCTGATTATCAATTCAATACAATATCAATTCATATTTGAAGCCGATAGCATGGATTTTTTTGTCAGTTTGTGCCAATGTCTATCGGTAATGAGTCGAATCCGTGCCCAAGGAATAAAACAATAAAAAAAACATGCCAAGAATCGAATCTCATTGTGGTTTTTTATTTAGGATGTTTTGGCAAATCAGAATAATAGTTTTATTTTCGTCCCATACCCAATCGATTGTGCCGAGAAAAAGTCACAATTAAAATAAATACATAAACCATGAAAAATAAATTAATACTGATAAGTATACTAGTACTTTCTTCCATCTTCTCCGTATATTCCCAATCGACAACAAAAATTGAACTAAAAGACAATTGGTACTACCTTAATGGGCATAAGTTTTTTATAAAAGCAATTGGGTATGAAATTGGTGCCCGACCAGGCCAGCATCCTTATGAAGGCCAACAAAATGAAAATCTAGAGGTATTGAAATTTGACTTGAAAGTAATCAAGGAAGGCGGATACAACACCATTAGAACTTGGAGCCAATTATCTGAAGCACAATTGAAACTAGTCCAAAAATCGGGACTCAAACTGATTATGGGATTAGACGTCAATCCTGAAAAAAATTATGGTGACCCTGCGTTTGTAAAAGAGTGTATCGAAAAAGTAAAAAAGGTTACGACCTATGCAAAAAAATATGATTGTATAATTACATATCTGGTTATCAATGAACCTCAAACAGAACATATACATCAGGTTACAGGAAAGGCTTTTGTAGACCTGATGAAAACCTTAATTGATAAGATCCATGAAGGACATCATGGAATTCCAGTAACGCTGTCAGCAAATGCCATGATTAGCGATTATATGGATGAAAGTTTTTTTGATGTTTATGCTTACAATTGTTATGGCCATAATGAAGCCCAGACAGCTACCATGGGTTTTAAAGATTATATAAAAGGATTAAATGAACTAAACGGACTCAAAAAACCTTTTATAACAACTGAATTTGGCTATTCAGTTTCCCATAAAGGATATGGACGTTATGGTGGCAACACTCTCAAACAACAAAGCGATGGGCTTATTTCAAATTACCGCGACCTGATTGATGCCGGGGCCGTGGGAATGTGCCCGTTTTATTATGCCGACGGCTGGTGGAAAGGTGGCGATAAAAAAAATCATGCTTTAGACCAACCAGAAGAATGGTTTGGTTTCTGGGGATATAGCGATTTGAATGATAAATATGGTTCGCCGCGGCCGGTATGGTTTGCCATGCGCGATTACATGAAAGGACTTATTATTAGCCCTAAAAACATTTCTATGCATACCGGCACCACTATACCTTTAGAACTTTACAATAACAAGGAGGTTCAAAAAGTGGTTGTGAAATTTCATGATAAGATAATCTATTCAAAAAACATTAATAGCGAAGGCTATTTTGCCGATCAATTAACAATTAACCCTGATGGAATAGAAGATATGGAGCTTGCTTTCGAATTTTACGATAAAAACAATACTATTATTAAAAACGAATCCATTAACATCTTGGCATCAAAAACGGCTTTCGAATTGCCAAAATTGACCATTGAGCTAACTCCTGAAAAAGATTTAAATGAAGGCAAAATAGCCCGAATAAAAACTAAAATCGAAACCAATGAAAAATTCAAATTATTGGATGATTTAAAAGTAAGCTATAATACCCATCTAGGGTGGGAAGTTGGTCCACAAGCAACCGTTTCAATTAAAGACCAGTTAGAAAAAAAGACAATTACTACCGAAAATTTCTTTACTATTCCAGATAATTGTTGGGCTGTAAACGCATCCGCTGGTGTTTCAGTTCAATATGGTAAATTTATCTTCAGAATCCACGACCAAAAAATAATATTCAGAGGTGACTGGGCTAAGGAAGTAGGTCGTAAGTAAAGAATCCCTTGCATTAACTACTCCCCAAAGTCCGAGACTTCGGAAAACAAACGCAATAAAAAACCACAACAAATTTTTACTGTTGTGGTTTATATTTTTATAAAATTCAAAATTTTACCAAGAAATCGGATTGTAATCTTTCAAAAATTTTCCACACCAATGTTTTCCTGTGTTAATGCCGTCAAACAAAGGATCCATCACTCGAGCGGCACCATCAACAATATCTAAGGGTGGTTGAAAATCTTCTTCTTCCTGTTTCCGTTTGGCTAATTCTGCCGGATCCTCGTCAGTTACCCAACCCGTGTCAACGGCATTCATAAAAATTCCGGCTTTCGCCAAAGTTCCTGAGGAAGTATGCGTCAGCATATTCAAGGCGGCTTTCGCCATATTGGTGTGCGGATGGCGATCTTCCTTGAAAAAGCGGTGAAACTTCCCTTCCATTGCCGAAACATTGATGATGTGTTTTTGTCCCGTGCTGTCTTTCTTCATCACTTCCGAAAGTCGGTTGCACAACACAAAAGGAGCCACCGAATTGACCAATTGTACTTCGATCATTTCTGTGGTTTCTATTTGCCCTAAACGCAAGCGCCAACTGTTGGTTTTTCTTAAATCTACTTGTTGCAAATCGGCATCGAGTTCCCCTTCCGGAAAAACTTCGGCTGCTACCAATGCATTATCGAAAGAATACGGAATCTGAGATAATTTGGCAGAAGACCGCAAACCAATTCCAGGCTCTGGTCCGTGCCAAGTCACTGGCATATTTTCATTGGACGAAAATCCTGACGTCAAGACTTTCAATTCGTCGAGACAATTGGTGTGATCCAGCAATAATTCCCGTGCTTCTTGAGGCAAAGAAGCAATTGGCAGTGCTTCGTTTTCCATCAAATGCGAATAAAATCCGGCGGGTCGGCGCACGGTTTGCGCTGCATTATTGATGAGAATATCCAAACGTTGGTATTTTTGTTCGATATAATTGCAGAAAATTTCCACACTCGGAATATGTCGTAAATCCAATCCGTGAATTTTTAGGCGATGGTTCCATTCTGAGAAATCATCTTCCTTGGAAAACCGCAAAGCTGAATCCACCGGAAACCGAGTCGTGGCAATAACAGTTGCTCCCCCACGCAAAAGCATCAGCGCAATATGGTAACCAATTTTCAATCGAGAACCTGTTATCACGGCAATTTGCCCTTTTACATCGGCGGTTTGAAAACGTTTAGCATAATTAAAATCGCCGCAATCCGTGCACATGCTGTCGTAAAAATGATGCATTTTAGTAAACTCCGTTTTGCAGACATAACAATTTCTAGGTTTCTCTAGTTCTATTTGTTCTTTATGAGCAAGATCATTCAACGCCAATAATTTTGGCACCACAAACACACTCCCTTCTCGGGCATAGCGAATTCCGGTTTCCTTTCGGGCAGTTCTATCTTTCTTTTCCTGTTTGCGTTTGGCTACAGCTTTCCCGTCCTTCTTTCTTTTAGCTAATTCGTCACGATCCGGTCTCGAAAACATTCCTGCCGCTTTGAGCAATTCGGTTCGTTGCTC